>NZ_JAMYRC010000006.1:0-203410 GCF_040321205.1 Mesorhizobium sp. M0496 | reverse complement strand
GGCATGCATCGTGAGATACTCGGCGATGAGGCGCCGCATTGCGGCATCATCGTCAATGACAAGAACATGTTTCAACGGCACACCTTCAATCTTGAATCCCCTTGTCTAAACCTGTTGCCGAGCAACCCTGGGGCACCGACCCAGAACAGCTGCTCCTTGATACCACTCGCCGTTGCGTGCGGCCAATGTGAGGCCGTGCTCGTCCTGTTCTTTTCATCCCCAGCGAATTGACCGCACCAAGGCAGCCCGTGGCCACCAGACAGGTTCAAGCGCCGACATGACCCTGCCGTGTGGTCCTTCGCTTTTTCGCTTCGAGCTCCCCCGTTGGTGCAGGCCTGCCGATATCACTCGAGTTCGACCTCATGGATGCCAAGTTTCCTGCTATGCCCTTGCATCCTGGTCATCCTGGAGTTTGCGGACCTGGATCATCTCGATATCCTCCGGCTCGTGGATCCAGCTCGGACATGATTGAGCAGCGCGGCGTTTGGCTTGATCGGAGAGGCGGTCGGCGGAAGAAGACCGTGATTCGCTGCAGCGGCCTTGTGCCAAATAGTATGTCTCCTGCCAAGCCGGCTTCGTCCAAGGTGGCCGGCGGCCTCAAATGCTGTTCGGGCGACCGGCAGGTCGCCGGTTGCGGTGAACGTCCGGGCTAACATTTCTCAGTTACTGCAACTCCTCCATCTTGAGCGTGTCACTATGCTTGTCCATTGCGCCGTCGGACTCCGTCAATGACGTGCGGTTTTCTGCCGATGGGACTGTGCATGATCCTCCCTTTGGCGGCGGCGGCGGCCGAACAGCTGAACCAGGCTCGCACCAGGATGGGCTGCGCCGCCACGTCTTCCCAGTTGACCCTCGCCCCCGCGGATTTGCGCCTTCGAGCCAGCTTCGCGACGAGCTCGCGACTCAAGCAATGATCTGAGTGTGCAGGGCCGCGCATGGCTGCTCTTTAAGCACCGGCAGCATACCGGCAAAGTTGGGCTGCTTTATCGCCTTCGTCGATTCCCCACGGTGATCCCGACCCTGAACAAACCCGCCAAGCTCCCCATTTTGTCCTTGGCTTGGCGCTGACAGAAGTACCATCCATGGCGCCGAAGTCGCGGCCCACAGTCTAGGAGCAACGGACGGCCGGGACGAGCAATCCTGCACAGGAGTCATTGTACCAAGATGCTCCGGATGTCGCTGGCTGATCGGGCCCGCGCCACCCACGCATGCGCAAGATGCTCACCCACGCTGACACGAACACGGTCTTTGCTTCAGTTGAAACCGAAAAGCTGAACTTGAACATCACACAGTAACAAACCTCCCCGATAAGCGCGTGCCGGACAGGGCCAGAACCCGTCCGGCGGCTTGGAAAGGTAGGTGATAGGAAATGTTTATTGCAGCTTGGCCGCTGGCCATCGTCCTGTTGACATCCATGTCGCTCCCAGCCGAGCCCGCGCCACTTTCTCCGCGTGAGTTCCGCAGCCTGTCGCGCAAATGCGCTCCCTGGGTTGCGCCGTCCACCCTGGCCGCGATTGCCAAGATTGAAAGTGGCTTTGACACGCTGGTGGCTCATGACAACACCACAGGTGAGCAGCTTCGCTGGATAGACCACCTGGAAGCCACGCGGGGCATCAAGGAACGCCTCGAAGCACAACATTCTGTCGATGTTGGATTGATGCAGATAAACAGCAAGAACTTTGCCATTCTCAATCTTACGCCGGAAAGGGCTTTCGAGCCCTGCGCCTCGCTTTCGGCTGCCGCCCACTTGCTTGAAAGCCGGTATGCCGGCGGCACCACTGCTGTGGCACAGCAACTGGCGCTCCGCCGTGCCATCTCGGCCTATAACACGGGCGACGTCACGCGTGGCTTCGCCAACGGTTATGTACGCAAGGTCGAGTCGGCCGCAAAGGACATCTCAAGTCTCCTTGAGCGAACGCTGGAGCCGACTGCTCGAGATGTGCCGCACCTTGAGGCACCCGGTCGGAAAGCCGTGCCGCCTCTGCTCCAGCAGGGCCAACAGGCCAATAGAAAGAAGCAGCCCAACCAAGATTCTTGGGACATTTGGGGCTCGTATCAGCCAGACCGCTCCGGGGCCGATCCCTCCGGTCCGACAGGCAGCCAGGCTGCGAAAGCACGGGAACCCGCGAACCCGAACAAACTCGTATTCGATTGAAACATGGAGATGCAATGATGACGCCACTAAAGATACTTCGTGCGCTTAAAACGCGTGTTCCTTCGCCTTTTTCCATGCTGCGCATGGCGGCTGAATATGTACCGGCCGCTGCTGCAGGCGCGGCGTGGACGGTCTTCTACAGCGGGCCAGCTGCGGCTCAGGTGACCGGAGGGACGGATCCTGCCAAGATGGTCCAGAATATCTGCACGTTCATACTTGGCCCCTTTGGACAATCACTGGCCGTGCTCGGGCTCGTAGCCATCGGTATCTCTTGGATGTTCGGTCGTGCTTCACTTGGCCTGGTTGCGGGTGTCGTTGGAGGGATCGTCATCATGTTCGGGGCCAGCTTCCTGGGCAAGGCGCTCATAGGCGGTGGCTGATGAGCGACCGGTTGGAAGTGAGCACCCTCTATGTGGCGGCGACGCGCCCCGCACTGTTTCTGGGGGTGCCGCTGACGCTGGCCGGATTGCTCATGATGTTGGCTGGGCTTGTTATCATTATCCTTCAGAACCCGCTCTACGAAATCGTTCTCGCGCCACTCTGGTTCGGAGCACGGCTGGTTGTTGAGCGTGACTATAACGCGGCAAGCGTCGTGCTGCTCTATTTGCAGACGGCCGGCAGAAGCGTGGACGGGCCGGTCTGGGGAGGCGCAAGCGTCAGCGCCAATCCGATCAGAGTGCCGAAACGCGGAAGAGGAATGGTGTAATGTTCGGCGCCAGCGGCCGGACCGAGAGGTCTGGCGAGATCTACCTTCCGTATGTTGGTCACGTAAGCGATCAGGTTGTCCTTCTGGAAGACGGATCGATCATGGCCATGGCACATGTGAACGGTGTGCCCTTTGATTTGGAAGACGCTGAGATGCGCAACTCGCGCTGCCGCGCGTTCAACACTCTCTTGCGCAACATCGCCGATGACAATATCTCGATATACGCTCATCTTGTGAGACACAACGATGTGCCGGCGCCGGCGCCGCGCCAGTTTCAAAGTGCATTCGCTGGCAGTCTGAGCGAGGCCTACGAACGTCGTGTGCTGTCGGGAAAGCTCTTTCGCAACGATCACTTCCTCACTTTGATCGTGTCCCCCCGCACCGCAATCGGCAAGATCGGCTTGCGGATTGCCAAGTCCCGCAGACGGAATGAGCACGATCTAGCCACCCAAATGCGGAGCCTGGAAGACCTCTGGCACATCACTGCTGGCGCACTCGGCGGTTACGGTCTGCGCCGGTTGGGCATTCGTGAGAAAGGCAACGTGCTCTTCACGGAAATCGGCGAGGCGCTTCGGCTCATGATGACTTGCCGGTTTCTTCCGGTTCCGATGGTTACCGGCTCCCTTGGCGCCTCGATCTACACTGACCAGGTCATCTGCGGGAAGCGGGCGCTTGAGATTCGAAGGCCCGGGGATAGCTCCGTCGGATCATTGTTTTCGTTCCGTGAATATCCGGCGACGACGCGGCCGGGCATGCTAAATTCCTTGCTGTCCGCCAACTTCCCGCTTGTCCTGAGCCAGAGCTTTTCCTTCCTCACTCGCCCACAAGCTCATGCCAAACTAAGCCTTAAGTCCAGCCAGATGACGAGTGCCGGCGACAAGGCTCTCACCCAGATCAATGAACTTGCCGAGGCAGAGGACGCACTGGCAAGCAACGAATTCGTGATGGGTTCGCATCATCTGAGCCTGTGCGTCTATGCCGACAGCCTCAATAGCCTTGCAGATCGCGCAGCAAGTGCCCGCGCACGGCTGGCCGACGCGGGCGCCGTTATCGTCCAAGAGGGCATCGGCATGGAGGCCGCATATTGGTCCCAACTTCCGGGGAACAACAGGTGGCGCACGCGCCCGGGGGCGATCACCTCACACAATTTTGCCGGGCTCGTCTCATTTGAGAACTTCCCAAGCGGTTCCAGTTCCGGCCACTGGGGCAATGCTGTTGCGCGCTTTCGGACAAACGGTGGAACTTCTTTCGACTACATCCCCCATGAGAATGACGTCGGCATGACGGCAATATTCGGGCCCGTTGGCAAAGGCAAGACGACGCTGATGACCTTTGTCCTCGCGATGCTTGAGCAAAGCTTGGTCGATCGCAATGGTGCGATCGTCTTCTTCGACAAGGATCGGGGTGGTGAACTGCTGGTGCGAGCCACGGGAGGGACATATCTTGCGTTGCGCAGAGGCGCTCCGAGCGGCTTGGCCCCTCTGCGTGGACTGGACAACACCTCCGCCTCTCGGGACTTTCTGCGCGAGTGGTTGATGGCCCTGATCGAGAGTGACGGCCGTGGTCCGATCTCGCCGGAGGAAAGCCGTCGGCTGGAACGCGGCATTGTTCGTCAGCTTTCGTTCGAACCCCCTATGCGCTCACTTGCGGGCCTGCGCGAGTTCCTATTGCACAGCCCCTCCGAGGGCGCAGGAGCACGGCTGCAGCGGTGGTGTAGAGGGGGGGCGCTTGGATGGGCCTTTGACGGCGACGTGGACGAAGTAAGGCTGGATGCCTCGATTACGGGCTTCGACATGACGCAGCTCCTGGAATATGAGGAGGTCTGTGCACCGGCCGCCGCATACCTTCTGCATCGAGTGGGCGCTATCGTCGATGGTCGTCGGTTCGTCATGAGCTGCGACGAATTTCGATTCTATCTACTCAACCCCCAATTCTCGGCCGTTATCGACAAGTTCTTGCTCACGGTCCGCAAAAACAACGGCATGTTGATACTCGCAACGCAGCAGCCTGAACACGTTCTGGAATCGCCTCTCGGAGCTAGTCTCGTTGCGCAATGTATGACGAAAATTTTCTACCCATCACCGACGGCGGACCGCTCTGCATATGTCGATGGCTTGAAGTGCACTGCGCAGGAGTTCGAGGCAATCCGCCAGGGAATGGCAATCGGCAGCCGCAAGTTTTTGCTCAAGCGCGATAGCGGGAGTATTGTTTGCGAATTCGATCTTGGGCAGATGCGCGAGTACGTAGCCGTACTCTCGGGGCGGGCCAACACAGTGCGCTTTGCCGACCAGCTTCGTAACCAGCACGGAGACGCCCCAAGTGGGTGGCTCGACAAGTTCATGGCCCGGTACCATGAAGTTCAAGACTGACGGAGGAATATTCATGAAATTTGCCAAACTTGCAGTAACGACCCTTGCTGCTTCCCTTCTGCTTCACGGACAGGCCCGTTCGCAATGGATCGTCACCGACCCTGTAACAGAAACACAATCGACCTTAACAGCGATTTCCAATGCGGCGATCCTTGAGAGGTCAATCGAGACGCTCGCTACCACGATCGAAATGGTGACAATGCTGACGTCGTCATTCGCTGTCACGGGACTGCTAAGCTCACTGAACCAAGGAAATCATTACCCGTCGAGCAATAAGCTGGAGGAGCAGATGTTTGATGCTCGGGCGCCAGCTTCGATTATGGCCCGTAACATTGCGAAGGACCCAAATCGGATTGTCAACGGCACCGATTCAGAAGCGAAACTGTTACAGGGACAAATCGCCGGGGCCGCCAATGCCGCAGCTATTGCAGCCGACACTTTGGGCATGATGGACAAGCGCCTTAAGGATAACGCCGGCACGCTTGGTCAGCTTTCCCGCTCGGGAAATATTATGCAGGCCACCGTGACCAACGGTCTGGTCCTCAAGCAGATTCACGATGCGATGATCCAAAATGTCCAGGCCACGAGTCTGCTGACGATGGCCACTGCACAAGGGAGCCTTCACGCCGTGGAGGAGGCCGCCACGCAGCGTCGCGAACATCAGGACACCGCTAATATGTTTAGCATCCTCCCGTAAACCACACAGAGTTCATCAGGCTCAGCTGCGCTGATCAGGGACACATCAGGCTCACGCCATGAATTTCAAAATTCCCGCGCCATTCACGACTATACACACGATCTTTCATGGGGCCTTCACGTCCGGGCTGCACAAAGTGCTTGAAAACGTCCAAGCGGCGGTCAGTGCGCCTCTGGTTGCGTGTGTCACGCTCTGGATAATAATCCAAGGCTGTCTGGTCATGCGTGGTCAAGTCGATGCGCGCGGGGGTATCTCGCGCGTAATCATGGTGTCGATTGTCGTCGCCCTTATCTTAGGGCAGGCCAACTATCAGCAGTACATTGAAGCGCTCTTCGACGACACGATTCCGAGGTTGGCTCACGACATCAGTGGCAGCGACTTGCCCTTCATCGGAATCCCCCAGAAGCTCGATCTCATGTTTGCTTCAAGCCAGTATGTCTTTCAGCTGATTGCTTCCGAAATTGGGCCTATGAACGGCCAGGACATACTTGCTTTCGAGGGAGCGCAATGGATTTTCTACGGCGCGCTGTGGACAGCGTTCGAGATCTACGATGCCGTTGGAATTCTGACGAAGGTGCTCTTGACGATCGGCCCCCTGGTCCTTGTAGGCTACCTTTTTGATCACACTCGAGACATAGCCACCAGATGGATCGGCCAACTGCTCTCGTACGGGCTGCTGCTTCTCCTCCTCAACATCGTTGCAACGATAGTAATCGCTGCCGAAGCAGTCTCGCTGGCAGCCATGCTTTTGATGATCAAATTCTCGGGCACGACAGCAGCCAAGATCATCGGGCTTTACGAGCTCGACATGCTTTTCCTAGCTGGTGACGCTCTGATCGTCGCGCTTCCGACGATCGCCAGCAGCATCGCCGGCGGCTCTTGGGGAGGTGCGAACCGACCTCTTAACAGCCTCAATCGCCACTTTGCCAAAACGGCGGGTGGTTAATCAATCGACAAGCTCGGTGCCAAAAACATGAAATATTGCCTACTTCTGTCAATCCTCGCTTTGGCCGCCTGCAAGACGAGCCATGGGCTTGCGACGTGCGCGGGTGCCCCATTCCAACTGAACGTGGGACAATGGGAAACCACCCCTGAGGATCTTCAGGTCGAATGCGCGGAAGAGCCAAAGTGAAATTTCCTGAACATGCCCTTCTGGTGGAGAGAGAAACGCTAGCCGCCCACTATAAGAAGGTGGAAGCGTTTCAAACGTCACGAGCGAAGTCTGCGCGGCGCCTGTCAAAGGCCCTGATCGCCTTTGCCGCAGCGGCGGTCCTAGGAAATGTTGCCCAGGCATTTACCATCGCTGCCATGGTCCCGTTGGCCAAGCTCGTACCTGTGTTCCTCTGGGTCCGGCCGGATGGGACCGTCGACAGCGAAGTGTCAGTCTCTCGACTGCCGGCAACCCAAGACCGAGCCGTCATAAATGCTTCGCTGTGGGAATATGTACGCCTGCGCGAGGGGTACACAGCAGATACAGCCCAATACGCCTATGACCTCGTATCCAGTTTCAGCGCGCCGGCTGTGCGACAGCAATATCAAGATTTCTTCAACTATCCGAATCCCACCTCGCCGCAAGTCACGGTCGGCAAGCGCGGCAAGCTCGAGGTCGGGCATATTTCTTCAAACGACATCAGTCCGGACGTTCAACAGATCCGTTACAAACGTACGCTTGTTGTTGATGGGCAGATGCCGATAGTGACCACCTGGACAGCTACCATCCGCTACGAGCGCTTGACGGGTCTGCCTGGGCAATCGAGGCTCACCAATCCGGGAGGTCTACTCGTCACTTCTTATCAAGGCTCGGAAGATAGCGTATCGAACCTGGGCTATGTGCAGCCATGACAAAAAGAGCGTTTCTCGCGCTGGTCTGTTCACTCTTCTTAACGATGGAAGCGTCCGCGGAAGACACACCACTTGCCGGCAAGCATGATGCGCGCATGCGCTACCTGGCTTACCGTCCCGACGAAGTGGTGCGCCTGTCTACCGCAGTGGGGGCAACGCTGGTTGTCACATTCGCGGCCAACGAGACAGTCGCAGCCGTGGCCGTTTCCAATAGCAAAGACCTGGCTGCGCTCCCGCGCGCCAACTATCTCTTTTTTAAGGCTAGCCGGATGCTCCCGCCGCAGCCGGTCATCGTGCTGGCCGAGAGTGAGTCCGGTACACGGAGATACGTCTTCAGTATTTCAACAAGAGCGATGCCAAAACTCGATGAGCAGCAACCTGACCTATACTACAGTGTGCAGTTCACCTATCCTGCTGATGAGGCTGCTGCTCGGAGAAAGGACGCAGAAAGGCGCTCGATTCTTGGTCAGGCCCGGGCGAAAGTGCTGCACGACGAGAGAGTTCAGGATTTGTTGAATCGGCCCGCCGCAACTACCAGTCCGGACGAAAGCAATTTTCACTACGTCGCAAAGGGCGATCGATCGCTGTCGCCGCTGCAAGTTTTCGATAATGGCTTTACCACCGTATTTGGCTTCGCAAGCAATTCCCGCATACCCTCTCTCTACATTATCAATCCCGACGGCAAGGAAGCCGCTGCCAATTACACGGTCAAAGGGGACTATGTTGAAGTATCCGCAGTCGCCCGGGAATGGCGTCTGAGAGATGGCAATACGGTCTTGTCCATTTTCAACAGGGCTTATGACCCTGTGGGACGAGCGCCAGGGACCGGCACAGTGACACCCGACGTGTGGCGCGTTTTGAAAGGCTCGGCCGATGAATGAAACCGGCCCACAGTCGGGACATGATGTCCATGCCTCCGGATCGATGGTCTCGGAGCCGGCCCGCCGGCATGTTTCGGGATTGCAGAAGTTGGCCGTCGCTGCTCTTGTTCTCATCTCATCTCTATCGCTCATCTGGCTCGGAGGTCGTCCCAGCACACAAGACGAGCCAACTCAGCCAAAACCTCCAATTGTCGCCGACGCCGAGCCATTCCGCCCCGTGCCGATTGAGATTGCTCCCGAACCTCCAGCACCCGTACAGGTGGCGCAGGCAGGAGATCCTGCGCCATCTACGCCGCCTCCGGCGCCAGCTGATCCGCCGCCGGAGGAATCACCAATTTTCGCCTACAGTGGCAGCGGTCAAATGCCCAACGACGGTCAGCGGAGCGAAGACAACCATAGGGATGCTCCCGCAACCTCGGATGAGATTTCAGACGCTGGCGATCTGTCGGGGCGATTGAAGCCAGATATACAGGAGCCGAGCCGGGCCACACTTTTGCCGCACCCTGATCTCGTGATTACTCAAGGAACGATAATTCCCTGCATTTTGCAAACGGCAGTCGACACAAACTTACCGGGTTATGTGAAGTGCGTCTTACCTAAAGACGTCCGCGGCGCCACCAACAACGTGGTGCTTTTGGATCGCGGGACGACCGTGATTGGCGAGATCCAGCGTGGTCTCCAACAGGGGGATGCGCGTGTCTTCGTGCTGTGGACGCGCATCGAAACGCCTGACCATGCCCTCGTTTCGCTAGCATCGCCGGGCGCTGACGAGCTCGGCCGCTCCGGAATGCCTGGCACGGTGGATAATCACTTCTGGCAGCGCTTTGGCGGAGCAATGCTCATGAGCGTCATTCAAGGCGCGTTTCAGGCCGCCGGTCAATACGCTGGCAGCTCAGGTGGAGGAAGCGGCATCAACAGCTTCCAGAGCAACGCCGGACAAGCCGTTGACACGACCCTTAGAGCAACGATCAACGTTCCGCCAACTCTGAAGAAAAACCAGGGAGATGCTGTATCCATCTTTGTGGCTCGGGATCTCGATTTCTCAGATGTATACGATCTTAGAGCGACCGCCGTGGCGCCAGCCCCCCAACATCGTGAACGCCGGAGAGACAACAATGCGACCGGAGGCTGACCCTCAATTGCGTTTGCTTCTCAACCCTGTTCTGAAATGGCTTGAGGAGCCAAGGACCGAAGAGGTCGCTATCAACCGGCCTGGGGAAGCCTTTGTCCGACAGGCCGGCGTTTTCACGAAACATCCGCTACCGCTATCTTATGACGATCTGGAGGACATCGCGATCCTCGCTGGAGCGCTGCGCAAGCAAGATGTCGGACCGCAAAGCCCCCTCTGTGCGACTGAGCTGCCGAACGGAGAGCGGCTGCAGATCTGTTTGCCGCCCGCTGTTCCCTCAGGAACAATAAGCCTGACGATACGGCGTCCCTCAAGTCGTGTGACCGAACTCAAGGAAGTTTCTTCTCGCTACGAATACTCGCGTTGGAATCAATGGCGGTCACGAAAGGAGCGCCAAGAGCGGCAGGACGAAACGATTCTTCAGCACTACGACAATGGTGACTTGGAGCAATTTTTGCGAGCGTGCGTTTGCGGGCGGCTCACGATGCTGCTTTGCGGACCTACTGGAAGCGGCAAAACGACAATGAGCAAGACTTTGATCAACGCTATACCCCCGCAAGAGAGGCTGATAAGTATCGAGGACACGCTCGAACTTGCAATCCCGCACGAGAACCATGTCCGGTTACTCTATCCGAAGGACCGAGCAGGCGTAGGTGCGGTGACAGCCGAACAACTGTTGCAAGCCAGCTTGCGCATGCGCCCTGATCGAATATTGCTTGGCGAGATGCGCGATGATGCTGCTTGGGCCTACCTTAGCGAAGTCGTCTCCGGCCATGCGGGATCAATATCAACGATTCATGGGGCGGATCCGGTCCAAGGCTTTAAAAAGCTCTTTTCACTCGTCAAGAGCAGCCCGCAAGGAGCTGCTGTGGAAGACCACACGCTTCTTGACCTGCTGTCGGCTGCCATTGACGTCATTGTGCCGTTCCGTACCCACGGCGACGTGTATGAGGTGGGGGAGGTGTGGCTCGCCGCCGATGCCCGGCGACGCGGAGAGACAGTAGCCGACCTTCTTAACAAGCACTAAGGCTAGAGCATGTCGGGGATCGGTAAGTGGTTTGTGATACGATGGCGTAATTTGTTCAGATTGAACGTCCACTTTGATTTGACGGAGGTGGATAATGGGAGGAGGACTGGGCGTAGACCTTCGGTCACAAGTCTGAAGTCTTCGGGCGCCCTGTCGGCGAGGCAAGCTGCGGCACGATTCGACTGGGTGTATCGAGCGCGTCCGCTGAATTGCGCGGGCGACGCTCAGCGAGCTGGTGCCGATGCCTGCTTCAAAAGCGGCATCGACACCCGGCAGGTCGTACCCTTGATTTACCTAGCCGCGCTCAATGAGCGTGTTCAAAGCCGCCGAACGTGGTTCGGAATGACCGGTTGGTAAATCGGGAAGTGCCATATAGGTAATCCTCCTGGTGGTCCTCTCAATGAACAAAGCCGCAACCTGCCCTTGCGACCTCAGCTGGAGTTTGCGACGCAACCCATATAGGAGGATCGATGCGCAGAGAAATCGCACGCAGAGTCGGTGGCATTGTGGGCTGGCCGACCGACGGCTTCAGCCCGTCAACAGGTCTTCACGTGTTCCATCCCCGACTATTGCAGGCGTGCGGCTTGCATGCTCCCGCGATCACCCATCGGAAAGAGCGTTACGAACACTACGACGAGTTGCGCGACTTCTGCTGTCGCCCCGGTCTTACAGCGGACGGTGACCTGTCCTACCTTGATAGGACGTGAAATGCGAACGCTGCTCATTGATCATCATGTGGATCTTACGCGCGCCGTGCGAGCTGCGCTCGGGGATAGCGGTTTTGCCGTTGATGTAGTTGGCAACCTGGAACAGGCGTCGAGGGCATTTTGTTGCGCAACCTATGAAATTCTCCTGCTGGAGTTGGCTCTGCCAGATGGCGATGGCTTGGGCTGGCTGAGACAGCTAAGGAGCGACGGGCATTCAGTTCCAACCCTCATTATGAGCAGCATCAACGATCTCGAGAAGCGAATTGCAATTTTCAACGGTGGCGCGGACGACTTTCTGCTCAAGCCCGTCTCTTTCGATGAGCTCATCGCCAGAATGAGAGCCATTCTGCGCCGGTCGACACAGGTGACCGACCCCATCGTTGTATTTGGCAATCTCAATTTCGATCCGATCGGCCGACAGGTTTCCGTCTCGGGTCATCCTCTGAAGATCGCACGCCGCGAATTATGTATTTTAGAGCATCTGCTTATCCGTGCAGGCCGCATCGTGCCTCGTGCGCAGTTGGAAGATCACCTCTATTCGTTCAACGACGAGGTATCTGCCAACGCGCTTGAAGTCGGAATCTATCGCTTACGTGGACACCTGAGTAGGTCAGGTGCAACGCCACGGATCACGACCGTGCGCGGCATTGGTTACCTTCTTGAATTGACTGAGGCGGCATCCGCATAGTTGGTCTAAATTGAAAGAACAGACTGCCTGCCCGTCGTCAGGTTGAGCTTATATGAGGAAGGTAAAGACGGAACGGGTGTGTCAGGGCAACATTTCTTCACCTTCTCGATGTGTTGCGGAATCCATGGTCTGAGCCCGATGGCATGACGCGGCCCGTTTATCCGAGCCCAATCCAACTTATATACGGTCGCTGCTCGAAACAGCGGCACCAACATCCCGCTTGCGGCGGGTACGGGCTCAGGAGGACGGGACCATTCTTGTGGCGGGGCATTTCAGGCCATCCCAACCTTCGGTTCGTCCACCTGGATCCGCCAGGACTGATCAGGCCCTGGAAGAAGTGCTTAGTTCACATTCCATGGGTGAGCGGCAATCGGCATCAGGCGCTCTTCATGACCGCCCCCTCGATGACGACGCCGGCGTTGACGTATTTCCACAGCGCCACGAGTAGCTTGCGGGCGAGCGCCACAATCGTCGCCTTCTTGAGGCGCCCGCCGTTCTGCTTCACCCGCTCCTTGAACCACAAGGAGAGCGCCGATTGCGATTGATGGCGCAGCCATAGCCACGCGAGCTGGATCAGCGTAGTTCGCAGCCTTGGATTGCCGGATTTCGAAACGCCCTGGTCGTGTGAGACGGAGCCGCTTTGCCAGGGGGTCGCCGCCAGGCCAGGCCGGCGTAGGCGGCCAGCTGTCGTCGGTTGTCGTAGTGCCGCGACAGGCCCTCCGTCCACAGCACGGCGGCAAACTCCTGCCCGATGCCCTTCAGGTCGAGCAGCATGGCCGGGGCTGGCGAGGCACTCTGCTCGGTCGCAAGCATGGCGTCGCGCTCGGCCTCGACCGCCTTGATCTGTTCCATCAGCAGCTCCAGCCGTTCGAGTTCGCGATCAATCTGCTGCTTCAGATGGTCCGGCAGCGGACGCCCGTCGCCGGTCTTCAGCGCCTCAAGGCACCTGCGCCGATCGCGCCGCAACGGCTCGTAGCCGGAGACACCCTGTGCAAACAGCAGGCCTTTGATGCGGTTGACATGGCGGGTCCGCTCGTTCGTCAAGGCCTTGCGCTCACGCGAGAGGCGGCGGCGGTCCTCTTCCTCGGGGGTGGGCACCCGCAGCATGGCGCAGACGCGCGGCTCGCCCCTCTTATAGGCGAGCAGCGCGCGCACCAGCGCCTCGCCGTCGATCTTGTCGGTCTTTGCCCGACGCCGCCGGCGTGAGGTGGCAATCGAGGCCGGATCGACGACGTGGCTTTCGATTCCTTCGGCCTGCAGCACCCTGTGGATCCAAAAGCCGTCGAGCCCGGCCTCTTGGACGACGATGATCGGAAAGCATTTCCCGGTCCGCGCCTCGGCCTTCCGGTTGAGCTCGGCAAACCGCGCCAGCATGCCGGCCACGTCGCCGGCCGCCACTGCGTGTTTCGACATCTTCTCGCCAGCGCCCGGCGACAGCGAGGTGATCAGCCATTTCGAGCGGCTGAGTTCCAACGAGACGAAAATTGCGCCAAGATCAGTGCGGATGGCGGTCAACGCATCGGGTCGGTGTGCTGCAACGGGCATGCTCGGCCTCCAAGGTAGGGTGTCTAGGGTTTAGCAACCTCACCTTTGCCACAGCGCAGGTCGCTAACCACCCTCCTCATAGGATCTTGTGGCCATATTCGACATCGCGGCCGCCCTTGACGATGGTGTCGGCATGGGGTTCGAACGGCTCTGTCGCAAACCTTTTGGTAAGCGGAGCATGGCAAGAAACACTCCTCAGCTGTGGAGGAGCACGTGATGTTCAACGGCCACCATATCGACCAGTCGGTGATCCTGCTGTGCGTGCGCTGGTAGCTGGCCTACACTCTGAGCCTGCGCGATCTGGAAGAGATGATGGCCGAATGCGGCTTGAAGGTCGCCCATTCCACCGTGCATCGCTGGGTCGCCCACTTCTCGCCGTAGCTGCTGGAGCGCTTCAACCGGCGCAAGCGTGTGGTCGGCAGCAAGTGGCATATGGACGAGACGTACATCAAGGTCCGCGGCCATGGATGTATCTCTACCGCGCCATCGACAGCCTCGGCGACACGGTCGAGTTGTTCTTCAGCGAAAACCGTGACCTGGTGGCGGCCCAACGCTTCCTCCACAAGGCGCTGACGCGCCATGGCCGGCCGGAGCGCATCGTCATCGACGGCAGCCAGACCAATTACGAAGCGATCCTTTCCTGCGACGCTGAAAGCCGGCTGCGGCAGCGATCGCGGCGACCGCTGAAGCCGATCCGCATCCGCAATAGCCGGTATCTCAACAATCGGATCGAACAGGATCACCGGCGTATCAAGCGCCGCATTCGATCCATCGGCTTCAAGTCGCAGGCGAGCGCCGTGGTTATCCTCTCCGGCATCGAGATGATCCACATGATGGGCAAGCGACAGGCGAGGTATGCCTACAAGTCTGTCGATCGCTGTTTCGATATCCTAAATGCCGAGATGGGCGCCTTGCCACGCTCCTCAATGCCCCTCATGATTCACCGCCTATAGCTACCAACTGAATGAATCATCGTGATTGTCGCGCAGCGGAATCCTCAAGGATCGGGCAGTTCGTAGGGGGCGCCGGTTTGACCAGGTTGAGCCCGCGAATTGCTCGATCGGACAAGATCCTAATTCTGACGAGATCCTCGGGACGCACTCCAAGTTGTCGATCATGTTCGGCACACAAGGAAAGGGCGGCATTGCTGCCGCCCTTTCCGCTGTAGGTTGATAGGTGCTGGATTAGAAATCCATGCCGCCCATGCCGCCCATGCCGCCCATACCGCCGCCGCCCATGCCGCCAGGCATGCCGCCGCCAGCCGACTCCTTCTTCGGAGCCTCCGCGATCATGGCTTCGGTGGTGACGAGCAGGCCGGCGACCGAGGCCGCGTCCTGGAGGGCAGTGCGCACGACCTTGACCGGATCGACGATACCCATGGCGATCATGTCGCCATATTCGCCGGTCTGGGCGTTGTAGCCGAAGGTCGCGCCCTTGTTCTCAAGGATCTTGCCGGCAACGATCGATGCTTCCGCACCGGCGTTGGCCGCGATCTGGCGGGCCGGAGCCTGCAGCGCACGACGAACGATGTTGATGCCGGCGGCCTGGTCGGCATTGACGCCGGTGACCTTGATGTCGGCCGAAGCGCGCAGGAGAGCGACGCCGCCGCCTGCAACGATGCCTTCTTCGACGGCCGCGCGGGTCGCGTTGAGGGCGTCATCGACGCGGTCCTTCTTTTCCTTGACTTCGACTTCCGTCGCGCCGCCGACGCGGATCACCGCAACGCCGCCGGCGAGCTTGGCCAGACGTTCCTGCAGCTTCTCCTTGTCGTAGTCCGAGGTGGTCTCTTCGATCTGCTGCTTGATCTGGGCGACGCGGCCCTGGATCTCGGCCTTCTTGCCGGCGCCGTCGACGATGGTGGTGTTCTCCTTGGAGATCGACACCTTCTTGGCGCGGCCGAGCATGTTGAGGCCGACGTTCTCGAGCTTGATGCCGAGGTCTTCGGAGATGACCTGGCCACCGGTGAGGATGGCGATGTCTTCCAGCATGGCCTTGCGGCGATCACCGAAGCCCGGCGCCTTGACGGCGGCGATCTTCAGGCCGCCACGCAGCTTGTTGACGACCAGCGTGGCGAGCGCCTCGCCTTCGACGTCTTCCGAGATGATGAGCAGCGGCTTCGAGGTCTGCACGACGGCTTCGAGGACCGGCAGCATCGCCTGGAGGTTGGAGAGTTTCTTCTCGTGCAGGAGGATGTAGACGTCCTCGAGCTCGGCAACCATCTTGTCGGCGTTGGTGACGAAGTAGGGCGAGAGATAGCCGCGGTCGAACTGCATGCCTTCGACGACCTCGAGTTCAGTCTCGGCGGTCTTGGCTTCCTCAACCGTGATGACGCCTTCGTTGCCGACCTTCTGCATCGCTTCGGCGATCATCTTGCCGACCGACTCGTCGCCATTGCCGGCGATCGTGCCGACCTGGGCGACTTCCTCGGAGGTCTTGATCTTCTTGGCAGCCTTGCCGAGCGCCGCGACGACTTCGGTCACGGCCAGATCGATGCCGCGCTTCAGGTCCATCGGGTTCATGCCGGCGGCAACGGCCTTGTTGCCTTCCTGGACGATCGACTGCGCCAGAACGGTCGCGGTTGTGGTGCCGTCACCGGCGATGTCGTTGGTCTTCGAAGCAACTTCGCGGATCATCTGCGCGCCCATGTTCTCGAACTTGTCGGAAAGTTCGATTTCCTTGGCGACGGTGACCCCGTCCTTGGTGATGCGCGGTGCGCCGAACGACTTGTCGATGACGACGTTGCGGCCCTTGGGGCCGAGCGTGACCTTCACCGCGTCGGCGAGGATGTTGATGCCGTGAAGCATGCGCTCACGGGCATCGCGGGAGAATTTTACGTCTTTGGCAGCCATTTTTTTACTCCTGGGCATCTCGCCCGAAATTCAGATTTGATGGTGCGAAGGAAAGGCGGCAGCGTGTCAGCCGATGATGCCCATAATGTCGGATTCCTTCATGATCAGAAGGTCTTCGCCATTGAGCTTGACTTCGGTGCCCGACCACTTGCCGAACAGGATGCGGTCGCCGGCCTTGACGTCCAGCGGGACCAGCTTGCCAGCTTCGTCACGAGCGCCGGAGCCGACGGCGATGATCTCGCCTTCCTGCGGCTTTTCCTTCGCCGTATCCGGGATGATGATCCCGCCGGCGGTCTTGGATTCGGATTCGACCCGGCGAACGACCACGCGGTCATGCAGCGGCCGGAAATTCGACTTTGCCATTTTTGGATGTCCTTGGTGCAGATGTTGAACGGTTCTCCGTTGCCGGAGCGTGCTTAGCACTCAGCGGAAGCGAGTGCTAACGCGGCAATGAGATAAGCCGCATGCTCCTGCTAGTCAAGACGGAAGAGCAAAGAGCAAAGAGAAAAGAGCAGACAGCAAAGAGAAGAGAGCAAAGAGCGTGTAAGCATCGAGCCTTTTATGTGAACAATGTCGGGTATCAGACATATATGGGGCGGCTCACCCTTTGTATTTGAGCTTTATTCATATGGCACGAATGATGCAAGGGTGATGCATTTGATCTCATCCAGAGGCTCGCACGGGGTCGTGCTGCGTCAGCTCGATCATGTCGAGCTTCAGAAGGCCATTTTGGCATTGGTTCTGTTGCCCTATTGCCATTCATGACCAGTCCTGCGCGCGTGAGCCGGCCGGCTAGATTCCAACCACGAGAGCGCCGCCGCTGAGACCCGCACCCGCCGCCGACAGAAGGATTTTCTCTCCAGGCTGGAATGGCTCCGTCTGGTTGGCGAGCGAGAGCGACAGCGGGATCGTCGCGGCCGAAGAGTTGCCGTATTCGGCAATCGTCTTGACAATTGCTTGGTCCGCGATGCCGAGGTTCCTCCCGACCGCGTCGAAAATCCGAGTATTGGCCTGATGCGGCACGAACCGGCCGAGATCGTGTGGCCGCACTCCGGCAGCGGCTAGCGCGCTTGTCGAGCAATCGGTCATCATCTCGACGGCCTTTGCGAACACTTCGCGGCCGTCCGTCATCCTCATTCGGGTTTGCGCGAGATCGAGGTCACCGTGGAACGGCTTGTTGCTTCCTCCTGCGGGAATCTGGATCAGCCCGTATCGCGAGCCGTCCGAAGCCACCGAGGCACCGAGAATGCCCCGATCAGCATCATCGCACTGACCGATCACCAGGGCGCCGGCGGCATCGGCAAACAGGACCGAGCTTGCGCGCTCGGCTGGATTGATGCGGCGGCTGAGGATGTTGGCGGCGATAACAAGGCTCGCTTTGCCGTGCAGGCGGGTAAATCCGTCCGCAAACATCAGCGCATAGATGAAGCCGGCGCAGGCGCCTGTCAGATCCACCGCGCCTGCGCGGCCAAGGCCAAGCTTGTGTGCGACCAGCGGCGCGCTCGGCGGCAGAAGATGGTCGGGCGTCGAGGTGGCAAGCAACAGCAGACCGATGTCGTGGCGCGCAATACCGGCGTTCGCCAGCGCCATGTCGCCAGCCTGGGTGGCAAGACCAGACAGCGTGTCTTCGTCGGTTGCCCAGAAGCGCGACCGTATCCCGGTACGCCTTTCGATCCAGCCTGGATCAAGACCGAGATTGCTCTCGATTTCGGCATTCGCCACCTTGCGCCCAGGCGCATGATGGCCAAACCCGAGAATGCGCGACGACTTGCTCATGGCCTGGACCCGAAGCGTTCGCCCGCCTCCTCAATGGCGTCATAGAGTCGCTCGAGCTCGTCGCCGGTGATGCAATAGGGTGGCAGAAGGTAGAGGACATTGCCGAGCGGGCGCACAAGTAGCCCTCGCTCGAGGAAGAAAGCGCGCAGTTTCGGTCCGATCTCGGCGAGATAACCTGCGGAACCGGTTCGCAGGTCGAGCGCCGCGATCGTGCCGGTCGCCCGGCAGTCGGTGAAGAAGCTGTTGTCGCGAAAGCGTCGAAGCCCGGTGGCCTGCATTGCGCTCAAGGCCGCAATGCGCTCGGCCACCGGCTCGTCCCGCCAGATCTCGACATTGGCAAGTGCTGCCGCGCAGGCAATCGGGTTGGCAGTGTAGGAGCTCGAATGGAAAAACGTCTTCTTCCGGTCCTCGGAATAATGAGCCTGGAAGATGGCATCGGTGGCAAGCGTTACGGCCAGCGGGATGGCGCCGCCGGTCAGGCCTTTCGAGGTGCACAGGATATCTGGAGAGATCGATGCCTGCTCGCAGGCGAACATGGTTCCGGTCCGCCCCCAGCCGGTCATCACTTCGTCGGCGATCAGCAGCGTGCCGGAGGCCTCAGTGATCTTCTTCAATTCGGCCAGAACTGAAGCCGGATACATCAGCATGCCGCCGGCGCCCAGCACCAGCGGCTCGACGATTAAGGCTGCGGCTCGTCGATCGCGGGTCACAGCCTCTAAACGATCCAGCGTCTCCTGCTCGCGCCCCGCTGCCGGAAAGGGGATGGTGTCGACCTCGAACAGCAAGGGTTCGTAGGCGGCGTTGAACACGCCACGCGCACCGACGCTCATCGTGCCGATCGTGTCGCCATGATAGCTGTGATCCATGACGACGATGCGCGAGCGTGGGGCGCCGATGTTGCGGAAATAACTGAGTGCCATCTTCAGCGCTACTTCGACCGAGGTCGAGCCACTGTCGGAATAGAACACCCAGTCGAGTCCAGCGGGAGCGAGGCCGACAAGCGCCTTGGCCAAGCGCTCTGCCGGCTCGTGCGTGAAGCCCGCAAAGATAATCTGGTCGAGGCTCGACGCGGTTGTCTCGATTGCCTTCATGATGCGGGGATGGCGGTGGCCATGTGTGACGACCCACCAGGAGGAGATGGCGTCCAGGATGCGGGCGCCGTCGGCCCTGCGGAGATAGGCGCCTTCAGTCCGGACGATTTCTGGGATCGCAGGCTCGAGCGCGTGCTGGGTGAAGGGATGCCACACATGAGACTGCGACATCAGTCACCTCCAGTAATCGAGGCGAAGGCGAAGCCGGCAATCATTGCGTCCCTCAGTGTCTTGCCGGTCAGCAGATCGAGGTGCGGCAGCCTGCCGAGCTGCGGCGCACCGCTGAATTCCACGATGGTCCGTTGCGTATCGGCCATCTCATCGCCGATGAAAGCGATGCCGGCCAACGGGATGGATCGGGCGCGGAGCGCCTCGATCGAGAGCAAGGTGTGGTTGATGGTGCCGAGCGTGGTGCGGGCGCACAGAATGACGGGCAGCCGCCATTCAGCGAAGATGTCGATGAGCCTTGTGCGCCGGTTAAGCGGCACCATCAGGCCGCCGGAGCCTTCGATGACGAGCGGCGTCGGTAGCACGGGAAAAGCAAGATCGGCAGCCTTGATCGCCACGCCGTCGATCTCGGCCGAACGATGCGGCGACAGCGGGCTCCGCAAGCGGTAGGCTTCCGGCAGCACGCGCTCTGAGGGCAAGCCGGCAAGCCGCGCGACCACCTCGCTGTCGGTCTCGCCGTCGAGGCCCGATTGCACCGGTTTCCAGTAAAAGCCGTCGAGCAAACCGGCGAGCCCAGCCGCAAACACGGTCTTGCCAACTCCCGTGTCGGTTCCGGTGATGACGATGCGTTGGGTCATATCGCCTCCGGCAATCTTTGGGCCAACACCTCGACCAGCGCCTCGACCATGGCGGAAATGTCGGCTTCGCCGATATTGAGCGTCAGTGAGATGCGCAGCCGCGACGTGCCCTCGGGCACGGTCGGAGGACGAATACCGCGTATGTCGAAGCCGCGGGCCTGCAGGCGCGCCGCCACTGCCATGGTGCGCCTGACATCGCCGATTACCAGGGGCTGGATCTGCGAGCCGCTGGGTATCACGCCGCAGCGCTCGGCCAGCTGGCGGCCGGCGAGGGCAACGCGTTCATGCAGCTGAATACGCCGTATAGGCTCGTCGGCGAGCATTGCGAGTGCTTCGCGCACTGCCACTGCCATCAGCGGCGATGGCGCGGTGGCGTAGATGAATGGCCGGCAACGGTTGATCAGATACTCGCACAGTGTCCTCGGCCCGGTCACGAGCCCACCAGATGCGCCGAGCGCCTTGCCGCAGGTGTGGAGCGCGACGATGTTGTCGCGGCCCTCGAAAGCGGCGGCAAGCCCCCGGCCGTCCGGTCCCCAGACGCCGGTCGAATGCGCCTCGTCAATGACGATGAATGCGCCGTGCCGATCGGCAAGCGCGACCAGGCTCTCCAAAGGCGCGCAGTCGCCATCCATGCTGTAAAGGCTTTCCACCGCGATCCAGACGCATCCTATGCCGCCTTCGGCGCGCCAACGCGTGATCGCATCGTCGACAGCGTTGGCGTCGTTGTGCGCGGCCAGCACGAACTGTGCGCGCCCGGCCTGCGCACCCTCATGCATGCTGGCATGGGCGAGCTCATCGAGGACCAAAAGGTCGCCCTTCTGCGGCAGCGCCGTCAGTAGAGCGAAGTTGGCGATGTAGCCGCTGCCGAAGAACAGCGCGCGGTCGGCTCCAAAGAATGCCGCCGCGTCTGCCTCGAGCTGCTCGTGTTCCGGTGCATTGCCGCGCAACAGCCGCGACCCGGTGGCGCCAACCGGCGTGCCACGCGCAATCGCCGCCGCAACCGCTTCGCCAAGTCTTTTGGAGGCGGCAAGCCCGAGATAGTCGTTCGACGAGAAGTCGCGCCCGGCGCGCGGCTTCAGCGTCCGCAGCCGGTCCTTGCGCGCCAGTCCCTGCAAGGTCGCCTCATAGCGGGCAAGCGGTGCCCCGTTCATTGCGCCTCGAGTTCCATCGGCTCGATGCCAAGGCGCCGGAACAGCAGGCTATCCTTGTCCTCACCGGGATTGTCCGCCGTCAGCAGCGTGTCGCCGACGAAGATCGAGTTGGCGCCGGCAAAAAAGCACAGTGCCTGCATCTCGTCGGTCATGGCCATACGGCCGGCGGAGAGACGGATATGCGATTTCGGCATCATGATGCGCGCCAGCGCGATCACGCGCACGAATTCGATCGGCTCAATGGGCTTGGCATCGGCAAGCGGCGTGCCGGCGATCGGAATCAGCATGTTGATCGGAACGCTTTGCGGATGTTCCGGCAGATTGGCCAGCGTCACCAGCATGTCGATCCGGTCCACCGGCTCCTCGCCCATGCCGATAATGCCGCCGCAGCAGACCTTGATGCCAGATTGGCGAACGTGCTCGAGTGTCTCGAGCCGCTCGGCGAAACTCCGCGTGCTGATGACCTCGCTGTAGTAGCGTTCCGACGTATCGATGTTGTGGTTGTAATAGTCGAGACCCGCCTGCTTCAGACGAGCGGCTTGCTCAAGATCGAGCATGCCCAGCGTCATGCAGGTCTCCATGCCCAGCGCCTTGACGCCCTCGACCATCGCCACCATCGCATCCATGTCGCGCGCTTTGGGGTTCCGCCAGGCCGCGCCCATGCAATAACGCGTGGCGCCGGCGTCACGCGCTTTCTTCGCCTCGGCGACGACGCGCCTGACCTCCATCAGCTTCGACGCCTTCAGGCCGGTCTCGTGATGCGCCGACTGGCTGCAATAGCCACAATCCTCCGGGCATCCTCCCGTCTTGATGCTGAGAAGCCGGCTGAGCTGGACCCTGTTAGGATCGAAATTCTGGCGGTGCACGGTTTGCGCGAGGAAGAGGAGATTGTTGAAGGGGGCATCGTGAAGTGCCTGAGCCTTCTCCAGGGTCCACGCTCCAGGGTCAGGGGATTGAGCCTGTGGCGATGTCTGCGTTGGACTGGCTGTTTGCATGTCCATGCTGTTCCTCCGGTCTGTCTTGCGGGGTCTTTGCTATCTGACTGTCGACGATCGGAGAGGACAGTTGACCAAATCCTGTTCGTTACTCAGACAATCATGAGCCCCGATGGTCGAGGCCGATATCCAGGATCGGCGCGCTGTGGATGAGTCGGCCGACCGAAATCAGATCAACGCCGGTCGCGGCAATCGCTCGCGCTGTATCGGATGTGATCCCGCCAGAAGCCTCGGTGATAGCACGGCCGCCAACGATTGCGACGGCGCGGCGAAGATCGGCGAGGGACATGTTGTCGAGCAGAACCGCATCGGGAGCGAAGCCAAGCACCTCCTCCAACTGGGCCAGAGTATCGACCTCGACTCCGATCTTGACGAGATGACCGGCCCCTCTTCGTGCGCGCTCGAGCGCCGGGCGAACGCCGCCTGCGATGGCGATGTGGTTGTCCTTGATCAGAATTGCGTCGTCGAGGCCGAAGCGGTGATTGGATCCGCCACCCGCGCGCACCGCATACTTTTCGACTGCCCGCAATCCAGGCGTCGTCTTGCGCGTGCAGACGATCTTCGCGCCATATCCACGAACCGCAGCGACGATCGATGCCGTTGCTGTCGCGATGCCGCTCAGATGGCACAAAAAATTGAGTGCCGTCCGTTCGGCTGTGAGAATGGCCCGGGCAGGGCCAACCACTGATGCAATGACCTCTCCATCCATGACATTGCAGCCGTCTGCCCGCTCCACCGAGATTTCGACATCAGGATCAATCAAGCGGAAAGCGAGCATCGCCAGATCGAGGCCGGCGACAACTCCGGACTGGCGCGCCGCCAGCACGGTTCCCGCTTGGTGTTCCTTCGGGACGATGGCCTGCGTGGTCAAGTCGCCGGCTCTGCCAAGGTCTTCAAGAAGAGCTGCCCTTACAAGCGGCTCAAGCATGACCGTGGGAAGCGGCGAGAGCTTCATCACTTTGCCCCTTCGAGGCTTGGGGAGTGTCCGAGTTCCCGCGCAGCGGCCAAGGCGGCTTCGAGGGTGATTTCGGACCGTCTGGCGACAGTCGCATGATGAGGAAAGTCTGTCCGGTAGTGAGCGCCGCGGCTTTCTTCGCGCAACAGGGCGGCAACCGCGATCATCAGCCCGACAGCCGCCGGATCCGAGACCGCATCCTTGCTTTCGGCGAGCGGCAATAAGGCACGCGCGGCTGCTTTCAACCCTTCACCGTCCCGGACGATGCCGAGTGCGCGCGACAGGAAAACACGCACGGGTATCGGAGCGGGCGGTGGGTAAACGTTCGCAAACGCAGGTCTTGTTCTGCGAGCAGGCGTTCCGGCGACACTTTCAGCGACCCAGCGGGCGCACACGATTGCCTCGGTCAAGGAATTGCTGGCGAGCCTGTTGGCGCCATGCAGTCCTGTCGAAGCGACTTCGCCGCAGGCCCACAGCCCCTCGACGGAGGTCCTGCCAAAGCTGTCCACGGCAACGCCACCCATGTGGTAGTGTTGGGCCGGACGAATGGGGATGAGATCGCGCGCGGGATTGATGCCCGCTCCACGACAGGCTGATGCGATTGTCGGGAAATGTCGAGCGAATGCCGGGCCAGGCCGTTGTCGGGCGTCGAGAAAAACACGGTGGCCGTTCGCAAGATGGTTCCACACGGCGCGGGCCAAGACATCGCGAGGCGCAAGTTCCGCCCCTGGCACGCTTTGAAGAAAAGCCTGGCCGGTTTCATCGATCAGGGCAGCACCTTCGCCTCGGACAGCCTCGCTGACCAGGGCCATAGGGCGTTCTGGGCCGTCAAGCGCGGTCGGGTGGAACTGGATGAATTCGAGGTCGGCTAGGACAGCTCCAGCGCGGGCCGCAAGTGCAAGGCCTTGTCCGCAACTGCCACAAGGGTTCGTGGTGTCGAGAAACAGTCCCCCGATGCCACCGGTGGCGAGGACGACCCGCCGTGAGCCGAAGAAGAAAGGTCCGATCGAACAGCTCGCCCAGACGCCCCGGATCGCATTCTCTCGCACGGCCAGCCGGCGCGCTTCCACGGCCTCCACGACAACTATCGACGGAGTGGAACGCACAGCCGCGATCAGGGCACGCATGATCTCACGCCCGGTGCCGTCCCCATGCGCATGAACGATGCGACGTCGACTGTGTGCGGCCTCCAATCCGAGGCACAGTGATCCTTTCGGCGTGCGGTCAAAGGGAACCCCAAAGGCCGCAAGCCCCTCTATGGCCTTGGGCGCGGCTTGGAGGATGCGGCTCGCCACTTCTCTGTCGCAGAGACCATCCCCGGCAGCAAGCGTATCGGCCAGGTGCATTGCCGGATCGTCGTCTTCGCCGAAACTTGCAGCCAGACCCCCCTGTGCCCAGGTGCTCGAATTGTCAGCTCCCAGCAGCGACCTTGACAGAAGAAGCACCGGCTCCGGCGACAGTTGAAGCGCGGTCATCAGTCCGGCGATGCCGCCGCCGATGATGATGGGCCGCCCGAAGAAGCTGCGGAGGTCGGCGCTCAAACTGCCAGCATCCGTTCGACCGCAAGCCGCGCGCGCCCGGCGATCCCGGGTTCGATGGTTACGACATGGTGGTTCTGCTCGAGCGCCGTGCGGATGTTGGCAAGCGTGATCCGCTTCATGTGCGGGCACAAATTGCAGGGCCGGATGAACTCGACCTCTGGGTGCGCTAACGCGACGTTGTCGCTCATCGAGCATTCCGTCATCAGCACGACACGTGGCGGCCTTTGCCTGTCGACATAGTCGGACATGGCAGCCGTCGAGCCGGAAAAATCTGCTTCAGCCACGACGCCGGGCGGGCATTCGGGATGGGCGAGCACGACCACGCCGGGATGGCTTTCGCGCAACTCGCGGATGTCGGCCGGTGTAAAGCGCTCATGCACCTCGCAATGCCCTTTCCAGGCGACGATCTGCACATCTGTCTGGGCGGCGATATTCTGGGCCAGATATTCGTCCGGCAACATGATCACCCGGAGAACCCCCAGGGATTCGACGACCGCCTTGGCGTTGCCGGATGTACAGCAGATATCCGACTCGGCTTTCACTTCGGCCGACGTGTTTACATAAGTAATGATCGGAACGCCGGGATAACGCTGGCGCATCAAGCGCACGTCTTCTGCCGTGATTGATTCCGCCAACGAGCAACCGGCGCTGAGATCCGGAATGAGCACCGTCTTGTCCGGATTAAGGAGCTTGGCCGTTTCGGCCATGAAATGGACGCCGGCCAGCACGATGACTTGCGCCTCGATCGTCGCAGCCGTGCGGGCTAATGCCAAGCTGTCGCCGACGATGTCGGCCACGCAATGGAAAATCTCGGGCGTCTGATAGTTGTGCGCCAGGATGATGGCGTTGCGCTCGCGCTTCAGTGCAAGGATCGCCTCGATATCGTCGACGAAAGCCGGCCATTCGATCGGCGGGATCACTCGCCGGACGCGCTCGTAGAGCAACGCGGCCGCAGGCAGCATGGCGCTCATCAACCCCCTCCTGCTTATACTCTAATTGAAAATAACCAGCATATACTTGCTGTGAGTATAAGGGATGTCAACCCCGCGCCAGCGGCAATTTTGTCCCGGCGATGAGCCTATCGTCGAGAACGGCGTGGCGGAAACGGAAAAGCTTCGCTGGCCGGCCGCCGGTCTCAGTGGTGGCCTCTCCGGTCTCCTCGACCAGCTCCTGCTGTTCGATCAGTCGGCGAAAGTTCGGCTTGTGGATGAGCCTGCCGGCGAGCGCCTCCACGGTTCGCTGCAGCTGCAAAAGCGTGAAGACCGGCGGCATCAGCTCAAAGACGACCGGCCGGTATTTGATCTTGGAGCGCAGCCGCGCAATGCCGGTCGCCACGATGCGGCGATGATCGGCGACCATGGACTTGCTGGGCACCAGCGGAGGGGGCGCCGCGTCCCGCCCTCTTACGGCCTCTTGGACCAGGCCTGCTTCGTAGACTAACTCATAGCGTTGAAGCGTGAGTTCCTCGTTCCAAAGGCGGTCGTCGAAGCCGAAGGCTATCGTCGCCCGCTGCCAGCGTTCACGTCGCGTGGCCGAATCGCGGACGCCGTTTGCCCATTCAATCAAGCGTGGTCGCAGAACGTCCAGCACGACCGGAGGCGTGCCGGAGCGGTGGTCCTCCCATGGAAAATATTCATACCAATTCTGCCATCCGCACTTGGGCGAGCCCGCTGCCTGTTCCTTGCGGGTCAATGCAAGATAGCTGATGGAGATGACGCGCTGCTGGCGCTCGGCGCCGATGCGATCCCGATCAGCGAACGTGTAAAGTTGCTCAATGTACCCCAGCCGATGGCCGGTCTGCTGCTCGACCCACCCCCTCAAGCCGGATTGCAGCGATCGGTGCTCAAGCGCAAAGGGACCGGAGGGCAAGGTGTCTGCCTGGCCGATGGTGAGGACACAGGGTTCACTGTCGTTTACGGCGACGACAAGGGCGATCAGGTCCACTTTGACGTCGTCGGCCTTGAAGGCGGCTCTGTCTTTCCTGAGTCGTATTGCCTGATCGTCCATGTTCGCGAATTACTTGGCCAGCTCGGGGGACCTTAATCGATTTAGTGTAAGCGCGCCTGTCGGCACGTCAACACCCCACAGCTGCACGGGCATTTTTAGCTCTTCGCACCTGCACAGAAATGTGCCAAAGGCGACACCCGCGGTTGGTAACGTAGGGGAAGGAGGATCCATTGAGCGCGTTTGGTGACACCAAGGCGATCACACCGCCGGATATTCGTTCGCGCAAAGGTGGGACGCCGCTCGTCTGCCTTACCGCCTACACCACCCCAGTCGCCCGGCTTGTCGATCCCCATTGTGATGTGGTGCTCGTCGGCGACAGCGTCGGCATGGTTCTCCACGGCCTGCCCTCGACGCTCGGTGTCACGCTGGAGATGATGATCACGCACGGCCAGGCGGTGCGCCGTGGCATCAAGCAGGCGCTGATGGTGGTCGACCTGCCGTTCGGTTCCTACGAGGAAAGCCCAGAGCAGGCTTTCCGAAATGCTGCGCGCGTCATGTCGGAGACCGGCTGCACTGCCGTCAAGCTCGAAGGCGGCGAAACGATGGCAGAGACGATCGGCTTCCTCGCCGCACGCGGCATGCCCGTCATGGCTCATGTCGGCTTGACGCCGCAGGCCATCAACGCCATCGGTGGCTACCGCGTGCAGGGCAGGGGCGGGGATGCCGAGCGCATCAGGCGCGACGCAATTGCGGTGAGCGAAGCGGGCGCCTTTGCGGTCGTCCTGGAAAAGGTTCCTGAAGCGCTCGCCCGCCGGATCACCGGGGAGGTGGCGGCCCCGACCATTGGCATCGGTGCCTCGGCAGCCTGTGACGGCCAGATTCTCGTCGTCGACGACATGCTGGGCCTCTTCGGCGACTTCCGACCCAAGTTCGTCAAGCGCTATGCTGAACTGGGGGAGGCGGCTGCGGCTGCGATCGCTTCCTATGCGCACGAGGTGAAGGAGCGCCAGTTTCCGGCCGCCAAGCACGTGTTTGCCGATGCGCCCAAGCCCGCCGACACGGACGCCACCAAGAGCGGAGAAGCAGCGTGAGCGTGCCGATCGTCAGGAGCGTTGACCAGCTTCGCGAAATCGTCGCCGCATGGCGCCGCGAGGGCGTGAGGATTGCCGTGGTGCCAACGATGGGCGTCCTGCATGAGGGCCATCTCAGCCTGGTGCGCGCTGCACTCAAGAAAGCAGACCGTGTGATCGTGACGCTCTTCGTCAACCCGAAGCAATTCAATAGCCAGGCCGATCTTGCCGCGTATCCGCGCACCGAGGACGAGGATGCCGCCAAGCTGGCACCGGTTGGCGCGCACCTGCTTTATGCGCCAGATGCAGAGGAGATGTATCCGGCGGGCTTCGCCACCACCGTTTCGGTGTCCGGTGTCAGCGAGGGCCTGTGCGGTGCCTTCCGGCCGGGACATTTCGATGGCGTGGCGACCGTCGTCGCCAAGCTCTTCCTGCAGACCAGCGCTGACTTCGGCTTCTTTGGCGAAAAGGACTTTCAGCAAATTCACCTGGTCAGGCGCATGGCCCGGGATCTGGATATTCCAATCACCATTGTTGCCTGTCCGACAGTCCGTGAAGCCGACGGTCTTGCGCTATCATCGCGCAATGTGCGGCTCTCGCCAGCGCAACGCGCTGTTGCTCCCAAGCTATCATCGGTCCTGCTCAAGACGGCTGAGCGGCTTGGGCGCGGCTCACCCGTCCTGCCAACGCTTGCAGAATCTCGCGCAGCAATTCTGGCTGCAGGCTATCGCGAGGTCGAATACCTGGAACTTCGCGAAGAGGCAGATCTGCACCCGATGACAAGCTTTGATCGACCGGCACGGTTGCTTGCCGCGGCCTGGCTCGGCGGCACACGTCTCATAGACAACGTCAGACTATTTCGGATTGGTTCAACAGATTAGCCACGTTCTCGGCACGCGCCGTATCCGTCCGGGATCGTTTAAAACAAGGTCTCTGCCTGGCATTGAGCGAACGGAGGTTACGCACAGGGCAAATGCATCGCGTGTTTGAGAACTTCGTCGAGCAACTGTCTGCAAGTGTTGATGCTGCCGATCTCTGTGAGGCAATGGCCTCCGCTGCAGCCGGCTTCGACTTCCCGCTATTCGCCTATTTCACTTACCCGTCGGCCTCCGGCGACGCCCCCCAATTGATTTCAAACTATCCTTCATCCTGGACATCACGTTATCTGCAACAGCGGTACCACAGTCTTGATCCGGTCATCCTGCGCGGGCTGCAAGGCTGGGATACATTCGATTGGGGTGTGGACCGCGCTCGACACTGTCTGCCGAATTCGCAGCAACAAATTCTGGAGAGTGCGGCTGAGTTTGGCATCTGCGGCGGCCTGACGATGTCCATGCATGATCATCTCGGCCGGTTTGCTGCCCTGACCTTTGCTTCCGACGAGTCCCGTCCGCCTCTGTTGCGGTCACTGGCACGTTACGAAAAAGCATTGCAGCTGGTGGCCATAAACTTTCATATCCATGTCCGGCGCAGGCTCGCCGATGATCGCGTGGTGGATGGTGTAACGCTCACCCCGCGGGAGTTCGAGTGCCTGAAATGGGCGGCGCGCGGCAAGTCGGCTTGGGATATCAGCCAGCTTCTCGGCGTCTCAAAGCGCACCGTGACTTTTCACTTGGAAAACGCCAAGGCAAAGTTCGGCGTCCGAACGATCAACCAGGCCGTTGCACGAATGGCTGCCTCCGGCCAGACGAGATCCTGATTCTTCAGCCACGATACCTGTAAACCTCTACAGGCTGCATCGCTGTCAGCTTTGCCCTTCGATGGCGGGAACACATCCCACATGGAGGCGACCATGATGCAACTGATAACACCAGACTTTTACAACGAGTTTGCAGGCGAACTCAAAGAGATGCACGGGCTCAGGTTTCGGGTGTTCAAGGAAAGGCTCGATTGGGAAGTTGATACCGAAGACCAGATGGAATCCGATCCGTTTGATGCTCTGAAGCCCGTCTATCTGCTCCTCAAAGGATCCGACTGGCGAATTCGCGGTTGCGTGCGTCTTCTGCCCAGCACCGGACCCACAATGTTGCGCGACACCTTCCCGGTGCTGCTGGGTGCTGACGTCGTGCCCTCGACCACCGACATATGGGAGAGCAGTCGTTTCGCGCTCGATCTTCCTCCGTCGGCGCCCAAGGCTGCGGGCGGGCTGGCCCAGGCGACCTACGAGCTCTTCGCGGGCATGATCGAGTTCGGCTTGGCCAAGGATCTGACCCGGATAGTAACGGTGACGGATACGCGCATGGAGCGGATCCTCCGCCTGGCTACGTGGCCATTGTCGCGCATCGGAGAACCCAAATGCGTCGGCAAAACGCAGGCGGTGGCTGGGTTTCTCGAGATTTCCCACGCGAGCCTTTTGCGCATCCGCAGCAGGGGACGTCTGATTGGACCGGTACTGTGGCAACCGGTTCTAGGCTCGTCGGCATAGCGCCATAGTGGACACCTGAGCCATGAAGGATGCTGGTCTGTCCAAGGAAGCGACGGTCGGCCTTGTATGCTGGCCGGACTGGCGTCGCCACGACGCTTACCACTATGCCAGACGATTGCCACGCACTGGCTGGGCCTGGGAGTTTCTTCGGCGCAATCCACAATTCCAGCGCGACCACGCCAAGATGGCACCGTCCGCCTGCATTGTCGGACCCCAAGGCGACATGCAGATAATCGAGTTGACGACAGGATCAGCTCTCCTAAGACAATGGAGCCTTCTTTTTCGCCGACGCGCCACTTTCGGATGCTACATCGGCAAGGGTCTTTTGGGATCCGCGCGATTGCGCCTGTATTCTACGAGCGGCCGCGGAGCCGCTTGGGCTCGACCACGATTTTGAACCGCTTCACCTTTCTTCGCTCTCATGCTGCAAGGACATCCTGCTGACAGCTGCGGGCGTGCAGCACGTGCTGCTGAGGGAGAACTGCCGGAGTCTGCAGATCGCCGTTTCCGGTGCGTCCGTCCTCCGCCCGTTGCGGCTATATGTCGACGCGATCGTTCAGCCGCAGCACCTCAAGTTCCATGTCGCTGCCCTTCAGTTCTTGAACCACGTCAATGGTTGCGCCCGCCTGTCAGCTGCTTGCTTTCCGCCGGAACACCGCGGAGCGCGTCTGCGTATCGTACTCCAGGCTTTGGATGGCTCGCTTGCCGGAGCATCTCATCAGGAGGTCGCCATTGCCTTGTTCGGGACACGCCGCGTCGAAGAAGATTGGCGTCATCCAGGTGGCCATCTTCGCGATCAGGTACGTCGCGCCATCCAACGTGGCCGCTACCTGATGGGCGGCGGCTACAGACAGTTCCTGAGGTAATTGGGGTGGTTGTGATTGTCTTATTCGAACGCGCAACCTCCATTTTCTCACTGCAATTGTGCGTTGCGCAAAACGTGGCAAGCGCCTAGTTCTTCCCGCGGCGAATCCGGTTTCGGCGAAGCACTGAGACCCAACCTTCGTCGATGAGTGCATTCATGCCTTGAGGATCCCGATGACCACTTCGACCTGGACGACTGGCGGATGCTGAAGTTCTTTTTCTATCTGGTGCCCGTCGACGAGGGGACCGGTCCGCATATCTATGTTCGCGGCAGCCATGATCGCCGCGCCCTCAACACCAATTTACGCTTGTCGTCGGCCATCCAGCGCAAGAGATTCTGGACGTCTACGGCAAGCAGAGTCCGGTCACGCTGACCGGCGAGGCCGGTTTCGGTTTCGTCGAGGATCCGTTCGGGTTCCATATGGGCACCGTGCCGGCGCACAGGCCACGGCTAATGATGGAAGTTGGCTTCGGGGTTTCTCCTCCATCACGCCGCCGCTTCCATGCCGAGCCTGTGATCCGCTGATTTCGAAAAGTCCCGAAACAGCCTTCCCGGACCGCAAGTCTTGTGGGGCAAGATAAGGCTATGCCGCCAATCGATCTGTTCGGCGCCCAAAGCGGTTGTCTGCACATGCCTTGGACTGGGCTGGTGCAATGGAGTCGCGCCATTGCTCCAACCAGCGCATGAATGCCTGCTTAATCGAGGTTAGATGGCAGTGCGCCCAAGATACTCCTCGATATCGCCAGCCGCGCGAAGCTCAGATGCTCTTCGAAAACCTCCTCTACGGACCGGGTCATCTCGGGTCCCCTTTGCAGTGGCCGGAAGGTGGTGCACAGCCGTATCGTGCTTCGGAATCCTGAATGGATGCGAGGGGCGGTTTGTTCCTCGGGCGGCGCATGCAGCGGTGCCGGCATGACAGCTTCGTCTTGGATCTGATGCTCGGCAACGTCGGCGGTGAAGGCTCTGTTTAGGCGGCTTACCCGGGCATGGCCTCGATGCAGGAGATCGGCCATCTCCCTGTTCGAGCACATTCATTGGCGATCACCGTCGCGGCGCTACGGACGCCGCGGCGCCTGCGGCCAAGGCAGTTGGCTGATTAGCCGAGCGTATTCGGCTTCAGCCCTGCCATACGACCCGTCAGCCAGCGCAATCAGACGCGTGCGATCAAGGATAACGACCTCTCCTCGCATCGATCGTATCAGACCTTGCCCCTCTAACGTTTGCAGCGCTATGGTGACGCCGGGCCGCCTGACACCGAGCATGACTGATAAGAACTCGTGCGTAATCGCCAAGCGGTTTCCCTCGACGCGATCATCACACATCACCAGCCATCTTGAGAGCCTATCGACGATGTTCATCCGGGCATTGCTGAGCGCGGTGAAGCTTGCCTGGAGGTGAAAGTAGTGAACGTAGCGGAGCAGAAAAGTTCGCAGGGTTGGGCTTGTCAAAAGCGCCTTGGTGAAGAGGCCCGCGTCGATAACAAAGGCGCGGGCTTCTGATTGCACGTAACAATCGTGCGTTGATCGGTCATCGCCCATGATAAGCGCTGAGCCGGTCATGCCCTCACAACCAATGATTCCGATCTCAGCTTCAATACCAGGCCGCAGTTCGCCCACCACTGACCCGAGACCGCTCTCGAAGAAGTACACGGTTCTGATTGGTGACCCCGCCACTTCGAGATGCGTCTTCAGTCCAAGGGAGACGCTTTCCAAATGAGGTTGCAGCAATGCCAAATCTGCCGAGCACATTCGAAGCAGCAGCGAATTGCGATAGATGGAATTTTGGCGGGTGTCGTGTTGCGCGGCAGTGTGAGTTTGTGAACTGGAGTCTGTCATAGCTCCCTCTCCCTATTGGGGCGGAAGCATGTTGATCGCTCACAGCCGACGGACGCCCTTAGAGTTGCCGTCGATGGCACACTGTATGCCTGCGAACCCCGGATGTCCCATTTTTTTGATTAACTGCGTTGATCGGCGCGAGCCAAGGTTTGGCGCGCCCGCGCTAAGACGGCATTCAGATACTCCAGGAATTCGTCATCGCTTTTCGTTGACAAGCCGACTTGTCGAGCGCGAGTCACAATGCGCTGCTGGAGTGAAACCGCTGCCTCATAGTGGTCCACGACCAGCTGATATGAAGCGCCTACCGGGGCGGATTCAAAGGGCTGTGCCATCATCCCAAACGTAGTTCCACAATGATGAGAGTCCATCCCGGCTGCCGCTTCGGTAACAATCCTACAATATGCTCGAGACTGGCCGCGCTCTTTGTTATCCTCCCAGAAATCCAGCAGCCTTGCGTGTCGCAGCTTCGCTTAGCCCTTGAGGGTCTTGACCCGGCCGACCAGTCGAGCTTCAGCCACTCGGCCTTGTCTTCCTTATGTCACTTCGGAACCGGGCCCCCCTGCACACGTTCCCAGAGCGTTTGCCGCTTGTCGGCCTTGAAGGCTACCATCGCCCGCCCTTGTAGGGCCGCTTTCAGCCATGATCACCTGCGCAGCTTTGCCGCGTTCGTGTTGCACTCCAATGATGTCCATCTGCTTTTGCCCGAAGCATTTGATTTTGCGCCAGGCGGTCGTTTTGCCGCTTTGGTAGGGACTGTTTCTGAGCTTCGAGATCATGCCTTCGAGGCCGGCCTGATCAACCAGATGATACACCGCGTCATCGATTCCTGGCGTCGCTTCGCTGAATTGGGAACGAGAAGCGAAGGCTCTGGGGAAGCGATAGGTAGGCCAGCGTGCAGACCTTACGGAGGCCTCACCGCACAGGGCGGTGCGCACTCCGGCTCGACGACGGCTGTCGAAATCAGACTGCTGTGGATGCACTACCATTGACCGGTACTAGGATTCTCGACCTCGCCGATAAGCTCGTCTGTATAGCAAGCGACCTTCCTGCCTATCCCAATATCAAAAGTCAAACCCGTCCGCAGATGCATATGCCTGGCAGCATGTGTCGGTCTTTGGCCACGCATCTGCGACACCGAAATCAAGTAGCCCGCCATGGCGCGACCCTCAATCTTCCACTTCACGGAGCCTGCCCCTGCCATTCAAGGTCAGTCAGCACTTCGGCCTCCACAGTCATATTTTCCGCGAATTCACCGGCATGTTCGGCGAGAAGCTTTCTCGCCGCGACGACCGCTGAACGCTTTCCTTCGCACTTCTCGTGGAACCTGGCTACGCTCTGGCCTACGTGGTCGCCGTTCCATTTTATTACGCCCACTATGGCATACCAGACGCCTTTCCCGGTCCTGCGACGTCGCAGAATTTCGAGTCGCTGATCTGCCAACTGGGCGATGGCTTGGTAGAGAAGTTCGTGCTCCGGGCGGTCGGCACCTCTCGAACGAGCCTCATGGGCAAAGCCCTTCAGGCTAGGCTCCTTAAGTTCAGCTACTGCGTGCGAAATCTTCCACAGATTTGCGGTAGCCTCGTCGAGTGCGTGCCGAGCATCATAGGTAAGCGGCGGTCGCTTCACCGAAACCCCCTGCGCGGATCTCATCTTGTCCGACTTCACCTTCGGCCAGATGTCTGCGGCAATCCTGTCGAGTTCGGCCTTGCCCACTACCCAGCGGTGCTCCTCCTCAGCCCTCTTCTTGGAGAGCTTTGGCTGAAGTGCCACCACCGTTCCCTTGTTGTCGGAATCATTGAAGGTGGCGCTCATAATGTCGCTAGTCGACCGTGTGAGGCCTTTTCGGATATCGCCCGCAGCATCGAAAACCCAATAGGCTCCTTGGGCATCTAGAATCCGATTCGGCGCGGTGCCTTCGTTCTCAACTATCACCGAGACGACCCGCTGGCGTGTGCCGGCGTATTGCGGGAGAGCGTCCTTTCCGAAGATCATTCCCTCTACAAGCCGCCGCGATAGCCGCAGAGGTTCGCTGTTCTCCGGGAATATGTAGTGACGACTGGACACCCGGCTTCGCTCCTTCGATCGCCGAAACGCGATGGCACATTCATGGTAGGCGGCTGTCTAAAGATTGCAGTATCAAAACTCATTGGCAGCATTTGATCAACTATCGCTCACGCTGCTGGATACGAGCAGCTGTCGCACTTCGCCGGAGAACAAATAAGTCAACCGCGAATTGACTGTGAGAGGGATGAGTCCAATTTGGGTGATGCCTGACACTGGTGGAAGGCGAAACTGCAGGCGACTGGAAGCTCAGCAATGCCCATGAAATTGGGCAGCTGGTGCTGGTCCGCGCTATGACGTCAGACGATGGTATCTGCCGAATGACCTGGCGAATCTTCGGGGACGTCGAGGCCGACGTGGTCGGAAGCAAAATGAGTTACAGGCGGTGCGGCAGGAACGAGTATATGCAAGCTGAGACGCCTGTCGCCGTCGCCGCGTTCCAGGCCGACGTTCTCCGCATTCCGAGGCCTGGTGAGCGATACGGGTGCGCCTGAGTGTCAATGGCGCATTTAGCAAAGGCCCTGGCACATCATTCACCGCCGTGCGAGCTGATCCAAACTGGCTTGCTGGATTGCATCGTAATAGCGCCGCCCACCAGGAAACATTTTTCTATCGTTTGCGGTTAGGGCCGCATGGCGCGCTTGTCGGACGCAACAAGCCAGCTTGGGCAATAGGCAGCAGGCAGTCCACACTGTACTCCCTACTGCAATCCCTAGCCCCGAACGAGACCGCCATGCCGTCACCTCCCGATTTCACCAACGATTTTCGCGCCGGGCTGATCACGCTGCTGCGCTGGCGCAGGGATGTGCGGCGCTTCGAGCCGACGGCTCTGCCGGAGGGCAAGCTGGAACGGCTGCTCGAGCTCGCCAGCATTGCGCCCTCCGTTGGCCTCAGCCAGCCCTAGCGCTTCGTAGTGGTCGACAGCCTCGAGCGGCGCACCGCCGGTGAGAGACTGCTTCGAACGCTGCAATGCCGAGGCGCTCACGTGCTTTTCGGGAGAGCGCGCTGCACTCTATGCCCGGCTGAAGCTTGCGGTCTCAACGAGGCGCCCTGTCAGTTCGCGGTTTTCGCCGACCGCACGACCGGACAAGGCCTTGGGCTCGGTCGCATAACCATGCCGGCGACCATCGACTATTCGGCCGTCATGGCGGTGCACACACTGTGGCTAGCGGCGCGGGCGGAAGGCATCGGCATGGGCTGGGTGTCGATCCTCGATGCGACCGAGATGGCCGAGATTCTCGACACGCCGCCCGAGTGGACGCTGATCGGTTATTTCTGCCTCGGCTAGCCTACGAGGAGCACGACATGCCCACCTTGGAACGCGAAGGCTGGGAACATCGGCGGCCGCCGGTGGTGATCAGGCGGTAGGGGGGTTGCCCATCACTTCGTCTCTTCCCCGGCGATGAGCTTGACGCAGATCGGGTCGCCCTTCGCCATCGGGGTACATTGCCATTCCGGACCGAAGCCGAAGTTCGTGTTCTTGCCAAGGCCAGGAAAGAGCACTGACAAACCGGACCGCAGCGAAGATGGCGCTGGCGGCAACCGGGCTGAAGCCGGGCATGGAGGTGGTCGACCTCTGCTGCGGCGACGGCTGTGCCGATCGCCACGGTCGCCCGCCATGTCGTCGCCATAGACATCGACGCCGACCAGCTGGAGGCCACGCAGCGCCGCTACCGGCGCCGGCGTGACCAATTGCGAATTCGTCGCCGGCGACGCCTATGAACTCGCTACTCTGGTGTCACGCCCCGTCGACCTCGTCTTCATGGCCAACGCTTTCCATGGCGTCCCGGACCGACCGCGGCTGGCACGTGCCGTGCGCGAGGCGCTCGCCCCCGGCGGGCATTATGCCATCGTCAACTGACACCGGCGCCGCGCGAGACGACGACGGTCCTGGGCGAGCCGCGCGGCCCGCGAAGCGAACTCAGGCTGTCGCCGAGACAGACCATCGCCGATCCCGAAGTCGGCGGCACAATGCTTCTACATGCCGGACTGCCTGACTAGGGCTCGCAGGCCGGTCGTCCGTCCACTGTCCAAGGCTTGCTGGCCTTTCTGAGGCCGTGATCCTGCCGCGGGTGAGTCTGCGATTCTCATAAGAGCGTCAGGCGCGAATAGAACTTTAGGTCCCCACAGCAGCCGACCTATCCATGGGGTGGATGGTAGTGATCACTACAATCAATTGTACCAATATTATGGAATCCTACTACAAGGCCGCCACTTAAAGCGGCCGGATGGGTATCCGTCTCGCGTGGGCTGATGCTGCCCGCAAAAATGCGGAGACGAACATGTGCGGGATTGTTGGCATCGTTGGGCAACAGCCGGTGTCGGATCGGTTGATCGGCGCGTTGAAGGGTTTGGAATATCGCGGCTATGATTCCGCCGGCGTTGCGACGATCATCGACGGTGCCTTGCACCGCCGGCGCGCCGAGGGCAAGCTCGTCAATCTCGAGAGGCGACTGAAGGAAGAGCCGCTGAGCGGCAAAGTCGGCATCGGCCACACGCGTTGGGCAACCCACGGGGCCTCGACGGAACGCAATGCGCACCCGCACTTTACCGACGGTGTCGCCGTCGTCCATAACGGCATCATCGAGAATTTCACCGAGCTGAAGGACGAATTGGCGGCGGATGGCGCCGAGTTCCAGACCGACACCGACACCGAGGTCGTTGGGCATCTCTTGGCAAGATACCGCCGCGAGGGCATGAGGCCGCAAGAGGCCACGCGTGCCATGCTGAAACGCGTCAGGGGCGCCTATGCGCTTGCCATCCTCTTCGAAGATGAACCGTCGACCATCACGGCGGCGCGCAACGGACCACCGCTGGCGATCGGTCACGGCGACGGCGAGATGTTCCTGGGCTCCGACGCGATCGCTCTTGCGCCCTTCACCAATGAAATTACCTATCTCATGGACGGCGACTGGGCCATTGTCGGCAATTCGGGCGCCCATATCTTCGATATCGACGGCCATCCCGTCGAGCGTCCGCGCCATATCTCCACGGCCGCGGCCGATCTGGCCAACAAGGGCAGCCATCGCCACTTCATGGAGAAGGAAATATACGAGCAGCCCGAGGTCATCGCCCATGCTCTTCGTCATTACATCAACATCATAGAGGGTCGCGACATGGTTCCTGGCATCGATTTCGCCAAGGTTCCGAGCTTGGCGATCTCTGCCTGCGGGACCGCCTATCTCGCCGGACTGATCGGAAAATACTGGTTCGAGCGCTATGCGCGCCTGACGGTTGAAATCGACGTTGCGTCTGAATTCCGTTACCGCGAGATCCCTTTGCCGCCGCAGTCCGCGGCTCTTTTCATTTCGCAGTCCGGCGAAACCGCCGATACGCTTGCATCGTTGAGGTACTGCAAGGAGCGTGGGCTGAAAATTGGCGCTATCGTCAATGCCTGCGAATCGACCATCGCTCGGGAGGCCGATACGGTCTTCCCGATCCTTGCCGGACCGGAGATCGGCGTCGCCTCTACCAAGGCTTTTACCTGCCAGCTTGCCGTTCTAGCCGCACTCGCCATCAGCGCCGCCAGAGCCCGCGGGACCGTCCCCGAAGGCGAGCTGCAGGCACTCGTCAGGAGCCTCGCCGAATTGCCGCGCGTCATGGGCCAGGTACTCAACAGCATCCAGCCGGAGATCGAGTTCTTGTCGCGCGAACTGTCAAAGTGTCGTGACGTCCTGTATCTCGGCCGTGGCACCAGTTTCCCGCTAGCGATGGAAGGAGCGCTGAAGCTCAAGGAGATTTCCTACATCCATGCCGAAGGCTATGCAGCGGGTGAATTGAAGCACGGGCCAATCGCATTGATAGACGAGAACATGCCGGTGATCGTCATCGCGCCCCATGACCGCTTTTTCGACAAGACCGTCTCCAACATGCAGGAAGTGGCTGCCCGTGGAGGGCGGATTATCCTCATCACCGATAAAAATGGGGCAGCCGCATCGAAACTCGACACCATGCACACGCTCGTGCTGCCGGTAGTCGACGAGATTATCGCGCCAATGATCTTCTCGCTGCCGATACAGCTTCTTGCCTACCACACGGCGCTCTTCATGGGGACAGATGTAGACCAGCCGCGCAATCTCGCAAAATCGGTCACGGTCGAATGATTGTGAACCTGTACAGATGGCGAAGCTCTCGATGGAAAGCTACCCTTTGTCTGGATCCGGATGAAAACCAGATGACCAGTGTTTGCTGGAATTTGGAATCCCTTTTTTCGGCCGGTCGATCGGGGCACAGGGCGATCGAGCTTCCTAGAGCCGACGTCAGCACGCAGCCGGGGGCTTTCAAGAGTGGGTCTTTCGCTCCCCCGCCGGTGGAGATTGGCCGAAGGAAGCAGTGTCCGTACCGGGAGTTCGAGTTGGTGTTCAGAGTTCCAGGGCCCCCTCCTGAGATGGCCTGATCGGCTGTAGCGCATCCGACCTGCGATCCTTCGCGAATAATTCTCGCCGTTGGCTTTCTTGATTAGAAGGAGGTGAGCCGCCATATTCCGACCCAGCTCCTAATTCAGGCGGCCCATTCCATGGATGAGGCCGGTCCGGCTGAATGGACGTCCATTTTTTGATTTGCTTGGTCTGCGCCGCCGGGGGGGTATCTCCCGAGGGAGCTCCCATGTTCTTGGAGATGTTTATGAACGATTCGCGCATTCCCGAACCAGTCTTGACGGCTATGTCGCAGGGGACCCACATCGTCCGCGCTTATCGTGAGCACCTTGGGTATTCGATCGAGGACCTGACGGTCGCGAGCGGGCTTGCCGCTGAGGAAATTCAAAACATCGAGCGAGGTCTGAGGTACAACAAGGGATATCGGGATCGGATAGCGAGATCGCTTTCCATACCTGTGGGAATCCTTGAGGCAGAGTCGCACATTTCGGACGCCGCCTGATCAGTCGGATGATCCGCAATGGGTGGACTACCGCTCTTGTGATGTGAAGCTTGCGGCTGATTGTAGACGCTGATTCCGTTGGGATGCCTCTGGCGCAGTACCGCCAAGAGAATCTCGTCAACTTTCCGATGCAGGAACCCTTCACATGGGCTCGCGAACAACAAGGCGATATAGCCGCCCGGAGTGCTACGAAACGTGCACGAGGGCATCGGCTCGCGACGAAGGATTGTAACGGCGAACTCTTGGTAGTTCGGCGAGGCGATGCTGGCGCTTGAGCATCAACTCGGCCTACGAGAGTGGCTACTCCTAGGCTGAATCGGCCAACATGGCCGGCATCGCGCCGCTCTGAAAATAACATGGCGGGCATCCTGACGTTTCCGGGTTGACTATGGGTGTTCGAACCACGAAAAGGGGCCGCTCTTCGTGAGTGGCGTGCGCCGGCAGTCTAACCCCAAGCCCCCCCGCCCAGGCTGCCGGCGCGCTTCTAGAAAGATCGAGGTAGGCACTCGCTGCGCTCTGCCCGCCGACACCTTGTGCTTCCTCCAGCGAGTCCAGCGGACCACCATGGGTGTTGCCAGTTCTGGTGCTTACCCACGTCCATTTGCGATCTCGGGTCATTGAGAGTACCGCAAGCACCCTCTCTGCTGGATGGCAACGCGGCTCGCGCCGCCCGTATGCAGCGCAAGCTCCATGCATGAGGTCGTCCCTTCAAAATACTTGATGCAGTTGCGCTTGCGTAGCTCCTTGCACGCGCTCGATGCCAGGAGGAGACCTCTGTCTACGCTCGCATCGATGCAACGCCGTTGATCACCATCATCGCGGCGACCGCTTCGCGGGGGCCGCAGCCGTTTTGGAGCATGACGATCATGCCGGCGCCATCGCAGTGACGCACATGCAAAATTCACAGATGCATTCTCGCCCAATGCTAGGTGCCCAGCATATGTCCGGCATCCCGCAACGCGGCTACGAAGAGACGGGCATTGCCGTTGGCATCCATCTTGGCCTGCATCGACAGGGGCATCCTGTGCCAGCTCTCCAAGGACGCAATGTAATGTGAGAACATACCGTTAACGATGCAATAGTGGGTAACTAGGCCGTGTACATCCAACGCCAGCACGCCGAATTGGCCGCCGTGATATCGGATGGCTGCGACCCGCTGGACCTGCGCGTCACCGTCGATCCGCACGTCGAAAAGCAGGATTCCGCGGCTCCTGGTGGCTATCTCGGCGGCTTTTTCAGCGAAGCTCAACGAGAGCGAGCGGACGCTTTCGACTGCCATCTGTAAAACCATCAAGTTCAGTTCATCCACTGACATAAGGTACCTGTGCGCAAGACATGGGTGATTGCAATCGACCACACCGCTTGTTCACAGATGTCGGCTCATCACCGGTTATTCAGGGTTTGCCGGTCATCTTTGCGGCAAGCCATCCGGGCTCCTTGTACCCTGCAACCGTTGCAGTGGCGTCCCTCGGCGCTCGGAACCGCCAGGCTCTGCTCGTCGAGAACTTTGTCCGCGAGCAGCGGCCGCTTGAGCATTCCGCTGAAGCGTGACGTCTCATCAGTCCGTGTCCTTGCAGCTCACCGCGAGGGCGTTTTGCGCACCGCACGCAAGCGCACGAAACTGGTCTCCGTTCACTTCACAAAATGGTTTTCCTGAAGTACTGGAGCGCAGAGAAATCTCCGGTCGCAGCCTACCCGGTTAAAACAAGGACCCAACGATGAAGACTCTCGTCGTCTGCTCCGGCGGATTGGATTCCGTTACTCTTGCTCACAAGGTGGCAGCGGAGCACCAGCTTACCGGCCTGCTATCGTTCGATTACGGCCAACGGCATAGGAAGGAATTGGGCTTCGCCACCCTTTGCGCGGAGCGCCTGGGCGTCCCGCAGCGAATCATCGATATCCACGAGATCGGCGGCGGCCTTTCCGGCTCCGCGCTGACCGACAATGTGGACGTGCCCGATGGGCACTATGCCGAAGATACGATGAAGGTAACGGTGGTGCCCAACCGGAACGCCATCATGTTGGCCATTGCCTTCGGCCTCGCCGCAGCGCAAGACGCTGACGCGGTGGCGACGGCCGTGCATGGTGGGGATCATATTGTCTATCCCGATTGCCGTCCGGCCTTCATCGATGCTTTCCAGATGATGCAGGACCACGCGCTCGACGGCTACGCGCAGATTCGCCTTTATGCACCCTATGTGAACCTGACGAAGGCGGACATTGTTAGGGATGGAGCCACATACGGCACGCCCTTTGCGCAGACCTGGTCCTGTTACAAGGGCGCCGAGCGTCATTGCGGGAGGTGCGGGACCTGCGTTGAGCGGCGTGAGGCGTTCCACATCGCTGGGCACCCGGACCCAACCGAGTACGAGGACTCCGACTTCTGGCTCGGAGCGCTGCGAAGGACCACCGCGTAATGTTCCGCATCACCAAGGAATTCCACTTCTCAGCCTCGCATCAGCTCACCTCATTGCCACCCGATCACCAATGCGCGCGCCTGCACGGACATAACTACATCGTCGAAGTGGAGCTTTCAGCGAATGGACTGGACGATCACGGCTTCGTGCGCGACTACGACGATTTGGCGCCATTCAAACGCTACATCGACGAGAGCTTCGACCACCGACATCTCAACGACGTGCTGGGACACGAGCAAGTCACGGCGGAATATCTGGCCAGACATTTCTACGACTGGTGCAAGGCACGCCTGAGCGAAACCGCGGCCGTGCGGGTGAGCGAAACGCCGAAAACCTGGGCGGAATACCGGCCATGACCAATACGCATCCCGCAATCCGCGTTAGCGAGATTTTCGGGCCGACGATCCAGGGCGAGGGCGTGCTCATAGGTTTGCCGACGATCTTCGTCAGAACCGGCGGGTGTGACTATCGCTGTTCCTGGTGCGACAGCCTCCATGCTGTGGACAATCAATTCCGCCATGAATGGGAGATGATGTCCGTTGGGGCGGTGTGGAAAAATGTGCTTGCCCTTTCCGGTGGCCGCCCGCTGATGGTGTCGCTATCAGGCGGCAATCCGGCCATCCAGCCGCTCGGCGCGCTCATCGACCGGGGCCATGGTGACGGTTACCGTTTTGCGCTGGAAACCCAAGGGTCGCTTGCCAGGGACTGGTTTGCGCAGCTTGACGTGCTGATCCTCAGCCCAAAGCCGCCGTCAAGCCGAATGACGACAGATTGGGCCGCTGTCGAGGCGTGCCTCCAGGCGGCACAAGGCAAGCCCCAAGTCGTGCTCAAGCTCATTGTTTTCGACGAAAGGGACTACACCTACGCGAAAGACGCCGCTGCGCAATTTCCGCAACTTCCGATCTATCTGCAGCCCGGCAATCACACGCCGCCACACCCCACAAATGATGACCCGCCTGTCGACCTTGACGGAATATTGAAGCGCATGGAGTGGCTGGTTGACAGCGTGACCCGCGACAGATGGTTCGAGGCCCGCGTGCTGCCGCAGCTGCACGTTGTGCTCTGGGGTAACAAGAGAGCCGTCTAGCCCAGGCCCTTTCCACTGGAACTGCGCCGGCAGAATTCGGGTGAACGGGTGGTTCAGGTCGAAGGGAGCTGTCGCCGACAACCATGATCCGACAGGCAGGGCTCGAGCGGACGATATCGTCGCTGCGCCAAGACGCGTCTGGTCCGCTCAGAATCTTGTCTCGATAGACGGTCGCCGATCAACAAACGTACCGCGGTCCATGATCGACTGAGAGGCATGACCGTTCCTCTGAGTGCTCAGACTGCCGCCGAGTGCCTGGCCGTTCCAGCTTCGAAATATTTGTCGAACCTGGCCGCGATGCTTCGGACGAAAGGGCGACTTTCAGCCGGCACAACGAATCTGTCGCCATCAAGTTCAAGCAATCGAACCGGATCGTGGAGGGCCATGGAACTTGACTGAAGGAGGAGCCTCTGGCCGGCCTCGCCGAAGCGTTCCACCAGATCGATGGCCGAGAAGGCGAAGTCGCACATCAAACGTTCGATGATCCAGCCGCGAACGCGGTCGTCGTTGGAAAGTGCGATACCCCGAACAGCGGCCAGCCCGCCGTCATCAACCGTGCATCGATATTCGCTGGTCGAAGGCATGTTCTGCGCATAGCCCTGCCGAAACTGGCTGATGGACGATGGGCCTAGCCCAATCAAGGTTTCGCAGCAATCGTCGGTGTAACCCTGAAAGTTCCGGTGCAGTGTTCCGGCGCGGGCGGCAAGGGCCAGGGCATCGCCGGGTTTGGCGAAATGGTCGAGGCCGATTGCTTCGTACCCCTGGTCCACGATCGCCCGCGCCGCCAGTTGCAATTGAGCAAATCTCTCCGCGGGACCGGGCAGCCATGCCTCGTCTATCATGGTCTGATGTTTCTTGAACCACGGCACATGGGCGTAGCCAAAAAGCACTATCCTGTCGGGTTCCAAGGTCAGCGCCTGCGCGACGGTGGAGGAGACGCTCTCCCTCGTCTGGTGCGGCAAGCCGTAGAGCAGGTCTAGATTGACCGATTCGACGCCGCGCGAACGAACACCGTCGACGACCGCTTTGGTCTGCAAAAAGCTCTGCTCGCGGTTGATTGCCTTCTGAACCTTCGGATCGAAGTCCTGGACGCCGAGGCTCGCACGGGTCGTGCCGATTTCGGCAAGCGCATCGAGGCGGGCATCGTCCATATCATTGGGTTCGATTTCAACGCTGATCTTGGCGCCGGGAAGAAAGGCGAAGCTGTTGCGCAGGACGCTTCCCAGCGCCACAATATCCTCAGGTTCCAGCGTCGTCGGGGAACCGCCGCCGAAATGAACCGCGCGAACTCGGCCCTTGCCGGTAACAAGGCCGCCAACCGTGGCGATCTCCGCATACAGCGAGCGCAGATAAGCGGCCACCGGCTCGTAGTGGCGGGTCTGTTTGGTATGGCACGCGCAGAACCAGCAGAGCCTGTCGCAATAGGGAATATGCAGGTAAAGCGATATCTCGTCACCACCTTCGAGCGCCTCCAACCAGCCTCGGTAAACGACGGCATCGACGCCCGCATGGAAATGGGGCGCAGTCGGATAACTGGTATAGCGCGGGACGTTCTCGCCAAATCTGGCAGCTAGCTTTTGTCGCATGTCGTGGTCCACCGTGTTTGCGTCGCCCGAACTGTGGATGCTTGGATGAGCCTAAGCCCTGATTTCGATCAACCTTCAGCACGGACAAACTGCCGCAAGGATTTTTCTACCGTGGATTGCTATCCTGCCCGCACTGGACCGGTAGAGCGATCGAATGACATTACGGCAAGATATTCACAGTTCCGGCATTCCCGTTCTTTGCCTGCCTTGCGAGGCACGGCGCCGCGGTGTCTGTGGCGCGCTCGAGCCAGACGATTTGGCTCAGCTCGCCAAGACGTCGTCGCGGCACAATATCGAGCCGGGGGTCGAACTGATCGGCGACGCCGAGGCGGTGGACTGTTATTCAAACGTGCTTTCAGGCGTGGTGAAGCTCACGAAGAGCCTTTCGGACGGCCGCCAGCAGATCGTCGGCCTCCAGTTCGCGCCGGATTTTCTGGGACGGCCCTTCAAGATGAAAAGTGCGATCAATGCGGAAGCGGCAACAGCTGTCTCGCTGTGCTCGTTTCCGAGAGCGGCCATCGAACGGATGATGAAGCAGTCACCCGAATTTGTGCATCGCCTGCTCAAGCAGGCGCTGAACGAACTTGACGAGGCCCGCGAATGGATGGTGACTCTGGGGCGCAAGACCGCACCAGAGAAGGTGGCGAGCTTTCTCCTCATGATTGCCCGGAACATCGACTCCAATGTTGACCCGGCGGCTAGGTCGGCGTGCTTCGAGCTGCCGATGACGCGTGCCGACATCTCTGATTTCCTTGGAATCACAAACGAGACCGTGAGCCGTCAGCTGACCAGCCTGAGAATGGACGGCGTGATTCGGATCGAGAACAACCGCCGCGTCACCGTGGACAGCATGAGCCGGCTGGAACGGCGCTGCGGCGGCCGAGGCGCAATAGCCGTTTGAATGACACGAAGCTGCATGGCCCACGCCACTTACTTCATTCGGGGCAGGGCATGCTCGCGTTGGTCTCAGAAGACATCGCGTAGCGACAGCCCGTTCTAATTCCGATCGTATACGCCAGTTGCGTTTGGGCTCGTCGGCGAAGCATCCACACTTGGCCGAAGTCAATATGCCTCATACGCAGGCGAAAATCGCCGTCCAAACCATAAATGTAACGAAGGCAGCGCAACGCTGGCGCTGGCTGTTCCAAGGCATTGAAACGATCGACGTTCGGTAAGGCATCGGCCTGCTTACCAGCGTCACAGAAGGTGCGCTTGCCCACACGCCCGCGATCGCCTCCATACCCGGGCCCCAACTGGGGACGCCGGGCCTGTCCATAAACCGGCGGCCGCTGCTGCACTTCCACATTCGACACAGTCTGATCGCACCGAACTCGATGCTGCTCGAAGCAAAATGGTGCGGCTCTGACATGGATCAGGGCGAGCGGGCGACGGCTGCGCAATAAGGCACCGCGGTTTGGCATCCGCCGGAATTGGAAATCGGGGCTTGCGATGAAATTCGGCAAAGAAATCGTGCTTCTAAGCCTGTTCGCATTCGCGGCTTTGGTGGCCGCTGGCGCTGGGGTGGATGAACCCTTTCGCCAGCATATGTGGGTCTTGTTCTTCGCCTTGGCTGGCTTCACTGCGATCCTGTTGCGCAACACTGAGTTCAAGCCTGCCGCGCCGATCGACCCGTCCGCTTACATGGACGGGCCAATCCGCTATGGCGCCATCGCCACCATGTTCTGGGGCGTCGTTGGTATGCTGGTCGGTGTGGTCATCGCGCTGCAGCTCGCCTACCCCGATCTCAACATCCAGCCCTGGTTCAACTTCGGCCGTTTGCGGCCATTGCATACGTCCGGCGTCGTCTTCGCCTTCGGCGGCAATGCGCTGCTCTGCACGTCCCTGTATGTCGTCCAGCGCACCTGCCGAGCCCGGCTGTTCGGCGGCGATCTCGGCTGGTTCGTGTTTTGGGGCTACCAACTCTTCATCGTCATGGCCGCGACCGGCTATCTGCTCGGCATCACCGAGAGCCGCGAATACGCCGAACCCGAATGGTATGTGGACATCTGGCTGACCATCGTCTGGGTCGCCTATCTCGTCCTGTTCCTCGGCACGATCCTGAAGCGCAAGGAACCGCACATCTACGTCGCCAACTGGTTCTACCTGTCCTTCATCGTGACGATCGCGATGCTGCACGTGGTCAACAACCTGTCGATGCCCGCCTCCTTCGTGGGCTCCAAGAGTTACTCCGCCTTTTCCGGCGTCCAGGACGCCCTGACGCAATGGTGGTACGGCCACAATGCCGTTGGCTTCTTCCTTACCGCCGGCTTCCTCGGCATGATGTATTATTTCGTGCCCAAGCAGGCAAACAGGCCGGTCTATTCCTACCGCCTGTCGATCGTCCATTTCTGGGCAATCATCTTTCTCTACATCTGGGCCGGGCCGCATCACCTGCACTACACCGCCCTGCCCGATTGGGCGCAGACGCTCGGCATGGTGTTTTCGATCATGCTGTGGATGCCGTCATGGGGCGGCATGATCAACGGCCTGATGACGCTGTCGGGCGCCTGGGACAAGCTCCGCACCGATCCGATCATCCGCATGATGGTGATGGCCATTGCCTTCTACGGAATGTCGACCTTCGAAGGTCCGATGATGTCGATCAAGGCGGTCAACTCGCTGTCGCATTATACCGACTGGACCATCGGACACGTCCATTCGGGCGCACTCGGCTGGGTTGGCATGATCTCGTTCGGCGCGCTCTACTACATGGTGCCGAAGCTCTGGAACCGTAACCGTCTCTATTCGCTGCGGCTGGTCACCTGGCACTTCTGGCTGGCGACACTCGGGATCGTCGTCTACGCCTCGGTCATGTGGGTGTCCGGCATCATGCAGGGCCTGATGTGGCGCGAATACGACGAGCAAGGCTTCCTGGTCTACTCCTTCGCCGAAACGGTCGCCGCCATGCACCCCTACTATGTCATGCGCGCCATCGGCGGGGCCATGTACCTCTCCGGCGCCCTGATCATGGCCTGGAACGTCGCCATGACCATCCTTGGCTACCGGCGCGAGGAGGATCCGATGCCCGGCTCCGTTCCCGCCCTCCAGCTTGCGCGATGATGAGACAGAAAATGAGGTTGATGAACAGACACGCGGTCATCGAGAAGAACGCTACACTTCTTCTCCTCGGGTCGCTGCTGGTCGTGACAATCGGCGGCATCGTCGAGATCGCGCCGCTCTTCTACCTCGACAACACGATCGAGAAGGTCGAAGGCATGCGGCCCTACTCGCCGCTCGAACTCGTGGGGCGCAACATCTATGTGCGTGAGGGATGCTATCTCTGCCATAGCCAGATGATCCGCCCGTTCCGTGACGAGGTCGAGCGCTATGGGCATTACAGCCTGGCGGCCGAGTCGATGTATGATCATCCCTTCCAGTGGGGATCGAAGCGCACCGGACCGGACCTCGCTCGGGTTGGCGATCGCTACTCAAATCTTTGGCATGTCGAGCACCTCACGGACCCTCGTTCCGTGGTGCCGGAATCCATCATGCCGAGCTATGGCTTTCTGAAGGATACGCCGATCGCGGTGAAGGATTTCTCGACGCATCTGGTTGCCAACAGGCGCGTCGGCGTCCCCTACTCCGACGACATGGTCGCTAACGCCAATGCCGATTTGATGGCGCAGGCTGATCCCAATGCCGACACGTCCGGCCTCGAGGCCCGCTACGCCAAGGCCAGGATCGGCGATTTCGACGGTGATCCGCAGCAAGTCACCGAAATGGACGCCCTGGTTTCTTATCTCCAGATGCTCGGCACGCTTGTCGATTTCAAGAACTACGATGAGACCGCGGGCTACCGCTGAGGACAATGGCGATGACGTACAATTTCATGCGGGAGTTTGCCGACAGCTGGGGCCTGCTTGCCATGGCTCTTTTCTTCATCGGATCCGTTGCCTTTGCACTTCGTCCCGGCAGCCGCAGGCAAGCCGGCGAAGCAGCTCAAATTCCTCTGAAGGAGGACTGATCATGAGCAGCGATCACATTGACGAGGTTTCCGGCATCTCGACGACCGGTCATGAGTGGGACGGCATTCGCGAGCTCAACAACCCGCTCCCGCGCTGGTGGGTCATCACCTTCTACATGACCATAGTCTGGGCGATCGGTTACACAATTGCCTACCCGGCATGGCCGCTGTTGCACTCCGCAACAAAGGGTCTGCTCGGCTATTCGAGCCGCAACGAGGTCGGGAACGAGTTGATTGCCGCCGAGGTTGCCAAGGGCAAATACGTCACGGCAATAGAATCGAAAACCGTCTCGGAGATTGCCGCCGACGATACGTTGCGCGAATTCGCTGTCGCCGCCGGCGGCGCCGCATTCAAGCTCAATTGCGTGCAGTGCCATGGTTCCGGCGCCCAGGGCTCCAAGGGCTTTCCCAACCTCAACGATGACGACTGGTTGTGGGGCGGCAAGGCGGACCAGATCCAGCAGACGATCACGCATGGCATCCGCTTCGCCTCCGATCCGGATACGCGCCTGTCGGAAATGCCAGCCTTTGGCGACATCATCACCGCCGACCAGATCAAACAGGTCAGCGCCTATGTTGCCAGCCTGTCCGGAACCGTCAGCGATCAATCGTTGGTCGAGCCCGGGGCCAAGGTTTTTGCGGAAAACTGCGTGGCCTGTCACGGCGACAATGCAAAAGGCAACAAGGAACTCGGCGCTCCAGATCTGACCGACGCCATCTGGCTCTACGGGTCAGGCGAAGCGGCCATCGCCGCCCAGGTCACCGCGCCGAAACAGGGCGTGATGCCGGCCTGGGGCGCGCGCCTCGGCGAGACCAAGGTCAAGGAACTGGCGGTCTACATCCATTCGCTTGGCGGCGGAGAATAGGAGCAGAAGCCTATTCTCGTCCTCCCCCTCCCGCCAAGCGACGAGGCCCGGCGCAAGCCGGGCCTCGGCATCATCCAGAACCGATGAGTCGGCTTCCGGCGAAATCGTCGCTGGTGACTGGAGCTTCTCGTGCTCGATAACACGCAAATAGAAAGGATCGAACCCACGCCGGTCAACTCCGCCAAGGTGCGTCAGCCAATGTACGCCGCGCGCAAGAAGATCTTCCCGAAGCGGGCCTCGGGCAGCTTTCGCCAGTTCAAGTGGATCGTGATGGCGGTCACGCTCGGCATCTACTATCTGACGCCGTGGCTGCGCTGGGATCGGGGCTCGTTTAGCCCGGACCAGGCCGTGCTGCTCGATGTCGCCAACCGGCGTTTCTATTTCTTCTTCATTGAGATATGGCCGCAGGAATTCTACTATGTCGCCGGCCTTCTGGTCATGGCCGGCGTCGGTCTTTTCCTGATCACGTCGACTGTCGGCCGTGCCTGGTGTGGCTACACATGCCCGCAGACCGTATGGGTCGATCTGTTCCTGGTCGTCGAGCGCGCGATCGAGGGTGACCGCAATGCGCGCATAAAGCTCGACGCCGGTCCCTGGACCAGCCGCAAGCTCGTGCTGCGGGCATCGAAACACGTCATCTGGCTGGTCATAGGCGCGCTGACGGGCGGCGCCTGGATCTTCTATTTCGCTGACGCGCCGACGCTGCTCGGCGAACTCTTCACCGGCACGGCGGCTCCCGTCGCTTACATCACCGTCGCCGTGCTGACGGCGACGACCTACACGTTCGGCGGGCTGATGCGCGAGCAGGTCTGCACCTATATGTGCCCGTGGCCGCGCATCCAGGCAGCCATGCTCGACGAAAATTCGCTCACCGTCACCTACAATGACTGGCGCGGCGAACCGCGCACGCGTCATGCCAAGAAGGTCCAGGCCGCCGGTCAGCCGGTCGGGGATTGCGTCGACTGCAATGCCTGCGTCGCTGTCTGCCCGATGGGGATCGACATTCGCGATGGCCAGCAGCTCGAATGCATCACCTGCGCGCTCTGCATCGACGCCTGCGACGGCGTGATGGACAAGCTCGGCAAGGAGCGCGGGTTGATCGCCTACGCGACCCTCTCCGACTACAACGCCAACATGATGTTGGCGACCGCGGGCGGCTCCGGTTCAGTCAATCCGTCGCTGGTCAGAACGGATGACGGCCTGTTTTCAGACAAGCTGGCTCATTTCCATATCCGCAAGATCTTTCGCACGCGCACCTACGTATACATGGCTATGTGGTCTCTGATCGGCCTGGGCCTCCTCTACTCGCTGCTGACGCGCGACCGGCTCGAGATCAATGTCCTGCACGACCGCAATCCACAATTCGTGACGCTCTCCGACGGCTCGATCCGCAACGGCTACACCGTCAAGCTGCTGAACATGATCCCCGAACCGAGAACGATCGTCGTCACAATTCGGCGCTTGCCCGGCGCAGAGATGAGCATCGTTGGTGTCGACCTCCCTGCCGATCGCTCTTTTGCGGTCCAGGTCGAACCCGACCGGCTCAAGATGTTGAAGGTCTTTGTCCGCTTGCCTGCTCAGCAGATCCGTGGCGAAGCGCAGACCTTCACTCTTCAGGTCGAGGACAAAGCGAGTTTCGAGTCGAACGGATACACCGCCACCTTCAACGCGCCGGAGATCGCCAGATGAGCGCCACCATGCGAAAATCCCGCGAATTCACCGGCAGGCACATGCTGGCGACTATTCTTGCCTTTTTTGGGGTGGTCATCGCGGTCAATCTGACGATGGCGACCCTTGCCAACACGAGCTGGACCGGCCTGGTCGTCGAAAACACCTATGTGGCCAGCCAGGAATTCAACAAGAAGGCCGAGGCAGGGCGCGCGCAGGCCGCCCTCGGCTGGACCGGCCAGCTGACCATCGCATCGGGCGAAGTCCGCTACAGCCTCACCGACGCCGCCGGCAAGCCGGTTCCGTTGCATGGCGTCAAGGTGCTGTTTCGCCATCCCGCTTACGAAAAAGAGGATGAATCCATCAAGCTCGTCCTCGCCTCGGGTCAGCAATTCGCCGCGCTGCACACGCCGAAGGATGGTGTCTGGATCGTCGAAGTCGACGCCGATGCCGGCATGAAGGAATCTTATCGCGACGTGCGCAGGATCATGATTTCCCATGGAGCGCTGAAATGAGCTGCTGTGCGCCGGGCGCCGAAATGGCGCTGGATATGGTCAGCGTGACCTCGGCCCTGCCGTCCAGCCAGGAAATCAAGCTGGCGAGCCGATCACTTGGCGACGACCTTCATCAGACCGAGCTTTCGATACCGGCTGTTCGCTGCGGTGCCTGCATTCAGACTATCGAGACGGCATTGGGAAAGCTCGATCATGTCGAAGCCGCCCGCGTCAACCTGTCAACGAGGCGGGTGTCTATCCGCTGGCGCGGCGACGACGTTCCGCCATTCGTCGCTATCCTCGGACGCCTGGGCTACCAGACACATCTGTTCGAAGCCGACACCGATACAAAGGACAAGACGCTCTCGGAGCTCATCCGCGCCGTCGCTGTTGCGGGCTTTGCGGCGGGTAACATCATGCTGCTTTCGGTCTCGGTCTGGTCCGGTGCCGAAGGCGCGACACGCGATCTGTTCCACTGGGTCTCAGCGCTGATCGCCATTCCCGCGCTAGCCTTCGCGGGCGGCATCTTCTTCCGCTCCGCCTGGAATGCGTTGCGCCACGGCCGCATGAACATGGACGTGCCGATCGCGGTCGGCGTGTCGCTTGCCTGCGCCATGAGCCTTTACGAGACGATCACCCATGGCGACCACGCCTATTTCGACGCGTCGGTGTCGCTGCTGTTCTTCCTGTTGATCGGCCGAACGCTCGATCACGTCATGCGGGAGCGCGCCCGGACCGCCGTGAAAGGCCTGTCGCAGCTGGCCGCGCGTGGCGCAATCGTGCTGCGCGCCGACGGTGCGCGCGACTACCTGCCGGTTAGCGAGATCGAACCAGGAATGCAGTTGCTGATCGCAGCCGGCGAAAGGATTCCCGTCGACGGCAAGATCATTCGGGGGGCGTCGGATCTCGACTGCTCGCTGGTTTCCGGCGAAAGCACGCCCCGAAACGTGGCGCCAGGCGAACCCGTGCAGGCTGGCGTGCTTAACCTTACCGGCTCGCTGACGATCAAGGCGACAGCCGACGCGAAGGATTCGTTCCTGGCGGAAATGGTTCGGCTGATGGAGGCCGCCGAGGGCGGCCGGGCACATTATCGCCGGATCGCCGATCGCGTTTCAGCGCTTTATGCTCCGGTGGTTCATCTTACCGCCTTCGTGACGTTCCTTGGCTGGATGGCGGTGACCGGCGACTGGCACCGGGCGATAACCATCGCCATTGCCGTTCTCATTATCACATGCCCGTGCGCGCTCGGCCTCGCCGTGCCGATCGTTCAAGTGGTCGCCGCGCGACGCCTGTTCGAACACGGCATCATGGTCAAGGACGGTTCGGCCATGGAGCGTCTGGCGACGATCGATACCGCGGTCTTCGACAAGACCGGAACGCTCACGCTCGGACAGCCCCGCCTCGTCAATGCGTCGTCGATCGATCCGGCCATGCTGGCAATCGCAGCCGGCATGGCCGTGCATTCCCGCCATCCGTTTTCAAAGGCCATAGCCGGCTTTGCCGCGCCTGGCGGGCAGCATAAATTCGATGCGGTAACCGAGCAGCCGGGATTCGGCATCGAAGCCGCTGCCGCCGGTAGCACCTGGCGGCTGGGTCGACGCGGAGGATGGAAAGCCCGCACCGGCCGCGAAGGCAGACATGGCTATGGCGGGACGGTTCTGACGAAAGACGGGATCATTGTCGCGACCTTCGATTTCGAGGATGCGCTGCGCGTCGACGCCAGGGCAGCCATCGATCAACTGCACAACGCTGGTATGTGCGTGGAGATGCTGTCGGGCGACACCGCGAAAGCCTGCGCCGAGGTTGCGGACGGGCTTGGTGTCGATGATTTCGTTCCCTGCCTGCTGCCGTCCGGCAAGGTTGAACGCATCGAGAGGCTGGCGAGGGACGGGCACAAGGTTCTGATGGTTGGCGACGGGCTCAACGATACGCCGGCGCTGAGCGCTGCGCATGTCTCGATCGCACCCGCCACCGCCGCCGACATTGGCCGCAATGCAGCCGACTTCGTTTTCCTGCGCGAAAGCCTCTTGGCGGTCCCGCTGGCTGTTGACGTATCGCGCAAGGCGGGAAGCCTGATCCGACAGAACATAACAATTGCGATCGTTTATAATGCTGTTGCCGTGCCGATCGCCATTCTGGGCCATGTTACGCCTCTTATCGCCGCGGTCGCGATGTCAGCCTCGTCATTGCTCGTGGTTGGAAATGCCATGCGTCTGCAAGGCTTCGCAACGGGTGCGTCGTCCGCAATTGCGCGGCAAGACAGGCCCGCGCGGGCCGGCGCCTTGGCTCAATCGTCATGACGACGCTCGTCTACCTCATCCCCGTAGCGCTATTCCTTGGCGCACTCGGCCTGTCCGGCTTCCTTTGGGCGTTGAGAAGCGGCCAGTACGAGGATCTCGATGGCGCGGCGGAGCGCATTCTCATCGACAGCGACGACGGCGCGGAGAATGCCACTCGTTCCAAGTGACTCAGATCAACGCGCCGCGGGTCGGGATGTCCTATCGTCGTCCGAGGAAAAATCAGGAGGGTGAGGATGCAAGCCGAATCCATAATGACAAAGCCAGTCATCACAACGGATGCGAACGCAACAATCGCCGAAGCGGCCGAGCTCATGCTTTCAAACAAAGTCAGCTGCCTGCCGGTAACGGACAGCGACGGTGCCCTGGTTGGCATTGTAAGCAAAAGCGACTTCTTGCGCCGAGAGGAACTCGGAACCCAGCGTGTGCGTCCGCGCTGGCTGGAGCTTGATCTTGGCCCGGGCACAACCGCCCATGACTATGTGCGCTCGAACGGACGGATCATCCATCAGGTGATGAGCCCACAGGTCATCTCGGCGCCTCCTGGCGCCTCGATTGCAGATGTTGTCGACCTGATGATGCAACACCGCATCAACAATGTCCCGATTGTCGATCGGGAAAGGGTCGTCGGCATCATCACGCGAACTGATTTGCTGCTTGTCCTGATCCGCGCCATGTCAAAAAAGGGCACTACGCCACCCGATGACGACCTGATCCGCAAGGCTATCCTTGCCGAGCTGCAGGGACAAACCTGGAGCGGTGGTGACTTGATCGATGTGAGGGTCAGCGACGGCGTTGTCGAACTGAAGGGGACGATTGTCGACGAGCGTCAACGGAAGGCAGCGATCGTTGCGGCTGAGAAGGTTGCCGGCGTCGGGCAAGTCAAGGACGGCCTCCTCCTCAGTACGGATCCGTTCTCGGTGATGGTTTCATAGCTGCGAAAAAAGCGGGGACGCCAAGCAGAGTCCCTTTGGTTCTGCTCCCTTCCCACATCACTTGGACATGAGGCCGTCGGCGAGTTCCTTCGGCGTCTAGCGCGTTATGGTCGGAGAGCACGCTGTCGGCAGCAAGACGCCCGTCCTGACGGAAATGCGATGGCCGCTGCCTGTTTTGGTGGGGCTTGGACCGGGGCTTCCTGTGGATCTTGAAGAGCGGCCAATACAAAGATCTCGACGGCTCCGCCGAGCGGGTCCTTATCGATCGGGAAGAGCCGCGAGGCTGAACCGGTTGGCGGCGCCAACGACTGTGCGGATGCTGGTCGTCAGTCGACCGAATCTTTGCTGGCGATTGCCCGCGTCATGACGATATCGGCGCGCGTGCGAAGAACTGATCAGCCACAATACGTTGCCGAACCTTTGGCCAGGAGGGGCACGCGATTGGGAAGCCGACCATTCAGAATGCCCAGACATGCAGACGTTTTCACGGCAATCGACCACTCGACCGTGAACCCGCCGCTGCCGGGTTTGTCGAGCCTGGTTGATCCAGATCAGCGTTATCTCTTCAACGGCGTGGTTTCATTGACCCGTCTCTGAACGGAGAACGCATGTCTATCGACGCTGGGGAGATGAGCGGCAAACCGTGGGTGATTGCGATGCTTCAAGAGCGCTTCGTATCGCAGATAGCCGCTATGGCGGCACGCTGATGGCCGGCTCTGTGGAAACATTCGACATCATTGTCGTCGGAGCTGGGCCGGTCGGGCTTGCCTTCGCAGCATCGCTCGCCCGGAGCCAACTCAAGGTGGCAGTGGTTGAACGGCAGTCGCTCGACAGCCTGGCGAATCCGGCTTTCGACGGTCGCGAGATCGCGCTGACCCACGCATCAGTGAGAATCCTGCGCGAGCTCGGCGCCTGGGACGCCATCCCCGCATCGGACAAATCACCGCTTCATGGCGCGCGCGTGCTCAACGGATCGAGCCCTTTCGCCCTGTGCTTCGATGCTCTCAGCCGATCTGGGGAACCACTCGGATTTCTGGTCCCAAATTTTCAGATCCGCGATGCCCTGTTCAAAATTGTCTACTTCCAGGACCATGCCCGGCTGCTGTGCGGCAACTCGGTCGTCAATGCAACAAATAGCGAAGACGAGGCGGTCATAACGCTTTCTGATGGCAGGCAATTGGCCGCTCGGCTGCTCGTCGCAGCGGATTCGCGTTTGTCCGCGATGCGCGACCTGCTCGGCATTGGCGCAAACATCCATCCGCTTGGCCACTCCATGCTGATTTGCCGAGTGAGGCACGAGCGCTTCCATCACCAGATCGCGGTCGAATGGTTCGACCACCATCAGACCATCGCGATGTTGCCGCTCATGGGAGGCGTGTCGTCGCTGCTTCTGACTTTGCGCTCAAGTGAGGCCGACAGACTGTTTGCTCTCGATGACGAATTGTTCCTCATGGAATTGATGAACCGGTGTCGAGGACATCTCGGAGAGATGACCCTGGCAAGCACCCGCCATGCCTATCCGCTGGTCACGACCTGGGCGCACAAGTTCTCGGCTCCGAGTGCGGCACTGATCGGAGACGCTGCCATTGGCATGCACCCGGTGACCGCGCATGGCTTCAACATCGGCCTCAGCGGCCAGAAGCAACTCGCTCATAAAATACTGACAGCATGTCGCGCCCGCCGCGACATTGCCGATCCCGACATGCTCGGCAGATACGAAAGCCGGCTGCGGCTGTCGGCGGCGCCGCTCTATCATGCCACCAACATGCTTGTCGGTCTTTACTCAAGCGAGCACCCGGCGGCACGGCTTGCAAGACATGCTGGGCTCCGCTTTGCCCAACATCTTCCCTTTGTCCGCCATGGCATTTCGGCCATGCTCAGGCGGTGAATCGCACAGAGCGCTGCCGCTCTGGAACGCTGTCTCGGCGAGGCTTCCTTGTCTTGCTGGCGCGCGTCGTCGCGGGGCAAGGCTGTCTCCTGGTGACGTTGCCGATCATGGCATGATTCGGATCAAGGCACGCGCGCGGGCGAAGCCTTGATGATTCGGCAATGCTAAGCCAAAGGTGTGACCCGAAGCATGGTGAGCGCACTGGTTACCCTCGCTGGGTAGTTAACCCGTCCTTCAGTGGGCTTGCATAGGTTTGGTCCTCGCGAACAACGACGCAAGCAAGCTGGTCCATTCATGGCACCCCTAAAGGAAGAAGAATCGCTGGAGGCCAAAATCCGTCAGGATCAGCTTGCTGACCTGAGGGCCGGGCTCTTCGTGTCGATGCCGATAAGCGCGATCCTGTCAGGCCTGATTTGCGCGGTGCAGGCCCTTTCTGGCGGCGGCTTTGCCGCTGCAAGCTGGTTCCTGGTCGTCAATGCGCTAAATGCCGCCCGGCTTGCACTCGCCCGTTTTCAGCTAAAGGAAACGGGGCGCCATCAGGATTTGCTTGGCGTTTTGCCGCGCCTTCGCATGTTTGGCGTCCTTGCCCTTCTGGCAGGGTTTGCCTGGTCCTTCCCGGCCGTCCTGACTGTTGGATACACAACACCACAAGCACCGATGCATCTGGTCATACTGGCGGGCATTTCAGCTGGTGCGGTTACATATGGCAGTTCGTATGCCGCGGCGGCGACCAGCTTCATCACACCTCCACTCCTCATCACGGTGGCGTGCCTTTTGGCGAAAGGCAATTTTGAACGCTACATTCTGGCTTTCACCGTTCTGCTCTTCATGGGCGGCTTGGTCCGAGCTTCGTTTGTTGGGCAGGCGCGCTTCCGCGAAGCAAGCCGCCTGAGACATGAGGCAGAGCGATTTGCGTCGGAAATGGAGCGCAACTCCAGGGAGGACCATCTGACCGCCCTTCTCAACAGGCGGGGCCTTGAACACGCCATCGGTCGGTTCAAGACCGCGGATGGCCCCTTCGTGGCAATGCTGATTGATCTGGACGGCTTCAAATCTGTCAACGACACCTACGGTCACAGGACCGGTGATGAACTGCTTGTCATGATCGCCCGCCGCATAGAGCAGGAAGCACCCGAAGGCTCAACGCTCGCTCGTATCGGCGGCGATGAATTCGTGCTGGTTTTTCCCTCAACGAGAGCTTCGCTTTCTGCCAGTGATCTCGCCTCCAATATCATAGCCAAAATTGCTCGCCCCTATATCGAGGTCGCGTCCGTGCGGGTCGGGGCATCGATAGGGATATACTTGGCGCAGACGCCGAGCCTGACTGAAATGTTGTTGCGGGCGGATATCGCCCTGTATACGGCCAAGCGCCATGGCAGGAACGAATTTTGCCTGTTCGATGCCGAACTCGACAGGGAACTGCAACGTCGCCAGTCCATCGAACGGGATCTTCATTCGGCGATAAAGACGGGAAGATTGCAACCTTGGTTCCAGCCGATCGTGAAACTCGAAACCGAGACCGTGGTCGGTTTTGAAGCCTTGCTGAGATGGTGCCATCCGACGCATGGTGCCATCTCTCCACCCGAAATAATCACAGCCGCACGCGAAACCGGAATGCTTCAGCTGCTGACGCAAACCGTATTCGCCGACTGTTGTGCTTTTATCGACGGCTTGGTGAAGGCTGACTGTCGTAACATTCGTGTGGCGATGAATGTTTCCCCTCGCGAACTGGAAGCCGGCGATATCGACGACATGGTTCTGCATGGTCTGGCGGCAAGAGGCCTGCCTGCGACGATGTTCGAAATCGAGATTACCGAAGAATCGCCGGTGGACCCGGACAGAGTGGATGAAAAGCTCGGACGGCTTTCACATGCCGGTATTTCCATCGCGCTCGATGACTTCGGCACCGGCTTTTCTACCTTGGCATCTCTCAAGGACCGTCGGATACGCAAGGTGAAAATAGACCAGGGCTTCATTCGCGGCTTGGCCAAGTCCCGAGAGGACCGACTGCTTGTCAAATCAGTCATCGAACTCGGTGAGATGCTCGGGATCGAGGTCATGGCCGAGGGCGTCGAAACAGAGGCGGATCGGCAAACCCTGCACAAGCTTGGCTGCCGAACCGCTCAAGGCTTCCTCTTCTCCAAGGCTGTGCCTTTGATGCAAGCACTGGAAATGGCAGTCAAACAGCACGCGAACCAGTTGTGACCGCTCCCGCCGCGCCGGCTGTCGCGGCCGTGCGCTGCCGAATTTGGCTACAGAGACTTGCCTGCTCGAAACACGTGGCAGTGGGCGTTGTGCATCAGCCGGCGAACAGTTCCTTGTAGCCGGTCGTCACCATCCAGTTCGCACGGTCGATATGGCTGCGAAGAGCTTTGCGGGCGCGGACCGGGTCAATGGACGAGTCGATGCCGAGAATGCGCTCGGCCATCTCCTTTTCGCTGGCATTGTCGGCGCAGGCATCCAGGATCCGCAGGTAGATTGTGAAATGCTCCCTGTCGTAGCTCGTGAGGTTCTCCGACCAGGGGACTTCATCGCTCAAAGTTGAGCTTCGAGTCTCATCTGTTCCCATTGGTCCATTCATGCCTGCGAACCTCGCCTGTGAGCGCACGCAGTATATCCCAAAATGGGATAATCCGAAACCGGGATTAGTCGCTGATCCGGTCTTTACCCGACCGGTTCGCCTCCATGCCCAAATCCCTTCGATCGCCCCGCCACCAGCGGTTTCTGGCCCAGCTGGTTTCGCTGCGCAAGGCCAAAGGCCTGACCCAGGAGCAGCTGGCTGACAAGCTTGGTCGTCCCCAATCCTTCGTGGCCAAGTACGAGGGCGCAGAGCGGCGTCTCGACGTCATCGAGTTTCTCGACATAACTGCGGCCATTGACGCTGATCCGTGCGATATTCTGTCCAGCCTCCGGTCCTAGCGGGCGCGCCGCATCTATCATGATCCGGACAGGAATATTGTCTAGGACAATGCCTCAATTTGTTGAAAGGCGAGCGCTGGTTTTCGGAGGAAGCCGCGCGCACGGCGGCGGTGCCTGTGGGTTCTCGACGTAACTGCGCCGCCTGACCATGTGCGAAAAAACTTGGCTGCGCCCGCGCGCCTGACGACGCGCACCAGGTGCTCGTGAACCGAGCCCGCTTTTCTTCGGCCAGCTCAGGCGGTCTCGGCCATTCGGCTTCGCCCCTTGGCGTGGGCAGCCCTTCGGGCCGTGACGGCCGCCGCCCTTGTGGGCGGCGCGGTTTGTCTGTTGGCCTTTCCCGGCGGCGCGGGGTGGGCGGCACTCCCTTCTAGACCCGCCGCGGCAGCCCGCAACCCTTCGCGTGCCGGTCAGGGTCCTCCTCTTCGTTCCGGTCCTTCGGATGCGGTCCGCCTACCACGGCGGGCCTTTCCGGTCGCGACTCGCCGCCCACCCCGCTTCCGGGGAAAGGCGCGGCGATTGGTGAGCGGAGGATGAAACGATGCATACAAACAGCAAGCGTACCACCAGCGGAGAGGCTGGCGCAGGCAAGGGCAGGCGCCCGGGCGCCAGCCTCTATCAGGAGATCACAGACCGCATCATTGCCGAGCTGGAGCGCGGTACCGTGCCATGGGTCAAGCCATGGGGCAGCGCAAAAGCAGGCCTTGGCCTGCCGAGGAATGCGTCCACGGGGCGCAGCTATTCCGGCATCAATATCCTCATCCTGTGGGGCGCCGTCATCGAGCGCAGCTATCCCAGCCAGAATTGGCTGACCTTCCGGCAGGCGCTTGCCCTGGGCGGCAATGTCAGGAAAGGCGAGCGCGGCACGACCATCGTGCATGCCGACCGCTTTGTCCCCAAGGACGAGAAGGAGCGCGCACGCCACGAGGGCGATGCACCACAGGCCGTGCCTTTTCTGAAGCGCTTCACCGTCTTCAATGTCGCGCAGTGCGACAGTCTTCCGGAACCCCTCCATGCCCCCGCCGAGCCGCTGCCTCAGTGCGAGATCGTGCCGCAGGCCGAGACGCTCATTCGCGCCAGCGGTGCGGATTTCAGGGTCGGCGGCGATCGCGCTTTCTACATGCCGGGCAGCGACCACATTCAGGTGCCGCCGCAGCCAGCGTTCCACCAGGAGATCGACTATTACCGGACCTGCTTTCACGAGCTTGGCCACTGGACCGGCCACCCGACGCGGCTTGCTCGCGACCTCTCCGGCTCGTTCGGCTCCAAGGCTTACGCGCGTGAAGAATTGGTCGCCGAAATCACTGCCGCCTTCGTCTGCAGCAATCTCGGCATCGAGCCGACCGTGCGTCACGCCGATTACATCGGCTCATGGCTGAAGGTGCTGCGCGAGGACAACCGCGCTATATTCCGTGCCGCCAGCCTCGCTTCGAAGGCCGCCGATTTCCTGCTTGGCCTTCAGGCCGATGCCGAAGGCGAGGCGCAAGAAGGGATTGCGGCATGACGATGCACCATGCTCAACTGGCCGACGCCGCAAAGCGAGCAGATGCCCATTTCTGACGGCGCCGGAACTCACCGGTCCGATGCTGAACTATGCCGATCTGCATCGCCAAGGTGCGCCCCGAGCCGCAGCGCGCAGCCAACGAGACAGTGACTGCCAGCCTTGCCGGCTGCAAGGCTGACGCCGCATTCGGCAATATGCGGCACAAGCTGTTGGCCTGCCCGGTGGTGGCCAGCGGCAATCGCGACCCCTTGCTGCCGCCGGCATGTTCGCGCGCAAGGTGGGCGCATGGCGACGACAATATCGTGCGCGTCGTCGGCATATGGCGGCAACCGGACAATGGCGTTTCGATCGCTTGCGCGACAAGGAAATCGCCGATTCGATGCTCGCCGAAATCGGCGGCAAGCATGGCGCGGACAGCAGTTTCGCTTGGAAGGTCCGCGGCTTGCTGGTGGCGAGAATGGCCGCCGCCTCAAGTTGAGGCCTGGCTGCACGCTGGATCAAATTCCCGGCCGAAAGCTGCCCAGCTGCGAGGCCTTCCTATTCGCCGATCTGTGCGCAAGGAAGCAGTCGCTGTTCGTGGCGAATAGTCGATCAGGGCCCGAGCGGCGTTTTCTCGAGTACTGCCGCTAAGGACGCGCGCGCCGCTCCGGGCCGCGCCGGCTCCGATTGATCGTCTTGCCGAGCCAGTGCCGCGTGCGATAAATTCCAACGCCAATTCGCCCCCATTTCGGCAGCCCGCACCGGCCCGAATTGCTTGCTGAGGCGCTAGGCGCGTGGGTCCAATTGCCAATCCGATTGCCGAGAGAGCCCGCGCCGCCGGCCCCCCGCATATTGCCGCCTGCTCGTTGTGCCCCCGATCGCGCAACCTGTCTCCATTGTGTCTCAGGGACCATTCCCCTGCGCCTGGCTTGACGACCTATGGGCGGATCCGGCCCGCCCGAAACCCTCGCCGGCAGCTTTTTTCCCCGCCGCCTGCGGCGGCTTCCTCGCGCCGCTTCGCTTCAAAAAAACTCCCCGCTCGGGTCCTCCGCTATCGCTGCGGCCGTGCCGGTTCCGGCGGTCCGGACGCGCCCATCACGGTCCGCCATCGCAGGGGAATGGTCCCCTGCGAGCACCAAGAGGAGACTGAAAATGACCGCAATCGGATACGTCACCAAACAGGAAAACGGCGGCTACAAGGGCCAGCTCAAGACGCTCAGCGTCCGCGCCGACATCGACATCGTGCCCAATCAGGCAAAGAGCGCCGACACCCATCCCGACTTCCGGGTGCTGACGCAAGGGGTCGAAGTGGGTGCGGCCTGGATCCGCACCGGCGAGACCTCCGGCAAGGACTATGTGAGCCTGTCGATTGCGGCCCCCGAGTTTGGCCCGCGCAAGCTCTACGCCAATCTGGGCCGCGCCGCCGGCCAGGATGACGACGACACTTACGCCATCATCTGGAACCCGGTCGACTGACCGGCCGACCCGCAAAGCCCTGCGCCGCCCACCGGCGCAGGGCCTCTCTCAGGACCCGTGAGGCCGCCGAAGAGGCGGCGAAAACTCGCCCCCCACTCTTCGCCCGTCCCCAAAACGATCTCGCTCGCCGATCCTCGCCTCGCTTGCCCGTAACGAACCGAGGATCATCATGGACGACGAAAACGAACGCGCAGCCCGCGCCAAGAAGGGCAGTCCGTTTCTCAACACCGCGCAGGCGGCCTTCTATATCGGGCTGTCCCAGCGCACGCTGGAGAAGATGCGCCTCAAAGGCGGTGGCCCACAATTCCGCAAGCACGGCCGCTATGTCCGCTATCACATCGACGAACTCGACGACTGGTCGAAGGGGCACGCGCAGGAGACCGCGCCCGAGGATGGCGCGGACGAATCCGGCTCGGCCGGTGAGGGAGGCCGCTCATGAGCCGGCGTCCCACCATCCGTCTGATCGGCAGCCATCTGCGGCGCATTCGACGCAAGACGATCGTAGTTGCCACAATCGGACTTGGCCTGATCGGCTTCGCCGCCTTCGGCAAACCATCGCCCTGGCTGGTCTGGAACGCCTCGGCGAGTGCGCCGGTCGGCCTCTATCGCGCCGCATCCGGATCGCCCGCTCGTGGTGATCTCGTACTCGTCCGCCCACCAAGACCGGTCGCCGATCTCGCCGCCGAACGCTTCTATCTGCCCAGCAACGTGCCGCTGATCAAGCGCCTTGCGGCGCTGCCCGGCGAGCATGTCTGCACCTTCGGCGACGCCATCATCATCGGCGGCGAGATAGCCGCGCGCCGGCTTGCAACCGACACGCAGCACCGTCCGCTGCCTTGGTGGAATGCATGCCGAAAACTCGCCGCCGACGAGGTTTTCCTGCTCGGCAGCGATAAAGATCGCTCGTTCGACAGCCGCTATTTCGGGCCGGTGCCGACCGAAAACATCATCGGGAGGCTCGTGCCGCTATGGACCGAGTGACCCTCCTTATGCTGAGCATGGCGTGTCTCGCACCATGCTCCTGTTCCGCCGCGACCAACACGAAGCCGGTCGTCATCTCCCATAGTCCGCAGCTTGCAAGATGGCAGCCCTTCGTAGCCGAAGCAAGCCGGCGTTTCAGCATTCCACAGACCTGGATTTATGCCGTCATGGATGCCGAAAGCCGGGGGCAGACGACGCTCAATGGGCGGCCGGTCACGTCGAGCGCCGGCGCCATTGGCCTCATGCAGGTGATGCCAGCCACCTACGAGGAGTTGCGCGCAGAGCTTGGCCTCGGAGCCGTCCCACACGACCCTCGCGACAACATTCTGGCAGGCACTGCCTATCTGCGCGCCATGTATGACCGCTTCGGATTTCCAGGCCTGTTTGCAGCCTATAACGCCGGGCCGGAGCGCTACGAGCAGCATTTGCAGCGCGGGCGACCGCTGCCCAGCGAGACGGTTTCGTATCTGGAAGAGATCAAGGCGGCGGGCATTTCGGCCGGCGATATGGACGCGCTCACCGGCAAATCCCGTTCCAAAAGCGCGCCGGAAATCCCGTCCGGGCAGCCGCTGTTTTTTCTCCGAAACGGTGTTTCCGTGACCGGCCCGAATGGCCAACTCCTGGTGCCGCTCGGATCGGAGCGAGCAAGGTCAGGCCGGCCGGATCGCAGGTGAGGGAGCGGCTACCGTGGTTCGGGCGGGGGCCAGGGGGCAGGTGCGCGGAAGGCAAGATAAAGGCAGCGCCTCCTGGAGGCCGCGAAGTCTTTGTCTGCACATCGTTTTCCCAGGAGGTTGCCTCCGGGTCCAGGAGGGTCTGGCGGGCAAGCCTCTGATTTCGCTGCTGGTTCATCGGAGGCCGCATGCAGGATGACGAATTCACGCCGAAGCTCGGCAAAATTGGCTGGCGCGGCTCGAAGGCGGGCAAACGCTACGCTGGCCAGGTGCAGGCCGCGGTCAACCGAGCAGGCGGCAGGAGCGGACGCGGCAGCCGCTTCATCGGAAGCCGGGTGGGGCGCGGCGGGGCTGCTGCCACAGTTCTTAGAGCGCGCGACCGCCACGCGGCGTTTCGGCAGCGGCGCGCAGTCGTCAAGGCACGCATCGTCAAGCTGGCCGGCAAGGGAGTCGACGGGGCTCGTGCGCACCTCCGCTACCTCCAGCGCGACGGCGTCACCCGGGAAGGCGAGCGTGGCGAGCTCTACGCTGCCGACAATGACCACGCGGACGGCAGGGCCTTTCTCGATCGCTCGAACGGTGACCGTCATCAGTTCCGCTTCATCGTCGCCCCTGAAGACGGTATCGAGTATGATGACCTGAAGCCGCTCACCCGGCGCCTCATGGCGCAAATGGAAGAAGACCTCGGCACCAGGCTAGACTGGGTGGCCGTCGACCATTTCAACACCGGCCATCCTCACACCCACATCATCGTGCGCGGCAGGGATGATCACGGCGAAAACCTCGTCATAGCGCGGGACTACATCTCCTCTGGCTTGCGCGAGCGCGCAGCCGAACTGGTTAGCCTCGACCTCGGCCCGCGCACCGACCGCGAGATCGAGCAGCGCTTGCGCCAGGAGATGGAGCAGGAACGCTTCACCAGCATCGACCGGCAGCTGATGCGCATGCGCGACGATGAGGGGTGTGTCTCACCGGCCAGCCGAGACACCTTTCGCCAGACGCTGCACCAGGGCCGCCTGCGCAAGCTCGAGCGGATGGGCCTCGCCGAGGAGATGCCTGCCGGTCGCTGGCGCTTGGAGGATGAGCTCGAAGCCACGCTACGCCGCATCGGCGCGCGCGGCGACATCATCAAGACCATCCATCGCGAGCTGACCGGCAAGGGGCTCGTCCGCAGTGCCGCCGACCATCTTATCCACGATCGATCCGACGGGTCGGCTCAAACCGTGGTCGGACGTGTCGTCGGGCGCGGGCTGGCCGACGAAATCACTGACCGCCATTACCTCGTCGTCGACGGCGTGGACGGCAAAAGCCACTATTTTGATATCGGCAAAGGCGAGGCCACCCAACCGACACCAGAGGGCTGCATAGTGCGGGTCAGGCCGAGGGACACCGGGCCAAGAAAAGTCGACCGCACAATTGCCGGCATCGCCACGGTCAACGACGGGCGCTACAGCATCGATATCCATCTCAAGCATGACCCCTCGGCCACCGAACGCTTTGCCGAAACGCACGTGCGGCGACTGGAGGCGATCCGCCGTGCGACCGGTGGCGTCGAGCGCGAGCCGGACGGCACATGGACAGTCGCGCCCGACCATCTCAACCGCGTCGCGGATTACGAGCGTCAGCGAGCGAGGGCCCAGCCTGTTGTCGTCGACAAGCTCTCATCAATGCCGCTGGAGAGCCAAGTAGGCTTCGACGGCGCCACCTGGATCGACCAGGAGCTGGTATCAGCCCACCCTGAGTCCTTGCGCGACTCTGGCTTCGGTCGCGAAGTACGTCAGGTCCAGGCCCGCCGACAGCAGTGGCTGATCGCGCAAGGTCTTGCCCATGATGCGCAGGATCGGGTCATCTATCGCGCCAACATGCTTTCAATGCTGCGCCAACGAGAGCTGAACCGTGTTGCCAGTCAGCTCTCGGACGAACTCGGGCTCTCGTATTCTGAAGCACAGCATGGCAATCGAATAGACGGTACGCTGCGCCGCTGCGTCGAGCTCGCCGGCGGAAAATACGGTGTCATCGAGAAATCGCGCGAGTTCACGCTGGTGCCTTGGCGGCCGGTGCTTGAGCATCATATCGGCAAGGAGGTGTCTGGCATGGTGCGCGCCGAGGGGATTTCCTGGACGATCGGACGCCAGAGGAGCGGGCCCGGCGTTTCGTGAACTGGCTACAATTTATTCGTCCGCGTTGAAAGAGGTACTCAGCCCAGACGGAGTTCCTCCGCCTGCTGCTCGCTCGCAGGCATTCATTTGGCGGAGAGTCAGTGTTCTGCATTTTGTAGTTCGCTCTGTCAAAAAGCGCTGGGAACATGCATCATGTTCTGCGTTGACACGGAAGGCGCGCCGACAGGTGCTGCGGATCGGCTCCCGATGGCTGCCAGCTAGAAAGGTGGGCTGACTCGTGACAGCGCAAGGGGCTATGGCGGCCGCGATACGGCGACGCGAGCTCTGGCATCGAGAATGAAGCCGCACTTCCCGATCTTATTCTACTCGCAGGACCGGCAGACGCGGCCGTCGCCCCTGGGGGCAACCATGCGGTTGGCCCTGGCGTGAACTGGCAGTCCGTCCCGGGGGGACTTTGTAACGGAGAAAACTAGGCGGAAAGAGGCGCGCGGCCCGTCTCCCCAGCAACCCGCCTTGCGGATTCCTCCTCTGCCCGCTTCGCAGACGGGGATACCCTCCGCCCCCTTGCTATTCGTTGCCCGCCGCTATGCAAAGGACAGGCGACCTGCATCCGTGCTCAAGCCGATCTGGCGGCAGAGAGGGGGGTGTCGGGCTGAACATGGGCGTGATGGACATAATTGCCACGCGAATCCTCATGCTCGCCTAACCGGCCGGAACGATTTGCAATCCGGGCAGGCTCAACAAATCAAGGAGTAGCTCGTTCCGTGTCCAAGCCCAGACAAGTCTTGGTTTTCTCACGGGCGCGATACAAAAGGCACAGGCTGGACTTGGCTGCCGGGGGCGGGGCTTGTCGACCGCTCGATTGAAAGTGAGATGCGAGGCGGAGAATCACCCATGTGCAGAGCGGCAAGGCGCTCGCCTATGTCCCTGTCATTCACCGTTAGTCGATGGTTTAGACGAAGATAGTCCGTCCATGTCGGCGTGCGGAATGTCTCGGTCCAAAGCGTCGACTTCTGAAGGTCGCGCTGGAGGGTCCAGTCCCGCGCACCGGCGCGGCTCTGAACGCGCCGCCTTTCGCGCATGCAGCTCAGAAATTCATCGATACTCTCCTCGAGTATCGAGTACTCCATCTTGATCACGATCGGACCGCTCCTGGGCTTCAAAGGGAGGGCCAGTTCTGGTGGCCTGAAGTCGACGGCCGCTTGATCCGATTCCTCCCATAGCCGCACCGGCAATAGCTTTCCCACAGCCGCGACCAGCAACAGTGCCGCTGCAGCACCTTCCAAAGCCCACGTCAGCGAATAGTACTGCGCGACAGCACCCCAGATCCAGCTACCCGCTGCCATGCCGCCGTAGGTCAGGGCGTAATAGATGGACAGGGTGCGACCAACGACCCACCTTGGGCTTGCCAACTACACACACACGTCGGTTCCGGTCCAGGTGACAACCCAGCCAGCGCCACCGATTGCAAGCGCGATCGCCGCCACAGCCACCGACGATGTGAGGGCCATCAAAAGGCAGCACGTTGCGCAAGCAACGGATGCGAGCGTGATCAATCGGTTCTGGGACGTGATGCGTCTCAAGTAGCTGCTGCCAATGCCGGCGATGAAGGCGCCTGTGCCGAAGCCGGCCAATAGCACGCCGTACACAATTGGCCCTCCCGCCAGTTGGTCGCGAACCAGGAGGGGGAGCAGAGCAAGGATCGAGATGCTTGACAGCCCGAACAGGGTTGCACGCACAATCGCCACTCTGATCTCTGAGGATATCGCCGTGAATCGCATGCCATCATGAATGGCCGTAGTCATCCGCTCGCGCGGAAGAGGCGAAGAGCGAACTTGCCACTGTGAGCGCAGAACAGCGCTCAACGGGACCAGGTCACTTAGCGCAGCGAGGGCGAAAGCCGTAAGGGGGCCCAGCAAAGCTAAGATTACACCGCCCAGCGCCGGTCCTATGCTGCGAACCACGTTGTACCCCACCGACATCAGCGTCACTGCAGCGGGTATGTCGCGCTTTTCCAGGATATCGCCGACCGAGGCGTGCCAGGCTGGATCGTTCAAGGCAAAGCCGCATCCGGCCAAGAAACTCAGTCCCAGGATCAGCCATGGACTAGCAAAGCCCAGTCCCACAGAGAGTGCCAGCGCCGTGGATGCCAGTGCGATCAGGCAGTGTCCGGCAAGCATCACGCCGCGGCGGCTGAAGCTGTCTGCAATGGCTCCAGCAAGGATCGACAAGAAGAACGCGGGCAGTGTCGATGCAGCCTGTACGAGCGCAACCATCAGATCGGAGGCTGAAATCGTGGCCATGAGCCAGCTTATAGCCACGCTCTGCACCAGCCAGCCAAGGCTGGATATCTGCGTGGCTGTCCAGATAGAACGAAAGACCGGGTTGTGAAGAGGGATCAGTGTGTTTGCCGCAAAGCGCGGAGGATCTTGACGCCGCATCACTTCTCACCTCCACTGGGTGTCGTTCTTCCGCTCATTTGCTTACAGCGCACTGACTGCGTCACAACGAAGTTCCGAGATCGCGCTCGCAACAAGGACAATGTGGCATCCACGGTGCTGATGCGCGTTGAGGTACCAACCTGGCCGTTAGCTGATGGGTCCGCAGCCCGCTTGGTGCGGTCAGTTCTGCCCTGCGACTCTTGGCTTTGGACGGTGCTAGCGCCCCGATGGCCGGCTTGTCAAACTGCCGTAGTGCCAGCACATCCATCCCATCTGTTGACCGCGATCTCCGACGAGGTCGAGCAGGTCAACGGCAAATCTGGGTATTTCCGCTTCCGGTCGAGCGCGTGGCCATCGTCCGGAAACCCGAAGACGTTCATCACCCATGCGACCACGCGCCCGAGACGATGCGACACGGCGGTAGCGGTTCACCAGAGGACGTGCGTTCTACTCAGCAGGAACATTGTTCTGCCGATCGTCGGCTGCGCCAGCCGCCACGTTCGGCGCCAGAGTTCTTGCACCCGTCATTGGACTCCCGCTTTGCAGGTTTCGCCTAGGGCCTGCATCAGGTCATCGATAATGTCCTGAGGATGTTCAAGCCCTACAGAAATTCGCAGCAATCCGCCTGGCGCTTTGGACTTCGCACCTTCAACGGATGCGCGATGCTCTATCAGAGAATGCGTCCCGCCAAGGCTTGTCGCCCGGACAACAATCTTCAGGCGGCCGGCCACGGCCATTGCAGCATCGGCTCCGCCCTCGACGATAAAGGATAGCATCGCTCCGTAATGGCTCATTTGCCGCGTAGCAAGATCGTGTCCCGGATCAGTTTGCAGACCAGGAAAGAGCACTTTTTCGACGCGCGGATGAGACGCCAGGGCCTCGGCCACTTTCTGGGCGCCTTCGCAATGGGCGCGCATGCGGACCGGCAATGTCTGCAGGCCCCGCAACGCCAGCCAACAGTCGAAGGGCGCTGCGACGCTGCCCTTGTGTTTCTGGACCATCCGCAATGGGCGACCGAGGGGTGACGCGTTTGGGACAATGACGACACCGGCCATCAAATCCGAGTGGCCGCCAATATACTTTGTCGCCGAGTGCATTACCGCGTCTGCCCCGATTTCGAGTGGCAGTTGAAGCACTGGGGTGGCCCACGTATTGTCCACCACCGCCAAGGCGTTTGCCTCGTGCGCGATTGCGCAGATGGCCGCAATGTCGACAACGCGGATCATCGGGTTTGACGGCGTCTCGATCCAGACGAGGCCAGTCCGCTTCGATGTCACCGCGGCGCGCAAAGCGTCCAAATCGCGCATGTCGACTGGGGCAAAGTCGAAGCGAGACCCAATGTCGGTCTCTTCGATCAGCGAACGAATGCCGAAATACATGTCATCCGGCAGAACGATCCGACCCGCCGACGGATGGCTCTCGAAAACTGCAGCGATTGCGGCCATGCCCGAAGCGAAGGCGATGCCGTCTTCCCCTCCCTCAAGCCTCGCCATGGCCGCCTCGAACGCATTGCGTGTAGGATTTCCATCCCTTGTGTATTCGAAGCCGGACGGAAATGACCCGTTGGCGCCGCGTTCGAACGTCGTGCTGGTGTGCAGCGGCATGGATACGGCCCCCGTGAACGCGTCGACCCCTCGGCCGCAGTGGATCGCCTTCGTCTCAAAACGCATCGGTCATTTCCTTCCTGACGGGCAGTTGCAATTTCGCCCCGGTCATTATACTGACCGCAATAGGTGAGCCGAGGTCCTAAGTCAATATAATGACCGATGTTACGACAGCCTTTGATGCCGAGCAGGTCCTTGGGCAAGTGATAGCGGCCCGGATCCGAGACTTGAGGCGTGACCAAAACCTGACCCTAGATCGCCTGGCTAAACTAAGTGGCCTGTCAAAGGGAACCGTGGTCGCGCTGGAGCAGGGTAGGGCGAACCCCAGTATCGGCATACTGTGTCGGCTGGCGGCGGCGTTTTCGCTCTCGGTGGCCGATTTGTTGAACGAGCACCCTTCCACGGTGCGCCTTCCCATCGAGCGGTCAGAGACCAGGAGGCTTTGGACGAGCGCCAAGGGAAGCTCTGCGCAACTGCATTCGTCGACCTCGGGACGCACGATGTTCGAACTGTGGAGCTGGGTCATGATGCCGGGCGACGTGTTTTCCGCGGACGCTCATAGTCCGGATACGCGCGAGCTGATCTCGGTCAGTCACGGTGCCCTGAGCGTTGTGGTAGGTACCCATGTGGTCATTTTAAGCGAAGGCGAGAGTGCGCGGCTTGTCACTGACCAACCGCACTCATATGCGGCGGCATCTGATGTGCCCGCCCATTTCTCGATGGCGGTGCTTGAGCGTGGTGGACACCGAGATCCGGGGCACTCGTCGACGGCAGCGAAGATTCAGGGGCCCGTTCCGTAAGGCTCCGCCGATTACTAACAACCGCACATTCGCGACAGGAGATAAACCGTTGTACGTTCCGCCTCATTTTGCCGTCCCTGATCAGAACGCCCTGTTCGAGCTTATCGACAAACACCCGCTCGGTATCCTCGTCACCCAAAGCAAAGGCACACTGGACGCGAACCACCTCCCCTTCGAGCTTGACCGCTCGAAGGGAGACAAGGGCGTTCTCAATTGCCATGTCGCTCGCAAGAACCCAGTCTGGGAGGAAGTCGCCAATGGCGATGAGGTTCTCGTAATCTTCCGTGCGGCCGACGCTTACATCTCGCCGAACTGGTATCCGAGCAAGCATGAATTCCACAAGCAGGTGCCGACGTGGAACTATCTCGTCGTCCATGCCCACGGACGCATCACTGTCCGGGATGATGAGCGGGATGTGCGCCGCAACGTGGCGAAGCTCACTCACAAGCAAGAAACCTCGCAGCCGGTCCCATGGAAGATGGGCGACGCGCCGAAGGACTTCATCGACACGATCGTCAAGGCAATCGTCGCTCTGGAGATCGAGATCACCGGCCTGGTTGGAAAATCAAAACTCAGCCAGAACAAAGACTTGCGCGACATTCAGAACCCTGGTGAAATGCTGCGTGCCCAAGGGGCCATTGCGATGGGAGAAGCGATGCTCGCGGCTGCGGCGGCCAAATCCCAATAGCATGTGTCTTGTCCCGACAAAGCCGCTGGTGCCGGCCTCCGACGGGTCACTTAGCCCGCCTTGACGCACGGCAATAGCTTTTGACGGCCTGAAGCGACGCTGTGGTCACCGTTGTGATACTTTTCCACGCGCCTGGTCAGGCGGCAGGATTGCTCCGTAGTGGCCGACGGGTTCGTTTCAGTCGCCTGCGCCCCGTTGTATGTCGGCGACCACCCGCTACCGGTCTTGAATGAGGCGCAATCGCACGCGTTTCGAAGCCACGTACCTTGGGCGGCAAGCTCGACCATGCACTCGACGCAGCTCCCAAGTGGCGGCGCCGTCAACGATCTCCTTGAACCTGCGGAACTTGCCTGAAAGCACTTCTCTTACGGGAGATGATTGGCTATGTCGCCGAACCGACTGATGGAGATGGTGGCGGGCGCCGCCGTAGCGATCAGACCCGCCTTGCAGCGCAATGGCTACCCGGGCCCGACCGGGAGATGCGGGCGGGACTGTGGAACTGCGGAGACGGAGCGGATCGGCATGGAGCCGTGACCGCTTGCGGTCTGGCTCTGGAACGAGTTAACGAAGCGCGGACTTCCGATCGTGTCAAGCGCCGCCCTCTCGATGATGCCGAACAAATCGGGCCGCCACGAGCGGCGGGCCTTGCTCAGATCGGACGGACCGGATGGTTCGCATCAAGAGCCACGGCACCTGTGTCGTGCGGGTGCTGCTGTCGGCACGCGACCTTCTCGTCAGCCTAGTAGGCAAAATCGAGAACAGATGCCTGGCCTTCTTAAGGCCTTCGGCGTCATACTCGGCAAGAAGATCGATGCCCAGGTGATCCTGCACATGCTCAGGATCCAGGCGACGCAGGTCTACCATGATCCGCTGCGAGCCGGCATCAACGACGTGCAGGAACTGTCGAAGACACATGAAGCGATCGCCAGGGCCAAGACCGAGATCCAGCACCGCATCCTGACACACTACCTGCCGCTGTATTTTCCCGAGATCGATCGCTTCCGGGGGAACAGCCGCAGCGATTGGTTCTTTGCCTTCCTCCATGCCTTTCCGACCCCAGCAAGCATCACGGCGCTGACGAAGGAGGAGTTTGTGGCAGCAGCTTGGGATGTCGTCGGCCGCAAGGTCAGCAAGACACAGATTCTGATGGATGTTCGAGACGGCGCGCCCATCGATCGGATTGCCGCTGCCACTTGATGCGCCTGCCATTCGCATGTTCCGGATGGTCATTGACGAAGCACGCAGCCTGATCCGGCAACGCAATGAGATCGAAGCACAGGCCGACGATCTGCTGCGGCACAGCCAGGATTATCAGCTCCTGAGACAAATCCCGGGCATCGGACCGATCAAGGCATTGACCGTCATTGCCGAAGTCGGCGATCCTCGCCGCTTAGGTCATCATCGCCAGTTACTAAAGTTCTGCGGGCTGGACCTCTCGACACAGAAGTCCGGTCAATATCGAGGCCAGACCCGCCTTTCCAACCCAGTCTCCCCGGTTCGGTCCGAATGGACAACCTCCCGAAAACTCACAGCAAGCACACGACCCATTCAATAGCATTCCTAAGCATACTGACCAGGGCGACCTCGACCCCCCTAATCACAGCGGTGAGCTCGCAGGCGGGGTCGATGAACACTATTGATGGCCGAGCTTGAGCGGCATCTCTATCACATTGATAGCCTATTAGGCTGGTCCGGCGTTTGATCGGACCCATGATCCATCCGAGCAGCTTGTGAGGGATGCAGCCGAACCAGGCGCTGCTCCCACAGTCTTCGCAGGTCCTCCATCAGAGCTTCATGCTCAGCCTGATCCGGCGCAATTATATTGAGGTGATCGCTTAACACGGCTTCGCCCTCAATCCGCATCAGCAGATTAAACAGGTCGTTTGAAATTCGCACACTGTCGATGCTGGAGTGGTTCGGAATAATCTCGCAGACAGTCTCCTGATGATCTCGCGCTGTGTAAGCACGGGTTTGATGGAGGGAGACTGAGGGAGGCAATGAAATCGCAAGCGCAGTCCAATCCTGCAGCGTTGCAGCCCGTTTTTTTACCAGGAAGGGCCCGACCACAAGTCCATCCAGCTCTGTCGTCAAAAATGTGGCAATCGCGTCTGCAACCGTATCCACGATCGGTTCAGCATTGTTGTTAAAGGACGTATTGAGCAGAATTGGAGTGCCTGTCCGCTTCTTGAACGCATTGATGACCTCCCAGTAAGCGGGGTTGGCATCGCGCGATACTGTTTGCAGCCGAGCCGTACCGTCGACGTGCGTAATGGCACCCAACAAGGCGCGCTTTGAGTCACGCACGCGAACGACGAAATTCATGAATGGAAATTCGTGCTTACCGTCCGGGAGGTCGAAAAATTCGCTCGCATCCTCTTCCAGCACAGATGGTGCGAAAGGCCTATAGCCTTCGCGCTTCTTGACCATGGCATTGATCCGGTCCTTGTTTGCAGCGGGCCGAGGGTCGGCAAGAATGCTGCGGTTGCCCAGCGCACGTGGCCCAAACTCCGAACGACCCTGCACCCAGCCGATCACGGCGCCGTTGGCGATCCAGTCGGCTGCACTGCTCGCTACGTCGTCAGAGCGTTCAACCTCGAGATGTCCGGCCCATGCATTCAGTTCCTGTTCCACGGCGCGGTCGCTCCCGAGATCAGGACCCCAATAGACCTCCTGCAGTCGCTCACGCGGCGCGGGGCGGCCCATCTCGTTAGAGACTATCAGCGCAGCTCCCAATGCGCAGCCAGCGTCGTGAGACGCGGGTTGCACGAAGATGTCTTCGAAAAGCCCTGAATACAGCAGCTTGCCGTTCATCGTGCAGTTGTGGGCTACCCCTCCCGCCAGACACAACCGCTTCATGCCGGTGGCCTCACGGTGGTGCCGGAGAATGTGGAACACGATCCGCTCAAGCGCTTCCTGCAGTGACGCACTCACATCTCGATGCTGCTGGGTGAAAGGCATTCCCTTTCGCCTGATCTCGATGTTGCGGAGCAACGCCGGACCGATGCGGTCGAGGTGAACACGGTAGCCACCGTTGGCGGAGAGCTCGTAGAACTGCTCGAAGAGCTCGCGATAGGGAGCGGGGTCGCCATAGGGCGCGAGTCCCATTACCTTATACTCGTCGAACATGCCGTAGCCGAGACAGCGGATCGTCTCGAGATAAAACAGCCCAAGAGAATTGTCCTCCGGGAAAGCCTCGATTTGCGTAATTTCTGTGCCAGACCCTACCGCCACAAGGCCCGACAGGAAATCACCACAGCCATCAATCGCTAGAATGAGACTTTGTTCGAAGCCCGACATTGCAAAGGCGCTCACGGCGTGCGCCTGATGATGACCTACGAATGAAATACGCGAACTGTCCAACTTAGTGCCGAACTCACGCGCTAACAGGTTCTGCACCAACATTTTAGCATCCAACGGAGTGGAGAGAATGTCCGGTTGGGAAGCGGACATACCTTCAAGCATGGCGTTGGCGTAGGTCTCGCTGGCGTAGACCGCGACACGATCAATGTCGCTGAGCTGAACCCCGGCCGTCGAAAGACAGTATTGAATCGAACCACTTGGCAGCTTGTTCGAGTGCTTGATTCGATTGAGGCGTTCCTCTTCTACGGCGGCTATCACCTTTCCGTCTCGGACGAGCACCGCGGCGCCATCGTGCATAAAGGCGTTCGGACGCTCGAATCGGTTTTCATGGACTTGGTCAAGTCCGCCGCTGATTCCTAGACACAGCATTTCTTTCTCCAAATAGTAACGGGGAAGCCAAATTGGCCTACCTCGACTGTTTCCAACTAAATAGGCCGTGTTGTCGCCTGCAGCTGCGACCGCCCGTCAGGCATCAGCGGCATCGAAGAAAGCCTCATAAACGATCAATGAGATGCTTCGACTGTGACACCTACGGTGCCATCACGCCGAGAGCTTGGCTGGATCATCCAATCCTGAGCGGCTGCTGACATGTATCCGGCGCTGTCGTTTTCATCGGCAGAACCAACTTGCGATGCCGCCTGTTCTTGGGAAGGGCGGCCGTCGACGAATAACAGTACCGCCCCCGTGAACTGGCCCGATTTCATTCTCCGAAGCGACCATGGTCGCACCGCCCGACATTGTCGGCCAGTTGCAACTCACTTTCTCGGCACGACCTCCACTGCACGTCAGGGCGCATCGAAGATTTTCTCCTTTGGATTATTCCTAAGGCAGCTTTCGTCACGCGATAGAGCAGCGTGTGATTGGTGCGTGAGGCCCTTTTTTTGTCCATGCACGATTCCGGAAGAGTGATGAAATCGATTGTTTTGATCAAAGTCATCCACGCTATGAATAGTAGCCGCAGCACATGCGTTTTCAAAGCGCTTCAGGCTTCCCGGATGGCTACTCCGATGTGAAGCGCATGGCATTCCAAGCGCTCTGTCAACCAAACGATGAGTATCGGCGTCGACCCTCATTGCCTTCGTCTTCGCGACTCCGTGACAGCGGCTGGCATTGTGTTTGTAGGGCATCGGGCGAAGATCATGTCGATCGGCCATCTCGCCTGCCTATCGGCAAACCCTTGAACAATGATCCACGCACCAGCGCGATTGTGATCACGAGCGCCTCTGAGCTCGGGAGGTTCGGTTTTCTGAGGGTTCCTGGGTCTCCGAAGCGATGGAGGTAGCTAGCCTTCCTGGTGCTATACGGTTGTGCTCTTCATGGAGTGGACGCATTTGCGTCTCGAAAGCGGTTCTTCAGTGGAACCGGCGCCAAGGCCCGTCTGTGGTCGTTCAGAACACGGGGTGCCGTCTCCAAACCGGATATTGGAGCGGGCAGCCGCCGGAATTTGACCCATGGAGATGAGCGCCTGTCAGGAGGCGTTCGAAAACGGCGCGATCTTCATCGCGGCTGTTTCATGGTGTCATTCCTGACATGTTCTTTATAATCGGCAGCTTGCGGATAGTCTTGCCCGTCGCCGCCCGTAGCGCGTTGGCGACGGCCGGGCCGATCGGCGGCACACCTGGCTCACCAACTCCCGTGGGCGGCTCCTCGGACGGCACAATGTGCACCTCGACTCGCGGCATCTGCTCGATCCTGAGCGGTGTATAGGTATCGTAGTTCTCTTGGTCTACGACACCGCCCTTCAGGGTCAGCTCCTCCTGGAGGATCGCGCCTAGCCCGAAGCCGATACCGCCCTCCATCTGAGCGCGAATCTGGTCAGGATTTATCGCGGTGCCGCAGTCTACCGCGCAGACGACGCGGTCGACCTTGAAACCATTTTCATCGTTGAGGGTGATCTCCACCACATCGGCGACATAGGTCGAGAGGCTTTCATGCAGGGCCACGCCGCGGAAACGGCCTTCCGGCAGAGGCTTGTCCCAGCCTGCCTTCTCAGCAGCCACTTTAAGCACGGCGGCATGCCGTGGATGGTGACCGAGCATTGACAAGCGGAAGTCGACCGGATCACGGTTCGCAGCGGCGGCGAGCTCATCGATCAGGGTTTCCACCGCGTAAGCGGTGTGGGTGGAGCCTACCGAACGCCACCACAGCACTGGGATGTTCACGTCCGTGGTGGTCAGCTCGACCTTCAGGTTCGGGATCGCATAGGGCAGGTTGGTGGCGCCCTCTACGGAGGTTGGATCGATGCCGTTCTTGATCATCGCCGCAGAGGTCGAACCGCCCAAGACCGATTGGCCCACGATGTGGTCATGGAGAGCGACGACATTGCCTTTCTTGTCGAGCCCCGCCTTGACTGCGTGCACATAGGCCGGCCGGTACCGCCCACCCCGCATGTCATTCTCGCGGGTCCACTGCACCTTCACTGGCTTGCCGCGTCCCAGTGCACGCGCTGTGGAAACAGCTTCGATAATGACATCTGCATCCAAGACCGCGCGGCGGCCGAAACTGCCGCCGGTCTTCATCACGTGCAGCCTCACCTTGTCCGGCGTGGTGCCGCCTACCTGAGCGGCAGCCGCCTGATAAAGGTCGGGCATCTGGTGTCCGCCCCAGACGTCGATGGTGCCGTCTTCGTTGATTCGGGCGGCCGCGTTGAGTGGCTCGATCGAAGCATGGACAAGATAGGGGAATTCGTAGTGCCCCTCGATGATTTTCTCAGCACTGGCGAACGCTGCGGGAGTGTTACCGTCGTCGCGCGCGGTGGCCGCGCCCAGATCGTCTGCTGCCTTGTTGTATTCGGCCATGATCTCGGCCGTGCCGCGCTCTTCGGCCTTCTCCTCGTTCCAGGTCACCTCCACGAGGTCGCGGCCCTTCAGCGCCGTCCAGGTGTCCCTGCCAACCACGGCAATGCCTCGCGGCGTCTGGACGACATCGACAATGCCGTCGAGTGCCTTGGCCTTGGTTGCGTCGAAGCTCTCGATCTCGGCGCCGAACTTCGGCGGATGGATCATAACGGCCGTCTGGAGTCCCTCCATCATGAGGTCGATCGTGTAGGTCTGCGCGCCGTTGGTCTTGCCGGCGGAATCGTAGCGCTTGAGGCTGTCCGATCCGATCTGGGCCCACTTGTCGCGCGGCTTTAGCGGCACGTCGTCGGGAACCGGCATTCCCGCTGCGGCTTCAGCCAGGTCACCGTAGCGCGCCTGCATCCCTGAGGCGTGCGACACGACCCCGGAAGCGACTTTGATCTCGCCGGCTGGCACGTCCCACCGCTGCGCCGCGGCCGCCACCAGCAAGGCCCGTGCGGCAGCACCCGCCTTGCGGTAGCGTTCCCACGACGAGCCCATCGACGTGGAGCCACCAGTTGCCTGTGCGGCCCCGCCCCAGGCGAGATTGCCGTAGAACGCGGTATTGCCATATCCGCCGACCACGTCCACCTGCGCCCAGTCGCCGTCGAGCTCTTCCATAACCAGGGTGGCGATGCCGAAATAGGAGCCTTGTCCCATCTCGAACTGCGAGGAGTAGATGATGATTCGGTTCTCCTTTGTGATCTCGACATAGGTCTGGAAGGGGTTCGCCTGAACCTTTGCAGTAGTCGTTTGTGCGATGTCGGACGCCGCCAGCACTAGCCGGTAGCCCACGGCGAGGCCAGCGGTGGTGACGCCCGCGCCGACGAGGAACCGGCGGCGCGTGGGCCGCACGGAGTTATGCTTCGAGAGAAACTGCGACATGCCTCAAGTCTCCAGCCGGTTGGCGGTCTCGTGGATGGCCGCGCGGATGCGATGATAGGTGGCGCAGCGGCAGAGATTGCCGCTCATCGCCGAATCAATATCATCGTCCGACGGCTTAGGCGTCTCTGTAAGGAGGGCCACGGCCGACATGATCTGGCCAGACTGGCAATAGCCGCATTGAGGTACGTCGAACTCGGCCCACACGGCCTGGACCGTCTCGCCTATCTTGCCCGACACACCCTCAATGGTGGTGATCGAGGCTCCTTCGATGTCGCCGACTGCGGTCTGGCACGAGCGCGTCGGCATGCCGTTAACGTGAACCGTGCAAGCGCCGCACTGGGCAAGCCCGCAACCGAATTTCGTTCCCGTGAGTCCGATGACGTCACGGACCGCCCAGAGCAGCGGCATCTCTGGATCGACGTCGAGTGTTCGCGCCTCGCCATTGAGGGTAAAAGCGACCATTGCTTGCTCTCCTTGTCCTGAGCTGGCTATCTCCGTTGAGCCTCCGCCCGCCTGGCAACCGAGCTCTTGTTGCTGAGGCCTAGCGACCACACCCTAGGAACGCGCAGCTCAAGCAACAAGCCGCTAGGTTGGCGAGTTACGAGATCGTGAAGTGGGTCGTGTCGAAAGGCTGGAGGCAACTGAATGTCATTTTTTGGGCGGACAGGCCGCTTTAGGCTGGGTTACACGAGACTGGACATTCGGGTCGTCGCGAACATCGACCGCTGGTCGGCCGCGTCCGGCAGGGCCCTGATTGGCTACACGAAATGAAATGGGACGACTATCGATGGGGGTCTACCTCGACCCGCAACCTCCACGACTGGACCCTCAGGTTTCCGGCTATCGTCCCGGGCGGTGGCCGAGCTCGGCGCCTCGGACGCGATAATAGACGGTGAGGCGTTCGTCGTTGACCAGAAGGCTTGTCGCGCATTCCCAGTCTTCAGCGGGCTCTTGGCCGCGGCGGGAGACGTCAGGACCATGCTTGCCGGCTTCGACCTGCTCAAGATCGACGGCGAGGGTCTTCGCGATCGGCCACTCGTCGATCGGCGCAAAGCGCTAGTTAACCTGCTGAGACGCCGCCAAACGGCATCGTTCTGAGCGACGAGATCAGCGGCGGCAGCGACATTCTCGCGCAAGTCTCCCAGTTCGGCCTCGAGGGCATCGTCTCCAAGCTGCGTGTCAGTCCATATCGATCCGGCCGGCGCCAAGAATGGGTGAGACAAAATGCGTGCTGAGTGATGAGTTCATCGTCATCGGCTGCGAACCCGGCAACAGTTACGGCGGTCGGGAAGCGTGCTCTGGCGAATGTCGAGGACGGAAATCTGGTGTTCGCCGGCGGCATTGGCACCCGCTTCAATGCGCGCACCGGGCCGGAAGTAAAGCGTCGACCGTGAACTATCCGCAAGCTGTTGATCTAGCATGTTGATTGAGGCGGATAGCGGCTTTCGGATTGCAGGATTAGCGGTTTATGGGGGCTGTTTTCCTGCAATTCGTTTTGCGATTCCCTTGTGCTGCGGAGCGTGATTCACTCGGTACGGCGGCGGCGAATCGAGGGGACGGCGAATGTCCAGGCCACGCGAGAAGCGGGAGACGGGAAAGCAGGATCTGTTCCGCTCCAGGCTCGATCAGATCATCAATATGAAGCACGAGCTGGTGCGGCTGGCGCAGGCGATCGACTGGCCGGTGCTGGAGGAGCGTTTCGGCGCCGTCTATTCGGACGGCCCCGGCATGCCGCCCTTGCCGACCCGGCTGATGGCGGGGCTTGCGATCCTCAAACACACTTTCAACGTGTCGGATGAGGTGCTGTGCGAGCGCTGGGTGGAGAACCCCTACTTCCAGTACCTTTGCGGCGAGGAATTCTTCTGCCACGCGCTGCCGTTCGATCGCTCGTCGATGACGCGCTGGCGCGGCCGCATGGGCGAGGAGCGGATCGTGGCGCTGTTGCAGGAAAGCCTCAGCCTCGCGGTCAAGACCGGGGCGATGAAGCCGTCCGACACGCGCCAGGTGATCGTCGACACCACCGTGCAGCCGAAGAACGTCATGTTCCCGACCGACGCCAAGCTCATTCACCGGGCGCGTGAACGGCTGGTGCGGCTGGCCAGGAAGACGGGGCTCAATTTGCGCCAGAGCTATGTGCGGGTCGGCAAGCTGGCGCTGATCAAGCACCAGCGCTATGCCCACGCCAAGCAGTTCAAGCGGGCCAACAGGGCACTGCGCAGGCTCAAGACCTATCTCGGCCGGACCATTCGCGACATCGCCCGCCAGATTGCCGGCGATGCGGGGCTGGACGCGCTCTTCAAATGGCCGCTCTACCAGGCCGCCACCGTTCTCGAACGGCGTCAGCGCCAGCGCGGCCGCAAGATCTATAGCCTGCACGCGCACGAGGTGGAATGCATCGGCAAGGGCAAGGCGCACATGCCCTACGAGTTCGGTGTCAAGGTCTCGGTGGCCACCACGCTGAAGCGCTCCAAGGGTGGCCAGTTCGCTCTGCATGCAAAAGCACTGCCCGGCAATCCCTACGACGGCCACACGCTGGCAAGCGTCATCCCCGATATCGAAGAGACCATCGGCAACGAGATCGGCCGCATCCTCGCCGACGCCGGCTATCGCGGCCACAACGCACCCCAGAGCCACAGGTTCAGGGTCTTCACCAGCGGCCAGAAACGCCGCGTCACCCCGGCAATCAAACGCCAGATGCGGCGCCGGCTACAACTTCTCCCTCCTGCTCAGGTGGCTGAAGGGTTTTTTGTCGCTCTTGATCGCTCTCTTCCAACTCCGGCCCAAGCCGGTCGCCGCTTAGGGGCTGGATTGTTCACGATCGACTAAAGCGCCGGCTCGATGCCATTCCAATGGATAAACCACCGATTCCTAGTTTGAAGGCGAACGGTGCGGCATGGGCGGAGTGCCCTGCGCAGTCTGTACCTCCGCAGTCGATTGTCGAGTTCGAAGGGGGTGTGATTGGCGTCGAGACCGCTCCAGCCATGGCTATCAGCACGCCGAGTGCGTTGTTTTCGATCAGTTCTCGAAATGAGCGGGTAAATACCTTTCACTTGCCGAACGGGGTTTGCTGTTCACCGGCTGGCATCCGATGGCAAACCTTTCAACGCGGCGGCGATCTGGCGCTTCGCTGCTGGGGGCAGAGGCAGGATGGGACGCGGGGGGGCGGCGCAAATGTCGAGCAATTCAGCGAGTGCATAGACGACGCGAAGGCTCGAGAACTCCTTGAAGAGGCTCCAGATCGGGACCAGCGCGGCATTGATCCGTCGCGCTTCGGCCGCATCGCCCTGTTGCGCCGCTGTGACGATCGTCATGCAGACCTCGGGCAGGATGCCCGCGAGGACGCTGTACCATGTGTCGGCGCCGGCGATCATGGCCTCGGCCGCGTTCCAGTCGCCGCTGTAGCCAATCGAGAACCCTTCCGGCAGTGTGCGCCTCTGGGCGGTCAGGTGGTTCTTGATCGCATCGCTTTTGTCTGTCGGATTCTTGATGGCGACAATCCCAGCCACCTTTGCCAGGCGGCTGACAAGGGGTGGACTGAAATGGAAATGCGTCGTTCCTGGATTGTCGTAGACGACGATCGGCAGGCCACTTTCGCGCGCCACAGTGGAGAAATGTTCGAACACCTCGTCATCAGTAAGCGGGGTGTAGGAGGCGGCGGCAAGCAAACCCGCAGCTGCTCCAAGGGCCTTGGCGTCTTGCGCGAGCCCCACGGCTTCATCGGTGCGCAGCGCGCCCACACCCACCACGACCGGCATTTGCCCCGCCGTTTGGTCCAAGGTCTCGGAGAGCGCCCGCCGCCGTTGCTCGCGCGACAGATAGATGTATGTGCCGGTGCTGCCGAGAAGACCGATTGAATGGACCTGAGCGGCGCCAAGCCGAGCAATCAGCCTGCGCAGGGCAACGCTATCGACGCGGCCGTCACGATCGGTCGGCGTAATGGGGAACGCGGAAAGACCGCTCAGGAATGCCATGGCAAGGCTCCAGGTTCATGCGTGAGCGCAAGGGTGGCCACACGACAGGTCATCATAAGCCGTCCAGACCCCGCCGCAGGTCTGCGATGAGGTCATCGGCGTCTTCAAGACCCACCGAGAGACGCATGAGGTCCTCGCCCACTCCATCGGCCAAATGGGCATCCTTGCGGATCGGCTGCCGAGCACGGGTGAGGCTTGCTGGATGATAGATAAGGCTGTCGGCATCGCCGAGGCTGACGGCGCGAGTGATCAGGTTGAGCCGGTCCATCATCAGGCGCGCTCCTTCGTATCCAGCGTGGAGGCCAAAGGCCAACATGCCCGATCCGTTGGACATCTGTTTTCGCGCCATCACCTGATCAGGGTGCGAGTCGAGGAACGGATAACTCACAAATGCCACTGCCGGGTGCGCTTCCAGCGCCCGAGCCACCGCAAGGGCCGTGGCGCTGTGCCGTTCCATACGCAGCGTCAGCGTCTTGAGACCGCGCAGGATTAGGAAAGCTGACATGGGCGAGAGTGCTGCGCCGGTGATGTAGCGCAGGCCCGTTTCATGCAGCGTACGGAGCGTTTGGGCGTCGCCGAGAAGCGCCCCGCCAAGGGCATCGCCATGACCATTGATGTACTTGGTCAGCGAATGGAGCACGATGTCCGCCCCGTGCTCAAGCGGTCGCTGGAGCGCGGGCGAGGCGAAGGTGCTGTCGACTGCAACCCTTACACCGCGCGCGTGAGCGCGCTCGGCAATTGCCGCTATGTCGAGGATGCGGCTCAGCGGATTCACCGGCGTCTCGAAGAAAACCAGCCGCGTCCGCTCGGTGATCGCAGCATCGAGATTGTGGGGATTTGACAGATCGACCGCGACGACCTTGATGCCGAAGCGGGGGACCGCCTGTTCGACCATGGCAAGCGTGTTCGCATAAAGCGTCTTGTGGACGATGAGTTCATCGCCCTGGGACAGGAGCGACAGGATCAGAGTGCCGAAGGCCGCCATCCCAGAGGCAACAACCAGCCCCGCCTCGGCTCCTTCCAGATTCGCGAGCCGCTGCTCGAGGATCTCGGTCGTGGGATTGTATTCGCGCGCATAGAGCCGTCCACCAAGGGCGGCGGCGGCATCGTTTGCTGCCACGCTTTCGAACCCATAGGTTGACGTCAGGAACACTGGCGGCTGGACGGCATTGGAAAAGCCGGCCGGATCGTAGCCATGATGGATCGCCCGGGTGGCAAATCCGGGGCTGGTGCGGTTGAGCGACCCCGTGGGAGCATCGGTTTCGGATGGATGGGAGCTGGTCATTCGGCCTCTGCGATCTCTCTTGGGGTTCCGAAAGATTGACGGCAACCTGGCCAATGTGAAATATCCAGTTGGCGATGAAAGAGATGGTCCAGTCTTCAAGTGCCGGGTCTGCAGCGCGCTCGCACGCGATGGGTGCACGCCAGATTTACGAGGCCCTTCGCGAGCAAATCCACGGCGGTGTCTACGAAACCGGCAGCCAACTGCCATCCTCCCGGGGCCTGGCAAATGACCTGGGCGTATCGCGAACCACGGTCACGGTCGCCTACGAGCAATTGGCTGCGGAGGGTTTCATCGAAGTCCGTCAAGGCGCGCGACCTCGCGTTGCCTCTTCGTTGATCGGCCATGGGACGGGGCGCACTCACGCGCAACGGGTCGGCCCGATCCACCTGTCCGCATATGGCGAGCGGCTGCGCGCGACGTCACCCTGGCCAGATTATCTGCCGACTGGGCTGAAGGTCGAGTTCCGCTATGGCGACCTGGCGCCGTCGGATTTCCCTTCATTGGTCTGGAAACGCGCGATGAACGAGGCGATGGGGCAGCGCCCGCTGCGTCTTGCCTATGACGATCCTCGCGGCTCGCGCCGGCTCCGCCAGGCGCTTCAGGGATATCTCTGGCGCGCCCGAACCCTAAGCTGCGACCTCGACCAGATCATCATCGTCAGCGGTTCGCAGCAGGGCCTTGATCTGTGCGCGCGCCTGCTTCTCGATCCCGCCGACCGCTTCGTCATCGAGGATCCGTGCTACAGGATGGCGCGTCAGGTCTTTGCCAGTACGGGTGCCTCATCCATCCCGGTCATCGTCGACGAAGACGGGATGAAGACCGAGTTGCTGGCGGGGATCGGGGCACGACTGGCTTATGTCACGCCATCGCATCAGTTTCCGCTGGGCGGCGTCATGCCGATCGCGCGCCGCCATCAGCTTCTGAAATGGGCGCGGCACAACAACGCCTATGTGATCGAGGACGACTACGACAGCGAATATCGCTACGACATCAATCCGGTTCCACCGCTGCACAGTCTCGAGGATCACGGGGCTGTCATCTATCTCGGCACGATCTCCAAGACGCTCTCGCCAATGCTGCGCATCGGCTACCTCGTCGTTCCGCCCGAATTGCAGGAGGTCTTCGCAACCGCCAAACAATTCGCAGACCGGCATTCGCCGGTCGCTGAACAGGAAGCGCTGGCATCGTTGATCGAGAGCGGCGGCTACGAAAGCCAAGTGCGCCGTGTGCGCAGGCTGAACGGCGAGCGTCGGGAGACGTTGTTGGGCGCCTTGCAGCACAGCTTCGGGGATCACATCACTGTCCAGGGAGCTGATGCGGGACTGCACGTCGCGGTTTGGTTCAATGACCTGCCACGATCGCGGGAAACGGCCTTGGTCGAATCCGCCCGCGACGCTGGCCTGGGGCTACACTTGATCTCGCCGCTCTACGAACGGCCATCGGACGAAGGCCGCACCGATCGCGTCGGACTTGTCATGGGCTATGCCGCCTTGAGCATTCGGCAGATCGGGAAGGGCGTTGAGGTCCTGCGAGAGGTTGTCAAGCAGGTGCAAGATGCGATGCCGGCGCGGAACAACTGAGACGGGGCGACGCCGAAAGCTGGCGCTGAAAACGGTCCGAGGGCCCCCCGTATTTCTTTCCACACAGCCAACTGGACCGGGAAAATGCCATGCAACTGGCGCTGTTGATCAGGCCAGTTTTGCAGCAGGTTTCCACGAGACGAATTTCCGAGAGCGATGATGACCTGGCGAGGAAAGCTGCTTCACGTCCATATCGCGCCTGCCGCCTCCTATGAAATGGAGGAGCTGGCGCAGGCGCAGCTTATTGCCGGCCAAGGCATTGTCGGAGACCGCTACTACCTGGGGACGGGGACCTATTCCGCGCGTCCTGACGTTCGCGAAGTGACGCTGATCGAAGCTGAAGTCTTGGACGCCATCGCGCAGGGCGAACCCAGAATTCCGGGCTTCAAGGCCAAGCTCGCACCCGAAGATCACCGGCGCAATCTGACGACACGAGGCGTTCCGCTTAGCCATCTTGTCGGCAAACGCTTCCGGGTCGGGGAAACGATTCTCAGGGCCGCCCGGATGAATGTGCCGTGCAAGTATATCGAGGAGTTGCTCGGGCTTCCGGGTCTCTACGAGGGGCTTCTGAACCGCTCCGGCCTGAACTGCACAATCGAGGTCGGGGGCGTGATCCGCCCCGGTGATCTGATCTTGCCCATCGACGAGTGAAACGCCATGGCCTCGCCGCGCATCATCATGAAGCTGACCGTGACCGCCGCCCGCAAGGAGCCGGGCGACGTGCTGGTCATCGACCTGAAACACCCACGCAAACCTGTGCTGCCGGCGTTCGAAGCGGGTTCTCACGTCGACGTCCATCTGCCTGAAGGGAAGGTGCGTCAGTATTCACTTTGCGGCGACCCGACCGAGCTTGGCCGCTACACCATCGCGGTGAAGCGCGAGAATGACGGCCGTGGCGGCTCGGCGTGGATCCACGAAACCATTGCCGTCGGCTCCACACTGCCTGTCTCCGCGCCACGCAACCATTTTGCGCTCAAGCCAGGCGAGGGGCCGACTTTGCTGCTGGCAGGGGGGATCGGGATCACCCCGATTCTGGCCATGGCGCGCGCGCTCACCCGGCAGGCCAAGCCCTTCGAGTTGCACTATTTCACCCGCAGCCGGGCGCTCACGCCACTCTTGGCGGCGATCGGGAGCGATCTTCCTGGCGGCAATGTGCGGATCCATTTCGACGACGAGCCTCAGACCCGGCAGAACATCGCCGCGCTGCTGGCGAACCGTTCGGACGACGCGCAGACATACTACTGCGGACCGCCTGGCTTCATGGCGGTTGTGGGGCGCGCGGCTCAACACTGGCCCGAGGGTACTGTTCATTTCGAAACTTTCCAGCCTCCCGAGTTTGATGGCGCGCCACCGGAACCATTCGTCATAGAACTGGCTGAGGGCAGGGTGGTTGAGGTTTCGGCTGAGACCACGGCACTGGCCGCCTTGCGTGCGGCCGGTGTGCCGTTGATGGCCTCGTGTGAGAACGGGGTGTGCGGGACCTGCGAATGCGCAATGCTGGCGGGACAGCCGATCCATCGGGATGCCGTCCTGTCCAAGGAGGCACGCGGCCACCGCTTCATCCCCTGCGTGTCGCGCGCGACAGGTGTGTTGAAACTCGATCTTTGACCATTTGGGCGGGGGTCCTGTGAGACCGGCAGCTGATTTGCGGGAAACTGAATGACGAGGAAACTGGAATATCTGAACGAGATCGAGCGCTGCGTCTCCTGGCTCGCAGCCTGGACGATCCACCACGCCAACCACGTCCGCGAGGGCGATGAGATCAAGGTCGGGGGGCATCAGGCCTCGTCCGCGTCGCTGAGTACCATCATGACCGCGCTCTACGGTTCGGTCCTGCGCCCGCAGGATCGGGTGGCGGTCAAACCCCATGCGGCGCCGATCTTCCATGCACTTCAGTATCTGGCGGGCAACCAGACCCACGAAAAGCTCATGAACTTCCGCGGCTACAAGGGCGCGCAGAGCTACCCTTCGCGGACGAAGGATGTCGACGATGTCGACTTCTCGACCGGGTCGGTGGGTCTCGGCGTTGCTCAGACGCTGTTCTCGTCGCTGGTGCAGGACTACGTCTCGGGTCACGGCTGGATGAAGGAGCGTGCCGAGGGCCGAATGGTCAGCCTGATCGGCGACGCCGAGATGGATGAGGGCAACATCTACGAGGCCCTGATCGAAGGCTGGAAGCACGGGCTCAGGAACTGCTGGTGGGTGGTCGACTACAATCGCCAGTCGCTCGACGCCGTGATCCGGGAGGGCCTCTGGCAGCGTTTCGAGCAGATTTTTCGCAACTTCGGCTGGGACGTGATGGTCCTGCGCCACGGCGCTCTGCAAGAGGCTGCCTTTGCCGAGCCGGGGGGCGAGAAGCTGCTCGAGTGGATAGAGCGCTGTCCGAACCAGCTCTATTCGGCGCTGACCTTCCAAGGGGGTGCTGCCTGGCGCAAGCGGCTGCTCGACGAGATCGGAGACCAAGGGCCGGTCACCACTCTGATCGAACGCCGCTCCGACGACGAGTTGCAGGCGTTGATGACGAACCTTGGCGGGCATGACATGCCGAGCCTCCTCGAAGCCTTCGAGGCGGCGTCTAGGCATGACCGTCCCGTCTGCTTCATCTGTTACACCATCAAGGGCTACGGTCTGCCGCTTGCCGGACACAAGGACAACCACGCGGGGCAGATGACGCCCACGCAGATGGAAGACTACCGCCTGCAAATGGGCGTAAAGCGGGGTGAGGAGTGGGACAAATGGGCGGCCGCCACCTTGCCGGAAGCGGAACTTGACGCCTTCTTCGCAAAGGCGCCGTTCTTCAGTGAGGGGCGTAGGAGGCTGTCTGCGCCGTCGGTGCCGGTGCCTGAAACCCTTCCGTCACCGGGGCAGCCCGGCAAGCCGCTCTCGACCCAGATGGGGTTCGGCCAGATCCTGAACGACATCGCACGCGAGCGCAGTCTGCTTGCCGACCGCATTGTCACCACCTCGCCCGATGTGACGGTCTCGACCAATCTCGGTGGCTGGGTCAACCGGCGCGGCCTTTTCGCCCGGGAGACCATGGCGGACACCTTCAAGGCCGAACGCATTCCGTCGACCTTTACCTGGGAATTTGGGCCGAAGGGGCAGCACCTCGAACTCGGGATCGCCGAGTCGAACCTGATGATCATGCTCGGGGCGCTCGGTCTCTCGCACTCGATCAATGGCGTGCGCCTGCTGCCGATCGGGACAGTCTATGATCCCTTCATCTACCGATCGGCCGACCAGCTAAACTACGCCTGCTATCAGGATGCGCGCTTCATGCTGGTCGCAACGCCCTCGGGCGTGACGCTAGCGCCCGAGGGCGGAGCACACCAGTCGATCGGCACCCCATTGATCGGCATGGCGCAGGATGGGCTTTGCGCCTTCGAACCGGCCTTCGTCGACGAACTGTCCGTGATCATGCGCTTTGCCTTCGATTACATGCAACGTAATGGCGAGGGGGATCCGGATGAGACGACGTGGCTGCGTGATCAGACCGGAGGATCGGTCTATCTTCGCCTGTCAACCCGGCCGCTCGAGCAGCCGCTGCGCGACATGAACCCGGCGCTCGCGCGGGACATCGTCAATGGCGCCTATTGGCTGCGTCCGCCTGGGCCCAACGCGAGTGTCGTCATTGCTTATCAAGGCGTCGTCGCGCCGGAGGCGATTGCCGCGACGGGTCTTCTGGCGGAGGACCGGCGCGATGTCGGGCTGCTCGCGATCACCTCCGCGGACCGGCTTAATGCGGGCTGGCAGGCGGCGGAACGTGCCCGGCAGCGTGGCGCGATTGGCGCGCTGAGTCATATCGAGCGGCTGCTCGCGCCGCTATCGCGTGACTGCGGCATCGTCACCGTGATCGACGGCCACCCGGCGACGCTCGCGTGGCTCGGTGGGGTTAACGGGCATCGCGTGAAGGCGCTCGGGGTCGAGCAGTTCGGCCAGACGGGGACTATTGCGGACCTATACCGTCACCACGGCCTGGACACCAACGCCATCGTACATGCGGCGCAGGCGGTGAGTGCGGGACCGGCTGTTCGCTACCGGAAGGCGCTGCCTTGACCATGAGCTACCGGATGCTCCGTGGCTGGTACGGATCGGCTGTTTCCACGGGCGTTCCGGTTCGCTTCAAAGCGGACAGGGCCGGGACACTGTGGACGTTCTGATCGCGCTTGAGTAGCTTGTGCGACCCCCAGGGTCACCTGGAATATGCAGGGAGGCGGCTTTTATTTAGCCTTGCGTCCAATTACGAATTCGATCCAATCCAGTCCGGAGCAAAAGCTCCGCGTCCTCCCGATTTTCGGCTTCGACGTAGCACCGCATTTCCGGGGCATTTCCGGACGGACGCAAATGCAAGACACGCTTATCCGCGAGAGTGATACGAAGTCCGTCGACATCACTAACCTTGCTTACCACTCCAATCGACCCGACGAAGGCGGCGATGTTAGTTTCCGCCGTACGAAGGTATGTCATGAGGCGAGTGCTGCTTTCGACGGAAAAATTTTCCAAGCGATCCGCCGCCGCCGCCGGCAATTGAAAGGAACTGCCAATTTCCGACAGTGGCTGCCCACTTGTATTAACAAGGGAAAGTGCCGCAAGGATGGGGAGAAAACTGTCGCGTGTAGGTAGCGCTGGCAGTTTAGTTCCGTTCGGGTCAAAGTCCGTGCCGGTCAACAAACCACCGTTTGCTTCGAAACCAACCACGCGCTCGTGACCCGACGCAACCAAATCGAGCATGGCAGCAATAACAAATGGCGATCCAACCTTGGTACGCACGACTTTAAAAGAACCTGCGGTCTCGATACCAGAGTTTGATGTGACCGGCGTGACGACTGCCTTCGCTTGCAGGAAGTTCGCCGTAATCAGGCCTAACAAATCACCGCGAAGGGGGTCTCCGTGGTCGTCAGCTACCAGTGGGCGGTCACCATCGCCATCTGCCGAGACGACCGCATCAAGCCGATGCTCTTTGGCCCAGAGCTTGAACTGTTGAGCAGTCTCGTCAGAGACCGCTTCAGTGTCGACAGGAATGAAACCTTCCGAACGTCCCAGGGTTACGACCGTCGCACAGTGATATGAGAGAATGTCAACCAAGAGATCGCGCGCGACTGTGCTGTGCTGATATACGCCCACCCTTAAGCCCTTTAGAGCATTAATCTCCATAAGCTTTCGATTGCGCGCCATGAAAAAGGCCTTGCATTCGGCCTCCCGGTGCTGCCGACGTGCAACAGCACCTTCAAGGACGTATCCGCGCTTCTCCAACTGCAAGGCGATGCGCGTTATCTCCCGCTCATCACCCTTGTCGATCTCACCGTCGGGTCGATAGAATTTTATTCCATTACGGTTGGCCGGAATGTGCGAGCCTGTGATCATCAAACAACCACTCTTACGCGCCTGAGCATACAGTGCCAGGGCAGGGGTGGGGACTGCGCCGCAATCGACTACGATGAAGCCGAGCGCGGACAGTGCCGCCGCACAGACGGCGGCGATGGCCGGACTCGAGGCGCGAAAGTCGCGCCCTATGAGTATCTCGTCGCCAATTCTGGCCAGGCCGGATTCCAGCAGGAATGTCGCGAATGCCGTTGCATATAGGGCAGAGGCGGCTCCTGCCAATTCTGTCGCCAGGCCCCGTAATCCACTTGTTCCGAATTTCATACCAAATCCGACGTTGCTAACCGGGTTTTGAAGGTAACATGCTCAAACCTTGGCTCGTCCGGAATGCCCATCGACAGATCCCTCGGACGAGAACAAGAAGTACATTCGGTTACCGTAGACGCGTTCGGTTATCGACGGTTACCCTTGTGAGGATTGACGCAGTCGGCGTCGGCGTGGGCAGCGCACCGTGACCTTCACGGCGACGAGGTTGGAGCGGATGGGGTCCCTGGTCCGGCAGGGCTCCTCGCGGCTGGCTCACATGAGCGCTATCGCCATCGAGTGATTGTCTCAGTCTACATTAGCTCTGGGTCCAGAAAGCGCGTACAGGCCTGAGACGCAGCAAATCCTCTTATCTATCGCCGTTCGGTGTGGCTCCCGTTCAGAAATGCATGATAGACACTCTCGATGCCTTCCATGAGAGTGATCTTTGCTGCCCATCCCAAAGTGCGCAGCTTGTCGACGCTCATCAACTTTCGCGGTGTACCGTCAGGTCTAGAGTGATCATGCGCGATCTCCCCAGTAAATCCGACTACACGGCAGATCATTCTGGTCAGCTCTAGGATCGTGATGTCCTGTCCGCAGCCGAGATTGACGTGATCATGGTCAGAGTAGTTCTTCAGAAGGAAGACTAATGCGTCGGCGCAGTCGTCGACGTGCATGAATTCCCGACGTGGTGTGCCCGTGCCCCAGATGGTGATTTGCTTATCATTTATGAGCTTAGCTTCATGCGCTTTCCGGATCAGCGCTGGGATGACGTGGCTTGACTGCAAGTCATAATTGTCGCCTGGCCCGTAGAGATTCGTCGGCATAGCGGAGATGTAGTCGCGGCCATATTGCTGGCGATAGGCTTGAGCCATTTTGATGCCGGTGATCTTGGCGACGGCGTAGCATTCGTTGGTGCGCTCTAGTGGCCCGGTCAAAAGCGCGCTCTCAGGAATGGGCTGTGGTGCCATCTTCGGATAGATGCAAGACGAGCCGAGGAAGAGGACGCGGTCGACATTGTTTTCGTGGGCTGCCGCGAAGATATTGGCCTCGATCATCAGATTGTCGTAAAGAAAGTCGACCGGATAGGTGGCGTTCGCGAGAATACCACCTACCTTTGCCGCCGCCATAATGATAGCGTCCGGTTTCATCACTGCCACGAAGTTTTCAACCTCGGTCTGTCGCTTGAGATCTAGCTCTCCCCGAGGGGCGGCCACAACTTTGCAGTCTTCAGACGCGAGTCGGCGTACAACAGCGCTGCCCACCATACCTTTGTGGCCAGCGACCCACACGGTTTTTCCGTTCAGATCATACATTACGCTTCCTTCATGACTACAGATGTCTGCATGACCTTCAGGTCTTCGCGTACCATTTCCGCAGCAAGCTCGCGCACGGATGTCTCATGCACCCAGCCGAGCTTCTCCTTCGCCTTGGTAGCGTCACCCAGGAGAAGATCGACTTCCGTGGGGCGGAAGTAGCGTGGGTCCACTTGGACTAGGCATCTGCCGCTCGCTACATCATAGCCCTTTTCGCCGACACCCTTGCCACGCCATTCGATCTCGACGCCGATATCTTCGAAAGCCCACTCGACGAATTGGCGGACAGGAGTCGTTTTGCCCGTAGCCAGCACGTAATCATCCGGTTGATCCTGCTGTATCATCATCCACATACCTCGCACGTACTCACGCGCATGGCCCCAATCGCGTTGAGCATCGAGATTGCCGAGATAAAGCTTGTCCTGCTTGCCCAGGTAGATAGCAGCGGCAGCGCGGCTGATCTTGCGCGTCACAAAAGTTTCGCCACGAAGGGGGCTTTCGTGATTAAAAAGAATGCCGTTGGAAGCGTGCATACCATAGCCCTCGCGATAATTGACGACCATCCAGTAGGCGTAGAGCTTGGCGGCGGCGTAAGGGCTGCGCGGATAAAAGGGCGTCGTTTCGTTCTGCGGTACGGACTGCACGAGGCCGTATAGCTCCGAAGTCGAGGCTTGATAGAAGCGGGTCTTGTCCGTCAGACCGAGGAGGCGAATCGCCTCAAGAAGTCGCAATGTACCGATACCGTCCGCGTTTGCTGTGTACTCAGGTGTTTCGAACGACACCTGCACATGGCTCTGAGCAGCCAAGTTGTAAATTTCGTCTGGCTGAGATTCCTGAACCACGCGGATGAGGTTAGTCGAATCAGTGAGGTCACCGTAATGCAAGATCAGGCGCGGATCGGATTCGTGCGGGTCTTGGTAGAGGTCTTCGATACGACCCGTGTTGAAGGAAGAGGAACGTCGCTTAATCCCATGAACGATGTAGCCTTTTTTGAGAAGAAGACGGGCAAGATAGGCACCATCCTGTCCAGTTATGCCCGTAATAAGAGCAACTTTTCTGCTATCGCCCATTCTATTCCTGCTCTATTAAAGTTTAAAGTTTCGGCTCCGGCTCGCCACGCCGACACAATGTGCGGCCAGCCCCGTGCGCTATGGAGCACTTCGACAGATGCGGCGCGAAGCTCGTCATTGACAGTCCGCCAGCCGAGCACACCTCTTGCTTGGAGTCACAGCAAAATAGAGTTGCGCCGCTAACCTGTCGGCTTCGTACATGCGGTCTGAGTGCCGCTCAGCTCACGCCGTGAGCGACATGTACTCCCAGCACCTTGCAGCTGATTTGCTCATCCATCAGTGAGTGAGGACGCCTTTCTTTCTTGCTTCAGCGTCTTCTAATGGGAATTGTTTGGATCAGTGAAATCGATTGTTTGGATAAAGTGCATCCACAGAATGGATGGTCTGACCGAGCAGCGGGGGCGCATCGCCGGCCCGGAGTCGTAGGCGCGAGCTTCCGTTCGGGGCGAGGACAACGTTCGTGGCCGCGAGCCCTCACCACAGCATCCGGCACAGGTCGTGCAGAACTTTGGGAGCAGACTGCAGATTCTGTCGATCAGCTGGTTCCAGGCGCGTCGAGCTGTCGACCTCATCTCGCCCGGTACCGGTTGCTGTATGCAGCCTTGCACCCTTGGCGTATGGCGTCGACGGAACGATTTGCTCCGGCAGGCAGTGTCGCAGCGTTTCCCGGCTGTTTCGGCTCTATTGGCCGGGCCCGCGTCAGCCGAGCCCCTTCATCATGGCATCCAACACATGGATGGCCGGCATCCACTCAATAGATTTTACATATGCCGCGGAGGCCCAGTAGAGAAGGCTGAACCGGAAGCGAGGGCATCGGCTTCAAGCTGTGCGAGCGTCACGGGATTATTGGGCAGTGCTGAGTGAGCTCTTCTGCCCTATGGCCCGGCCTCTGCCAAGCGCCCGGCGTCAGGGTCTACGTGTCGACTAAGGATACCAAACCGGGCAACCTCCCCTCTGAACGAGATTTCCGAAAATGCATGTTAGTGGATTGGAAAAGCGCCGGTTCGTCGTCTCTCGGAGGCGTACGGGGTTCGGTGATTGTCTGTGGTCATTGGCGGCCGCTTGGCGCTACGCGCAGCGGTCGGGACGAACTCTAGTCATCGACTGGCGGGGGGCCTGCTACCTCGACCAACCCTTCACAAATGCGTTTCCGGTGTTCTTCCAGCCGATCAATGACATCGCTGGCGTGCCGGCTATTTCCGACGACCGGATGAACGACGTTTCCTTCCCTGGTCCATTCTTCCCGGAGTGGTGGAACAGGCCGGCGATCGAGTGCCTTTACCGGCCAGATGAGCAGATTTTCCAAGAGCGCGATGAGTTGGGCGAGCTCTTTCAGGCCGAACACGATGTCGAAGCGAACACAGTAGTGTGTGACGCTTGTCTGATGTGGCGGTGCGATGAGGATGCAGAGCGGCAGGTGTTCCAGAGTGTCCAGCCTCGGCCAGAAATTCAAGCCCGCATAGATGCCATTTATCAGGAATGTTTTGAGGGGCACAGCATCATCGGGATTCATGTTCGGCACGGTAACGGTGAAGACATCATGGAGCATGCGCCCTACTGGGCCGATCCGGAGCTAGCCGTTCGGCAAGTGTGCGCTGCAATTGACAAGGCTAAGGCGTTACCGCACCCCAGGCCTGTGCGGCTGTTCTTATGCACGGACAGCGCGCGGATACTGGATCTTCTGTCGGCCAGGTTTCCCGATCTGCTCACTGTCCCGAAGCACTTCGGATCCAATCAAGGTGGCCCCTTACACACTGCAGCACTCGGGATTGACGGCGGAATTTCCGCCCTCGTTGAGATGTATCTTCTCGGGCGCTGCGATACCGTAATTCGGTTTCCCCCGACGAGCGCCTTTACACGATATGCACGCCTTTTCGCACCACGGGTAATTGAATTCGATCTGAAAGAGCCAAGTCGTTTGACTTTGATAGAAGGCAGCCAAGTCTCTGATCTCAGTTAAGACCCGCCACCTGCGCAATTCGGCAGACGCAACCAACAGGCATAGTTGAATGCGCATTTCTCACCGACGCCAGTGGAGGCGTCGTACATTATCGATACCGTCGTCATCTGACGCCGCCTGCAACGCGCCAGAACTTCGCTGTTACGCGGGGGCCGCAGACAAGCCAGAGCGACGGCGATCGTGACGCTGACGCTCGAAAGAACGCGGGCGATCACTCCAGAGACGAAATTGAGGTTGGTTATGAAAGTCATTCCCGTGATCATCAGCGGCGGAGCCGGATCGCGGCTATGGCCCGCCTCAAGGCAATCGCACCCCAAACCTTTCCTCAAAGTGGCGGATGGATATTCTCTCATTCAGCAGACTGTGCTGCGCGCCGCTTCGATAGAAGGTGTCGTGGAACTCGTCGCTGTGACATCCGGGGACCACCTCTTCCTGACCAAGGACGAATTTGACGAACTGGATTCCGTGGTCCTGCCACGCACCTTTCTGCTCGAGCCCGAACCTCGGGATACGGCCGCCGCCGTGGCTGCAGCCGCGATCCATGCGAGGGCAACGCAAGGCCCTGACGCGATCCTGTGCGTCTTCCCGGCCGATCACCTGATTGGCAACCTGCCTGCGTTTCTAGACGTCATGGGCCTGGCCATGGAACATGCGAAGCTCGGGCGGATCGCCACATTGGGCATCACCCCAACCAGACCGGACACAGCATTCGGCTACATCGAAGCAGATGGTGAGAACGTCGTCCGTTTCGTTGAAAAACCGGATCTGGAGACAGCCAAAGCCTATGTCGCGTCTCAACGCTTCTTCTGGAACGCCGGCATCTTCTGCTTCAGTGCGCAAACCATGCTCGACGAGATGGTTTTGCATTGTCCCGAGGTGCTCCAGGCCGTCGCCGACAGCTATGAGAACGGCCGCGCCAGTCAATGCCAAGGCTTTGCCAAAATCGAACTCGCGCCTGAGCATTTCGGTTCCGCGCCGCGAATCTCGCTCGACCACGCTGTCATGGAGAAGACTAACAGACTTGCCGTGATTCCCTGCGACATGGATTGGAACGACATCGGATCTTGGAACGCAATGGCCGATTTGATCGCCCCCGACGAAAGCGGGAACAGGATACGCGGCGATGTGCACATGGTCGACACGACCGGCACCTATGTGAGCTCCGACAAGCGCGTCATCGGCACGGTGGGCGTAAGCGATCTGGTGATCGTGGATTCCCCGGACGCTTTGCTTGTCACATCCCGCGACCGCGTTCAGGACGTTAAGAAGCTCTTCGAGGGCCTCAAGGCTTCGGGACATGAAGCTCATCTGGTCCATAGCACGGTACACCGGCCCTGGGGTACCTATACGGTTCTGGAGGAAGGCGAGCGCTTCAAGATCAAACGCATCGAGGTGAAGCCCGGTCGCCAGTTGAGCCTGCAGATGCACTATCATCGTTCGGAGCACTGGGTCGTGGTCAGCGGCTCCGCCAAAATCGTCAATGGCGAGCAGGAGTTGTTCCTGGGGACAAACGAATCTACTTACATCCCCTGCGGCCATAAGCATCGGCTCGAGAACCCAGGCAGAATTGACCTGGTTATCATTGAAGTGCAGAGCGGCGATTATCTCGCCGAGGATGATATCGTTCGCTTCGACGACGAATATGGTCGAACGTAGATAAGAATACAAAAAACGTTAAACGGCGAGCCGTCGCTCAAGGATCTCTGTCGTGGGTTCTGGGCCTGACATTGGCAAGCAGCGGGCCGAGCGTGTCATAGTATCCGCCCCGCACTCTCATCAGGCACTCGATCGTGGTCCAAAACATCGGTGAGCGCTTGACAGCGCGCCGTCGGCGGCAACGAAGACTTCAGATCTTTCTTAGGCGGACCCGTTGCTCAGCTGTTCAACGGCACAGCCGTATTTCAGCCTGTAGGCGGCAACGAAATCCTCATCGCTGCAGATGCAGCGGCCGCTGGAATCTTTGGCTTGCGGATCATGGAGGTAAGAACCAAGGGGGCGCAGTAGATTCACGCGAGTGCTGGTCGTCGGACTCATCGGAAAACCCGCACTATGCTTGACCAGGTCTGCGGCAAGCATGATCCCGGCAAGCGCTGATTGAAAGGCCATCGGAACCACGGTTCGAAGGAGACGACTTCCATCGCTAAGCTGGGATGTCGGCCAGTTCCTCGAGTGGTGCCAGGCGCAGGGCGTGCGCGACATTCCTGACGGACCGCAAAGCGCCTCATTTTCGGTCGTTCAGGCTCGCTTGACGATTACCTAAAACCTGTCATTCGGGCCAATGTCCGCTCAGGTCCCTAAAGCTGGTTCCGCCATGGTCCAGAATCGGGCCAACTATTGTAGGCGGGTACAGTCCTTTTACCTGGTCAGATGCAGGTGTGAATCTCGACTTCAATAAGCTTGGTGGCCGCCCACGTCGCGAAGCTTGCTCCTCCGACACCGATGAGACCAACTACCACGAAAACCACGCGGTGCCAGAAGGCGCGATTCGTCAGTTGCTCGAACGCCGTGTTGAAGTCACCCCTTACCTCGGCAAAATCCTTCACTAGCCGATCTTGTTGGCGCCCGAACTCAAACGCTATAGCCTTGAGAGTCAGCCATTGGTTCACGATGCTCGCGAGAAGGAACAGGACGAATATCCAGGCGCCGGCTATCACCGCGATGTTCGTCCATACCTCAATTCCACAAGCCTTTGCGACCTTGAGTTGCGAAGCGACGACGATCGTGGCGATAGGAATGCCGAGTATCTGACCTTGAAGGTCCACGAAAGTCTTGTGGATGCGGGTGATGAATTCGGCCTGCGCGGTTTCGACCTCTCGCCGGATCTTGGAATAGGTGAAGCTGGAGGCGAATAGCCGGTAGCCTGCGGCCACCTTTTCGACGATCTCCCCGACCCCACGAATGACATGACGAAACCTCTGTCCGGTCGGCAGACCTGCGACCAAGTCTATGACGGCCTCCGACAGGATCGTGAGCTTCTGCTCGAGATGCACTGGATCCGCGAACAGTCCGACGAGTTTAGCGACTTGGTCGGCCTTGAGGCTGGCCAGGTCGTTCTCATCGTAGTCTACCGGGATCGCTATGCGGCCATCGCGAAAGAAGACGATTTCCTGCTGAACTCCATCGAGGAAGGCGGCAGCCCGCGCCAGCAATGCCACCAGCGAAAGAACTAACCGGTAACTCAATTGTAGGTCCGCCGGTGGTTGAGAGTGCCGGGTCAACCTGCCGTCCACGACGAAGTAATTGGCCGGCTCTTCCACACGGGCCTTCGGTCCAGCAATCAGGTTGGCGAAGGACAATGCGAACCTACCGAGCGACGTCCGCGGCGCATTGAACTGGACATGCGCTTGCTTGCCGAGCTCGAGCTGGTCTCTTTCGGTGAGCAACGCCATGCCGGCATCGGCGGCTGCGTCCTCGTCCTGATCAATCAGCAGCAGGACGTTCAGAATGGGCTGCGTAGTGATGGTCAGCGTGCCGGAGCCATCATCGGCGAAGGCCGTGACCGCATAGATGGGCTCGATGTCTTGCCAACCGAGCCTAGGCATCTTCGAATTCACCGCTCAACCTGTCCTTCAATTCCGCAGGCAGATTGCGGAGGGTGAGCGTCTGCTTCTCCGGATCGTAGGTCACCTCGCCTGCCTGGATCGCCTTGCGGTCGAACTCGAGTGACCAGTGGTCCGTGCGCCCTTTGAAACGGACGAGGGTGTTCAGCACTGACCTGTTGGGTATGAACCAGTCGTTGAGCTTCAGGTCCGGGTTGGCGAGATAATCGCGGAGGCTCCCTGGATCCTCGGGCAGCAACTCGTTGGTGAGTGCGTCGAATGAGAGTTCCTCCCGCTTGAGCGCGGCGCGGTCGCATATTTCCTTGGCTTTGGTCAGGAAGGCCGTCTTCGCCTCGGGCTTCAAGCTCTTGTCGTCGGCAAAAGACATCAAGGCCTCCACCAGGTTCTTGGTGTCGGCCTTCTCCTGCACGGGATCGATGCAGCCGAGGAAAGCCTGAAAATATTCGGCGACGTTCCCTTTGCCCTTAAGGAAGCCTATGTAACGATCCTCCTTGTTCGCCCATCCGGAGATGTTGATGCGCCCGGCGAACCTGAATCCTTCGATGTCGAGATGAGCCACATCGTGCACGTCGTTCTGCCGGGTAAGCGCGGCGCTGAGCGTATCGGTGACGATAGCGACCATGAGATAGTGCCGCTCGTCTCGGGTGAAGTGTGAGAAGAAAACGTGACCACCAGTGGCAGCCGCTTTGGTCTGGGCGTTTGCCGCCAACGTCTTCATCAGCGATTCCGTAAGGGTAGCGAAATCCTTCTCCTCGGCCTCCACGTATTCTCGAAGATGCCGTTGAGTGGGGTAGTTGTCCTCATCATCGGAGAATTTACCATGGGACTTGGACGTGCGGCGGCCATAGAGCTTATCCAGTACGTCCACGAGTCGCTGGACCGGTTCGGTGACCTTCAAATTCGATTTGCCCAACGCGATGTCGAACTTGTCGGCGTCCTTCTTCAGGTCATGCACGGCAACGCTGATGATGCTGTTTTCTGCCAATGGTCTATCCCCCGTGTGCGACCAGATTACTTACGGCGCCGACAACATGATAGTGGTAGACGGCGGCGTCCACTACGGGCGCCAGATGAAACTCCAGGAGGCGATCCAGTCCTACCAACTCGCCAAGGTGGCTTTTCGGCGGCGCATCATAGACGGGTTCTTCCGCCTTCCCGCATCCCGTGCTGTAGTAGACTTGAAATAGAATGGGCCTTACGCAAGCGCTACTGAAAATGGAGTTTAGGGTGCGCAAGATTGGCGAAATTGCGGTCGAAGGCAACGAGGCGCTATGGAAGTATTTTCGTTTCGAGCGCTTCCTTTCAACGCTCGCGGAAAGCAGACTCTATTTTGCATCGGCCAATCAGTTTATCGATCCTTTCGAAGGCGCCGTCGCCGTCCAATTGAACGTGCCGCCGCCTGATCCGCGCTACGCCGAGGTGGAGGGCGTGGAGCGCGCCTTCTTCCAACTCAAACGTTTGACCAAGATAAGCTGCTGGCACCGTGCCGTCTATGAAAGTGACGCGATGTGGAAGCTCTACTCCGGAGAGCACAAAGGCATCGCGATCTGTACGACGCCCGATCGCATGCGCGCCGCCTTCAAACCCTTTCGGCTCAAACCGGAATATGGCGTCGAAGATCTGTGGGGCGGTCCGGTCCAATATGTCGACTTGACCCAGGTTCGGATGCGCGGCATCGGCATGCTCGACCGGTTCTTTTTCAAGCACCGGGCTTTTGAATGGGAGCGGGAATATCGGCTCGCCATCTCCGTTAGAATGGCTGAGGAATTTGGCGTCCGAGTTCCCCAACACGGCATCCTCGTCGACGTCGATCTTCCCACTCTGATTGAACGCATCGTCCTCGGCTCAACCACAACCGAAGCCGAGCGCGCCACCGTGTCTCAACATGTGGCTGCGGCCGGGCTAGGCGATCGCCTTGAGCTTTCCACCCTTCTCGGTCAACCTCGCTATGTCTAAGGCCCAGCAAGTAGGCACCAGTGCAAGGCGAGGCTCGGCAGAATGATATCGTACTCGGACACCGCACTCACGATCTCGGAACCGCTGCAGACCAACGCGGTCGTCTGGGTTCACTCGCTACCGGAACAGGAGATGGGCCCCAGCCGGCGTATCCTAGAAGACCTTGAGGGCCTCTCCACCGCCGGTGGTTTCCCCGTGTTGGAATATGCGGTTCGAGATCGTAGCGAACTGAGCGAGCTGTTCAGGCAGTTGACGACGAAGGCCGAGCAGGGATTGAGGCCGGTGCTCCATGTCGATGCTCACGGAACAATTGCCGAGGGGCTCCTGCTAGCACCGAGCGGCGAACGCGTCGGCTGGGCCGAGATCATCGAAGATCTCCGTGCCCTCAATGTTGCGACGGCCAACAATCTCATCTGCATCTTCGCTCTTTGCTTCGGGTTGCATCTTTACAAACAAGTGAGCCTGAGGCGTCCCGTGCCGTCCTATCTCTTCTTCGCGCCGCCCGCTGAAATCAGCGTCGGCTTCCTCGAGGCGCAAACGTTGGACTTCTATCGAGAGATGAACCGGACCTCGAATGTGACAGCCGCATTCGAGCAGACCCTGGGCGGGGTCATGCAGTCATTTCACTGCCAGGGTTTGTTCCTGCAGTCGCTGTTGCGATACGTCCGAACCTACTGTTTCGGGCGCATGCGGCATGATCGCCTCGAACGTATGGTCACGACCGTCCTACAACGCGACGGCATCGTAAACCCGTCCAGCGCGCAACTGAAACAGATCCGGCGCAAAATACGGGAATCTTTGAAGCCAGGTCAGAAGTTGATCGATGACTTCGCGCCGTTATTCCTGATCGGCCGCGCACCGGCCTTCAGCTACCGCGATCTCGACCGGATCCTGAAACGCTCTTTCGCTTCCGGGCGATCTCAACGGCGCTCGGCGTCGAGCTGAACGCTGAGCGATCTCAGGCTCGGATCGCGATGGACTACCCGAAACCAGCCGGACGACGGCTCACCAAAACACTCAACCATCGCTTGACCCATTCCACGCCTCATCTGCCGATCGACATAGAGCTCAACCCGCAACATCCCGGTGTCGGCAGCGACTTGGGCGAGCAGATCGACCTGTCTGGTTCTTGCCGTCAGGCCCTCGCCGCTCTCGTCGATCTCTTCAATTGCCAGCGCGCAGTGATTGAGCGGACCGAAAATGACGAGGTGCGTTCCTGCGGGCATGCCCGGCCGCGGCGGAGGCGCATGCCCCATTTCTCCAAGTTCGGCATGCGTCTCGACGCTCCGCAGGTCCTCGTCCTCTCGCAGAATATCGCGTGCGAAGTCGAACGCATCTGTGTCCGCATATAGATAGCCTGCGCTTTGCGAGACCTGGAGACCATTCAGGGAGCGCACCATGTCGCCATCGACGGCGATTGGCGCACCGGATCGCAAGCCATCGCGATAGCGGATCATTCCTGCCTTGCGTTCGGGCTCGATATCTGCGCTCGCCGCCAGTTCGTAACGTTGCACGATCGTCGGGCAATGCAGGGCAAGCGTCAGGCCAGGTGAAACCGGCAGCATCACCACTACGCCCGGCGAAGTGAGCCCGACATCTCCATGGGGGAAGGCGTTGATGCGGCTGACCGGATGGTCCGAGATGATGAAGCGATGCTCGCCGTCGCTCGCGTAGATGGCGGGATGAAGATCGAGTAGCGCAATGGTGTGACCTTCCCGTCCAAGGAACGCCTTGACGGCGCCAAGTCTCACTGACGCATCAGATGGCATAGCCATGTGCGGATCGGCATCCGGGTCATAGCCGACCTGGCGCATCATCTCCCGCAATTGGCCCGCCAGATGCTTTGGTCCCGTTCGGCTAAAATGCGTCCGCAGCATCTGAGTCGCGAAGAAATCGGCCAGTGCGATACGATCATCCGCCGTCATCCACGCGAGCGAACGTCGCGAGACGATTTCGGCGACCAGGCGGGCGGAGAGCGCATCGACCTCCTGGAACAGATCCTCGAAGTTCCATTTGGTATCGCCCAGGCTCACCGCATTGAAGTCATTCTCGGAGCCAGCATTGGCAATCGACGTTAGAAAAGATCGGTCGGACCGCTTGGCGAAAACGTAGATGGAGCGTCGTTCTGGATCGGCCGCAAAGTGCTGAAGCTGGGCCTGAGGAACAAAGTGATGCTTTCTGGATGGCCGGTTCATCGTTCCCTGCAGTGATGCGGTGCTTCGGCGCCGTTGAAAGTGCGGAGGTATTTCGTCGGGCACCGCATGGCGGCAAGCCCGTCAGATTTTGCCCACTTGCGATGTCCGACCGCAATTAACTACTGCGGGCACGGATAACCCCTACGGGCACGGATGTTAGCTTCTGTAAACGACTCAGCCAAAAGTCAGAGTCGCCGTCAATTTGGGTCAACGGATGGCAAGTTTCGTGTATTCGCAAATTCGTTCCGAATGACCACGATGGAGTCGTAGACGGATCGGCAAACTTTGCCTACTGGGTCCGAACGACCGCTATCCGCGGTACGCTCACCACAACCGGACCGTCCGGAGACGGCCCCAAAGTTGTCGATCCGGAATGCGCCTCAATGACAGTCATTCCCACAGTCCCATCCATTCACCAAAAGCGGACATCGCTAACGGATAGGCCACGGCCAAGTTGTGCGCACGACATTTGTCTCGAACGACTGGAGTCGATCCTACGCGGACCATCCGACCAATGGCTCGGAGCTATCTTCCTTTGGCTCGGCAGTAGTGCCAGACTGGATGGAGGGAGCACGACATGAGGGAGACCCGTAAAATAGCAGCGATCCTGGTCTCGGATGTGGTCGGCTACAGCCGGCTAGCCGGCGCGGATGAAGATCGCATCTTGGCACGGCTGCGGGCGCTGCGCAGCGATCTCATCGATCCTACCATCGCCGTTCATCGTGGTCGCGTCGTCAAGCGCACAGGCGACGGAAGCCTAGTCGAGTTCAGCAGCGTGGTGGAAGCAGTGCGCTGTGCGATCGAAGTGCAGAACGCCATGCTTGAGCGCAATGCCGGGGTGCCGCATGATCGCCGCATCGAGTTCCGGATCGGAATTCACTTGGGCGACGTCGTGCAGGAACGCGATGGCGACCTGATGGGCGATGGCGTCAATATCGCCGCGCGCCTAGAAGGCATCTGCGAACCTGGCAATATCTGTCTTTCCGAGCAAGCCTATTGGCAGGTTAAGTCAAGGCTGGATATCGCGATCAACGATCGCGGTGAGGTTCAGCTCAAGAACATCACCGAGCCCGTCCGGGTTTATTCTCTACAGGTCGGCGTTCCCTCCAAGGCAAAGCCCGCGGCACCGGCGGAGGCCAACGTGCCGGAGAAGCTTTCGCAGCCGCTCGCACCGCCCGACAAGCCTTCGATTGCTGTGCTGCCCTTCATCAACATGAGTGGCGATTCCGAACAGGAATTTTTCACCGACGGGCTGACGGAGGACATCATCACCGATCTGTCGAATGTGTCCGGCTTCTTCGTCATCGCCCGCAACTCCACCTTTGCCTATAAAGGCAAGCCCACCGACATCCGTCAGATCGCTCGCGATCTAGGCGTCAAATATGTTCTCGAGGGCAGCGCCCGGCGATCCAACAAGCGGTTGCGCGTCAATGTGCAGCTTATCAATGCGGCGGAAGGCGGCAATCACGTGTGGGCCGAGCGCTTCGACCGCGAAATCGCCGACATCTTCGACGTTCAGGACGAGGTCACGCGACGCGTTGTTGTAGCGATTTCTGGCAAGCTTGGTGAAAAGAAACTTGTTGCCCGTTCCCGACCGTCAAATCTCGAAGCCTATGATCTTTGCGTTAGGTCGCGAGGCAAGTGCAACAATTCCAGATCGGACAACAGTGAGGCGTGTGCTGACTTGGAACGTGCCGTTCAGATCGATCCAAACTACTGCGAGGGGCACAGCAATCTTGCCATCTCACTGCTATTTGGCTGGATTGTCTGGGGAGAGCCACAGGACCCCGGCCGCGCAAAGGCTCTGATACACGCGCAACGGGCCGTGGAAATCGATCACGACGATTCCCACGCTCGTAGGATCCTGGGCTGTGTTCAGCTTTATGAGCGCAATTGGGATGAAGCAAAATCCCAATTCGATGCTGCCGTTCGGCTTAATCCCAACAATGCAGATGCGGTTGCATGGATGGGTGAGCTTCAGATCTACTTAGGCGATCCGCAAGCGGCGCTGATAGCGTGTGGCGCGGCGCTCCGTATAAATCCTCGTCCACCCGGTTGGTATTTCTGGATCATGGGAATGGCGCAGATTTCCTCGGGTCACTATGAAGAAGCTGTTGCGTCCTTGAGCCGGGAAGAAACGTACGGGACGGGTTCGAGGGAGCACCTGGTTCCCGCGCTTGCGCTTGCCGGTCGCGTTCCTGAGGCACAGGAGGAAGCCCGCCTATTTCTTGCGGGCAATCCAAATTGGAGGGTCGGTGATTTGGTGGCGAACTCACCTTTCAAGAGCCCTAGCGATGCGCAGCCGTATGTTGATGGCTGGCGTCTGGCGGGCCTGTCAGATTAGGCGGCATAGCAAGGGGGCCGCTTCCTATGTTGAAAGACTCAAACATTCGCGACTCTTCGCCGCCCTAGCAGCCTGAAATGCCCATCTGTCTAGCTGCTGCACATCTCATCGCCACCCCGTTTCCGTCCAACGAAAAGACTCGAAAAGTCTCGTCGTTGTTGCACGTCGCGGTAATCGTGCCATCGCCGAGGCGGCGAGCGTCGATCACTAGGGGACAAGTGTCGGCGGAGAAGTTATCCTGAATGATCTGCTGGGCTATCTCCGCCGGTTCTCCGTCAGGGGCGCGACCGAATTGCGCAAATGCCAAGGACGGCGAGAGAACCGCCACTAAGACAAATGCGGCAGTTTTTCGAGCACGTTTCGAAATCATCGAGATGACCTTCATTCCTTCAGCAGCAGGAATTTGCAAGAGAGGATTCCTACTTGCGCGCGCAGCTGCGGATCGTATCCTCAGTATTTTCTGCCACCGAGGTAATCGCCCATCTCGTTGGTGAGCCTTTGGATTGCCTCGGCCAATTGAAGGAGCGACGCAGACTCTTCGGACCCAAAAGATCCGGTCGTGACGACAGAGCTAGTCACTGTGCCGGATTCTTTCAAAACGTCGTAGAGATACCGGACCGACTGGTTCGAACTCGACAGCGGACCTATCAAGACCTTGCAATTTTGCGACGCGCTCTGGGTCAAAGCGGGCGCTGTAGAACACAGGAGAGCTAAGAGCACCGACAACCAGATATTCATTCCAAAGTCCCCCAAGGGTCAGGTCTCGTTGGCGGCCTTCAGCCGTCTTGTCAGCATAAGCTCTCGCACGGAATGCCGTCCTTATCGCGATCGAGCTTGCCGCCCCAAGAACAATTGGCCAGATACCAATTTGCTTCATTGCACGAACTGATCTGCGGACAGGTTCGCCGCGGTTGGCAGGAGTAGCTTTGTGCCACTTGCCTGCTGATCAGGCCCAGGGGTTGGCGGGTAGCCGGTCGAGTGCCATCAGCGTGCGCTGCGCGCCATTCCCAGGGCACTTGAAATTTTCCGATCCAAAGGCCGACCTTGGCCGCCTCGGCCTTCCCCTGTTGCTTGGCATAGGCCCCGTGACTGTAGCGGGGCCAATCCAAGGCCTGGCCATGCTCGACCACCCACGCGGCCACGCTGGCGCCGTCAGCACGCTTGCAATCGCCGACATATCGGCCGTAACGATCCCAGGAAACAAAGGAGCACTACGCGGGCTTGGAGGTCGCAAGGAACCTGTCGAGCGCCTCGGCCGCTAGTCGGCCGCAAGGATATTCGAACCCTTTGGCGTCGTCGCAATACTGCTTGCTCTCGGGGGCGTCGATGCCATTGAAGCGTATGCGCTGCCCGTGGATCTCGATCGTGTCGCCGTCTATCACAGAGGCAACACCGGTGATCGGCGCCGGCTTCGAGCCGAACCAGTTCGATGCATTGATCTCTGGCAGCCTTTCGCTGTGCTCGATGGCGGTCTGCGCGGCCAGAGCACCAGCCGCAACTGCAGTCACCAAGATCAGACGTAACGGCACGCTCGCCCATCGGCGCGCACGGCTATGCTTGGCGCCGTTTCGGTTTCGCCAGCGATCAGATCGATTGTCGTATCGGTACTTGTCCACGCTTGCGACCCATCATTATCCCAACAATCGTGCGAGGAAGCCGAGGAGCAATATGCCTGCTACCATCTTGAACCCCCCACAAATAGCCGGACCAAAAGACTTGGGCGCGACCCGGGTGCCTGGCTCACATCCTCTTCCACGGCTGGCGCGGTATCTTTCGCGCCAAGCCTTTTCGTGTAGCTGAGCCCGGTGCCGGGAACTCCACCACTCATGCGGCTACCGGCTGTTCCCGACGTCAGCCCAAAGCCTTTGACTCCTGCCCGAACACTCAGGCTTTTCCTGCCAACGTTTAGCCTGAGGCCTGGGGCGATCTTGAAGCGGCGACGAAATCGAAAGCTCATTACATTGCTCCCCCTGGACGGCTTTCAGCGGAGCGCCCGCCGCACCGCGAACCATCGGCGGCCGTGCTGCCGTCCTTCGGACAGTTCGCCACGGCTGGGGCGGCATTGGCCGGCCCCCGATATTGTCGAACGATAACAGCAATGCGCTGCCCGTCTCCCTCGATGTTCGTGTTCTGGCTATTCGGATTGAATGGGTCGACCGTCTGGGCGAGGCTGTTGGCGCGATTGGAATCGCCGGCAGCGAGCGTCACGCTGTCGTAGTGATTGAGATAGTCCGCTGCGCAGCCGCTCAGCACCAGAACGATACCAAGGCAGATCGCCAGGTTCCGCTGCATGGCCCCTAGACCGGCGCCGGGTTTATACCGGCGGCTCTTAGTTGCGCACCAAGCTTCGCTCGCGTTCCACACGCGGCCTTGTCGCCGGCGACGCACTTGTTATTCGCGTCTGACCAGTCCAGCAGCGCCGTATTGATCCAACTGCCCGGTGCGCGCTGTGTTCCATAGGGTGTCGGCGGCGCACCAGTGGCAACAGCCGCTGCGGCGGCTGTACCCTGGCCATGCGGAGCGCGCTTCCAACCGCTCAGGATCAGGCAGTTCTTCATGTACTGGTCTTCTGCGGCTAAGTTGCCAAGTGCGTTGCCAATACCCGCTCCAGCCACAAAGGCCGGCGATCCGATGGCAAGATAACCTTGGTCTACCGATCCTTTCCGCATCTCGCACTGAGCGTGCGCGACCTCGAAACTTGGCCCGTATCCGATTTGCATGTAGTCGGCTTGATTGCTTGTTTGACAGCCGCATAGCGCTGCCACGGCACCAAGTGCCATGAATGCTTTTATTTTCATCCCCAGCCCTCCCATGGCTGAGTTAACATCTCCTAAAGTTGAAATCGGCGCAAGAGTGAAGAACAAATCTGGCAAATTCTGCAAAACTCCGCCTGCTGGCAGTTCGTAAACTTGCCTGTAACGCCAGAGATGCCCCGTTATTATCCATCGGTCCGTGGGGTTGAAGATGCGAGACAGTGAATTGACGGAACGGCCAGGCAAGGGCTGTACGCCATGGGCAAAGGGTCCAGGCGATCACGACACGAGAAAACGTGGTGGGCGGCACGGGTGTTGCATTCCCCAAGCTGAACGTTTCGACGTGGTTTGATGGGTCCGAGATCGTTGGTATCTTGGCATTGGGGATATCGCCAGGAGAAGTGGTGCATGAAGGTCAAGTCGGCCGACTGGCAACCGCTGCCTGAGGTCTACAGGAAAGCGCGCGAGGCAGAGAAGCAGCGGGATCTCGACCTATTCCGGCACTGGCACTTCCCCCCGCATGGTCGCCGCGACTTATGGGCCGCCGTGAGCGATATGGGACAGCGCGAGCAGCAAAGTGCCCATTGCGATCGTCAGTAGCAGATAGGCTAGCACCTCCAACGGCCTATGCGTCCAGTGTGTCGGAAGGACCGGCGCCTGCGCCCACGTTGTCCATGGTGATCCCGCACGCTCTGCTTTCCGGGCTCGTTTCAAATCCAGCCGTTGCTGAGCGAATTGCTGCCGGGCTGTTCGGATGACGAGAGCGAGTTGTCCTGGAGCCAGGCTTTGAATTTGCCTGCGTGGACGCTCACTCTGATAGCGGGAAAACCTTGGCGGCGTTGCTCAGATTCAGACGCTTTGAAATTCTCCCACCACTCCTCCCACGTTGGCGGCAGATCACCAACTTCCGAAAGCTTGAGGATGAGAGCGTAATCACGAGGGCTGTAGACCGGGACGGCCGGCCATTGACTGGTGTCCGTCATCGCCTCGCCTTGCGCCAGCCTGCAGCGCGCGCCTCTGACTCACTGCAGAACCAGCGTTCGCCATACTGCGGGCTGATCTTGGTTTCGGAATAATGCTCTTGGCCCGGCACATGGTAGATGCGCTCGCCGGTATTAATCGAGATGTTGCCTTTGATCTCGCAGCTACCCGCGCCGCCGCCGGCTATGCCAATGAGCCAGCCGGCAGGGACGACGCCGGCGGCACTATCGAGAGCTTGTGGGTTCACGGTGAGAAACGTGGCTAGGGGGACCATCACCAGCGCAAGCAGATATTGCCATCGCCACAACCACCCTCGACGCCTCCTGGCGTTTCTTCGCCAGCGGTCAGCCTGGTCGGCACCACTATGACGCTGGACTTTGCCCACACCCCTTCTCCCCGAGGGAAGAATGCTTCCAAAGCGGCAGTGAGTCCAGAGAGGTTTAGCTAGGGCTAATGGGGCTGGGTACGCGCGCTAGGCCGTAAGGACTAGTTGCCCCCAAAGTGAGCTTCATCTAATTTATTCTACGACGAGAATTCAAACCCTCGTCACCCCTTTGATGATGTTTTACGCCCGCTGGCTCCGGCCGGCGGGGCTTTTTGGCGCCTGACGACGTGCTTTTTCTGTCATTGATCATTTCAGTTCGGTGAAACCGCATGCTTTGCAGCGGTACTGATGGCTCGGCTCCTCTTCGGGACGGAGCATCCTGACAGTGCCGCGTTCCACCCAACAGATTGGGCAAGAGAAATTGCCTCCATAGTGCGGGCGGTACATTTGCAAGCGCCCGTCCGCGAGATCTGCGGCCTTGAGGCGTTCGGACATCTCAGCCAGGTTTTTGTACGCTTTCGCGATTTGGTTTCGCAGGGTTTCCCGCTCGTTCGCTTATGCGAGCGCTTGGTCCTTCGCGCGATGAGTGAGTTTTTGGCAAACCGCTCCCTCGGCTCGGCGCCGTGTGCTTTGGCTGTTGATGCTGATCCATTACAATTCGGGCGATCTCGACCGCAGTGTTGCAATATTCGCTCACCGTTTCAGCATTGCTAGGCGAGCTGATCGCTAGCGCGATCGCCAGCAAAAGGCCGGCTTGGTTTCGCACTTTGTCATCCTCAAAAAAAGTCCGTGCTAGAGGCGGAATACGGCACGGCATACATACGCGAAACTTGCCAACTCATTCTTGGTCGCCGAGTCGGTAACAATTTCGATCATCCTGGTCCCATTCGTCATTACACTGACGTTGACCGGGCCAAAAGACTTCCCGCAGAAAACACCCTTGGCCAGTGCTACGCACGGCAAGGACCGTTGCGGCATGGATTTACCCGCCAATTTGCCGGTAAGCGTCATAGTCGTTCCGCGAAGATTGGCCTGACGTACTGCAGCCACACGCAGGCCGTTTAAGATGCCAGCTGCCGAGCGGCATTCGACGGCTCCGGCCGAGGCGGTAGAAGCCATTAGGATCAAGCCTGCGATTACCTTCAATGCGGCCACTGTTGAGTCCTAGTCACCTTGATGAAGCGAATTAGCCGTACATCTATGCCACTTCATTTGGTAGCCAGCTTGGCCGCGCTTTCCGTAGCACCAACCTGCTGCATACAGCCTCGTCTCAACGGCATTGCGATCATCGCAGGCTTGCAAGGTCTTTGGATCGTCGCCCGATCCACCGCGGCACAGTTCGTTGAGCGCACCTTCGGCATTCAGCAGCACTTTCACGTTTGCCGGAATCGCGTTTCCAGCGAAGGCTTCGTCCGGATTTTGCCATAAAATAATTGAGGCGATGGTCGACGCGACCAGTGCTTTGCGCATCATAGATATTTGGTCCCACTCCCCGACAATACTTGCGCATATGTGCCGTGCGCGCAAGCTTCGCCCCCGAAAGGGCGGCAGCTATTCTATGATTGTCGGGTGAGGCTTACCGCTGTCGCGAAGAGCTCTCGCCAGCTTGTCGAACAGATGCGGATTGCTCAGGCGCTGGCGGCATTTGCGTTCACCGTCGAAAGGCCGTGACCTTCGATGCTAACATGGATGTCGCCAGCTTCGATGTCCAACCAGACCCCGATCTTCGGATATGCCGTCTTGCCATTGCGCACTGCCATGACCAGCCTCCTTCTCACTCAACCTTGAGGCATGCGAGATGGGCGTCATCGCGAAACTCGGCAATCGCACGCTGCTGATATTCAGGGCTGTTGAAGCGGGGAATTGAATACGCGTCCACCACTAACTTTCGCACATACTTATGAGCACCAGCCGGATAGGAGGAAACCAGCGCATCCATGGCGTCCTCTAGCGATACGCCCGACTGCCTAGCATTCATAAGTCTTTCAGAGCCGCGTCTCTGCCTTCGCTCAAAACGGGCCAAGATTCAATTTCCTTGAAATACGCGATCCCGCGCTTGGTGGCGGGCTCCCGGCCACGAAATCATTGGCCTACCATTAGCATGCATGCCGCCAACACGTCGCGGATGGCTGTATCAGTTGCGCAGGGCGGAGCGAATGTGGCTGCAACGCAGGCTTGGATGTCAACGCGGTGGGCGAGGTAATCGGTGCCCGTTGTCGTACTTGTCCCAACGATCAAGTCGTGGACGAAGCCAACACGGTCCAACGCTGATGATTCGTTGTACTGGGCGCAGGTCGAGGCAAGCGTCAGCCCGCCGAAATCGCCGGCCATTGAGGGCAGCGTCGTGAGAGCCAACAAGAATCCAGCAATTGCGCCTTTGATCATTTTCATTCCCGCCGGTAGCGTTAGAGATGGCTCCAGGACAGAAGCCCGCAATCAAGATTTCGCAAGGCTGCGGTTGCGTATCCGGTTTTGAGATCGCCGAGCCCGTTCCGAGATCGATACTCCATGACGATCGTATGTTGGCCCTTCCTGTCGACCGGGAGAACTTTGGTTTGCACGTGCTCAAACGAGCTTGGGTTTTTGAGAGTTTCAGCGACCTTGGTGACCAGATCTGGGTTTGATCCGTTCTGAACAGACAGGCACGGATTACCTAAGGAGTCTTCCATTGCAGACTTTGGGGGGGTCGGTTCGCAAGCTTTGAGAGCTAGAACGCCGAGCACAACCAGTATGATGGCGGAAACCCAGGACTGAGCGGACCTCCTGCCTTGGTTGATCGGTTCTGTCTGGACGGCTTTCGCCGCTTCGGGATCGTGCTTTGGTTCAACAGGTCGTCCTGATATTGGCTGCCTATGCGCGCTAAACAGGCCGTTCCGTCTCGGAGGCGGTGCTGGCGCCGCCCTTCGCTGCACGGATCCAACGCTGTAGCGCTGCCAAAGAAGCGCGCGCGCAGCCTCAAAGTCTGATTGGTCTACCTCGCCTCTGGCGCGCATAGCAGCGAGTTCGGCCATTGCCTTGCTGAAACTAGGATCTTCCCCCACGCCACGACCCCCGATCCGAGGGTAATCCTTATTAGGATTTTCTTATTTAGCCAAGGCGCACAGCAGGGTTCGGCCCGCTGCGTGCTTTCGCGTTGGGTTAGCTGCCTTTAAGAAACGTATCTGTGGTGCTAATAGTGTGAAATACCCATTTCACACTCACGGACGTCCTCAAGGATTTTAGCCCCCAAGCGCTGACCCAAATGTGACGCACTTGCTAGCGGGTGAACGGCAGCTTTGCGCCTCATCTCGGTCATTCGGAAGCGAAGGCGCGGCCCTGAAAGCTGCCATCGAAGGTAGGGAGCGCTGACGGTTCGAGAGATTGGGACGCCGCTTGTTTGCACGTTCAGCCCGTAGTGCATACTTTTGCCGCCGTCACTACTAAGATCCGCAGCTCCACCGACTTCATGCGCCTGCGTCTATCGGTTAACAGACCGGCAGGTCGCCGATCACGGACAATCGTTAGGCAACGGCCCGGCGTCATTGGAGGAAGCGGAGGCGCGCAAATCCGCAATGGCGTCAAGCACTCGCCTGATCGTTGCTGCGCCCTCCGGCGTCTCGTCCCAGATGCGGCGAAGGCTCGCGTGCGCTTTCGCCCATTCGGCATCCATGTCGTCTTCCTCCTCAAGGCGGGGAACCTTGACCCTGAGCATCTTGCATATTTGCACGACGTTGTTGCTAAGCGTCTTGAAGTCTCCTGCGCAAATTCTGCTGACCTGACTGGCATGCACCCGCGCCATCTTGGCTAGGTCGGCGTAGCTCAGATTTCTTTTCGTCCGAGCGAGAAAAATTCGCTTCTGGAGATCGCGTATTTGCTTGCTACTTGGCTTCATGCAAATTAGCATGATCTATGGCAATTAAATTTGCAAGGATGTAACAATGGATGAAATCCGGTTCTACCGGGCGAGCGAAAAGCCCTACGGCGCGTTCAGCAATCTCTATCGGCGGAACGTAGTGTTCGAGGGGGAGGTGTTCGCTACCAGCGAGCATGCGTACCAGGCGGGAAAGGCCCGCAAGCCGGCCGTGCGGAAATGGCTCATGGAAGCGCCGTCTGCCGCGCTCCTCGCCATGGCAGCTCACGGCCTGTACTACTGGGACATCGCTCCAGGCTGGTCTACGACTAAGTTCGATCGTATGCGGGCGGTCCTTCGGGCCAAGTTCACCCAGCACCCTGATTTACGAAGATTGCTCTTACGCACGGGCGATGCCAGGCTCGTGGAGAGCGCGACCGCCGACAACGAGGTCAATCGGCTGTGGGGCGAGGTCAACGGCGTTGGACGGAACATGCTTGGCGAGTTGCTGATGGAAATCCGCAACGAACTCCGTACCGGTGCCGATGAAAATGAGGCCGGCCTAGTCGCCGCCGAGTGAACAGCGCTTAAAATCTCTCGCGTATGCTCAGGATCTCACGAACGTAGTTTGCGCCTCGCCTCTTGAAAAGCCCGCGGGCACCCGCAAAGGCACAGTTCTCAGCTGCGAGGCGTTGACCGGCGACGATCCCTTCGAGCAAGTCGGTCGCCTTCAGGCAAGCGGTCTTGAATTGCTTGGTCAGCATCCAGTCGATGACGCCCACACTCACCATGTCGCCTGATCCGCACGTGTCCAGGACCGTCGGGGCGTCGATCGCCTCGCACCAGATCGCTTCGCCACGATCGCGGACCTCGAGGCCGGCAGCGCCATAGGTAACTATACGGACGCAGTCGGTTAGGCGGCCCGAAAGACGTTCTCCCAGTCGGTCCTCCGAATATTTGAGGATGGTGGTGAGTCTCAGCGCTTCGTCGAAAACCTCACTCTCCTCGAAAGCCGATGGTTCGAAGAATATGATCGCGCCCGCTTCACCCGCTGCCCTCATCGCTTCGAGGATGTTGTCCGATAGACGGTCGGCATAGAAGACAGTGCAATGAGCCAACATCGGTAGCGCGAACGCGAGCTCCGTCTCGCTGATCGGCTGATAGCGAGGCAGGTCCTCACAGGTCTCCGGGCAGACGAAGCTGAAGTCGTGTCGACCCGACGCGGTGTCCAGTTCCTGTGCCAGGACGGGAGACCGCAAGTCGGGGCGCCGCGTGATATAGCGGATAGTCGCTCCTGCCTGCATGAACTCGTCGATCAGGCGCGTACCCGTATCATCGTCACCGAGCGCAAGGACCGGCGCAACATGACGACGCAGCATGGCCAGCGAGACGAGAACGTTCCCGCAAGATCCGCCTAATGCCTCTTCCGTCAGGTCGCCGTCGGCATAGACGCGGTCAAGGACCGTGAAGCCGGTTCCGACAACGTCGACGCGATGGTCGTAATGGCAGGTTGAGTCTAGCATATCCAACCTTGTGTATCGGCCTTTCATCGCCTGTCGAGCCCAAGTGATGCGACGTCCAAGCGAATCCTGCCATTCTCGGATGATACCAGGGCGCGAAGGATCTTGAGAACGGCGTCAGGACCGATCGGGTCTGCCCCGAACAGAGACCAGCACCCATTCGCCGCTCCGCAGACTTCACCAACGCTGATCCCGAACCGATGGGAGAGGAGTGCGTAATCATTGCCGGGGCGTGATCCGCTGTCCCCGAAACAGAGTACCTCCGCCCAAGCCGGCAGTTGACCCCGGAGGGCATCGACGACGACGAGCTTGGTCGAGGTCGCCGGAATGATATCGTAGCTGTGGCCCGACCCGGTAACCCGGACCCGATTGTCGGCGAAGGGCGGGCAGGCCTCCATGTCGACGGTGAACCTGTAGGGCTGGCAGAGACGGTCCATGTCGACGGTGATCTGGACCTCGCGGTGCTTGAACTCGTGCTGGAGAAAGAGTTCCCCACGCTGGCGCAGCCACTCTGCGGTCTCCGCAATCGCTGGATCGGCGGGCGGATGATCGTGGTCGATGTCGACGTCCGCAGTCCGGAGATAGCCTCCATTGTAGTAGCCGATCGGGATCGAGGGCAGCATTTCGGCCGGAAGGACCTTCCGAAGATCTTCGCCAGCCGAGCCGCCACGGCCAGTCGCGAACCCGATCGCCAGACCTGCGCGGTGGAGGCGCACCAGCTCGTCGACGATCGCCTGGTCCGGAACCGACCAGCGCCCCACGGTGGTGACGATGGTGCCATCGTAGTCGAAAACGGCGCCGCCGATCTCTGCTTGGGACAGGGTGTCCAGGCGACTGCGTCCGATAACGTATAGGGGATCATCAGCGGGATCGTGGGCATCCCACTTAGCGATCGCTGCGCGCTTATGGCGAACGTGCGAAGGCATCGCGTTAGCGAGATTGGCAAGAGAAGGGTCTTCATATACCGATCGCCCGAACTCACCAATGCCGGGCTTACCAGGATCGATCCCAAGAACTGTTCCCATGGCCTCGATCATGCCCAGCCCGTCGATCAGCGAAAAGGCGTTATCGAGACGACCACAAGATCCGAAATCAAGCGTGAGACGGTGAAGCGACATCGGGAGTAAAGTTTCCATCGCCGCCCACGTCGCGCGGGAGTCGGTGCCAGTTAGGGCGAGGATGAGCGTTTCGGTCAGGCGATGATGCAGCCAGGCATGCCGGCCGTGGGCCAAGTTCCGGAAGTCGGCCGTCTGCACGTGGCATAACGCCGCCTCCCAGATCGAGGTGTCGAATAATACCGCAGTCGGCCTGAGAAGGGGATCGGCGGTGACAACGACGGTGTCCGTGCGCCGCAGGTGTGACATGGCGGCGGTGCGTGACGTCCTCGTGGCGGGATCGCGCATGTCCGTAAGGCGCGAGGAGAGCGCGTCTAGAAGGAGTATTGTTCCACGAGGATCCCGCGAAGCCTGGTCGCAGGCGAGGAGCAAGCCGACGACGGAAGACAGAAGGGAATGGGTGGCGAGGTAACCGTCCTTGGGCTCGGCGACCGGCACGACATGGACGGAGCCGCCGCCTTTTTCGACGATGTAGGCGGCGGCTCCGTCGGGATTGCGTGTGACGAGATGGATGCTACGGGCTTTGCGATCAAGCGCCGCTCGTGAGGCAGCTGCAGCGTCGGGATTTTCGCCACCAGCGCTGAACAGCCAGACGTCGCTCTCCGTCAGATCATGTTGATCAAGCACTGCCTGCATTGGGGTCTGCACGGTCGTGGGGCCGAGACCAAGCGTGTCCCGACATCGAACTAGATACTCCGCCGCAATCGCGGATCCGCCGGATCCAATCGAGAGCGCGTGGCACCGGAACCCCGCTGCCAAGGCCGCGGCAAGACCACCCGCGTCATAATCACGAAAGAGCTCGAGAGTGGCAGGCAGCGCATCCAGCTTTGCACTAAAGACCGGAGTCGTCATGACGGTCCTGCCGCTTGATCGTAGCCAGCATAGAGCGGTCCGGAAAGGATTAGGTGAACTGTCATATCCGGTAGGTCGGTCGGCGTCGGTTCAGGACGGAAGAGGTAGCTCTCAGTCTCGAGATACTGCACGGCCATCTCGTGCTCTATGGCGGCCATCAGGGCACCGGCAGCGAGCACCTTGCTGCCGACGGGCGAGAGAACCATACGGGGTTCATAGGTCCCCTTCATGGTAAGGTCGAATCGCGTCTTCAAGGTCGAGAGCGTACGGAAGCAATCAAGCGGGTTGCGCTCGGAGGCGTAGACGACGTCCCTCGGATCCACCTCCCACTCGTCGACGAGGGCGGTCCGGTATTCGGAGAGCAGGTCGTCGGCTCGGCGCGGATTACGGGCCGGGAAGGGCAGGAGTGGGCAGATCTTGTAGCAGCGTCCGATTGCCGCGCCGATCTGGGTGAGCGCCGAGGTGCATCCACGCGTGAGTTGCGGGATCCAGACTTGCGCCAGTCCTTGGCCATCAGCCTCAACCGGCAGAGAGAAGCCCTTGACCGACCCGGCTCGGCTCGACGGCACGCTCGAAATCTTGTCGTCCATTTCCGGGTTCGAGACGATCATGAGGTGGAAGGCGCGATTGCTGGCCGCTTCGCAATCCTCAAGAAGCATCCTAGCGACCGGAAAGCCGACCCCGATGGAGAGGGCGCTGAGGTCGAGGATCACATCTGTCACATCGCCGGCGACTGGGTGTTGTCCGAGCAGCGACACGATTCGCGAGCCGCCGACCGGCGCTCCGTCGTCGGCGAAGACATCGACCCTTAAGACGGTGCACTTCTGGACGATAACCCTGAGGGCGCTCTCGTTTGTGTCGGCCTCTTGAATCAATGCGTCGGACGCTCCGGGTCGCTCCTCTCGGATAAAGACCGCCGACAAGCGGTCGCCGAGAGTGTCGGCCAGCATCTTGGAGACGCGGCGCGACCGAGGGTCGAAACCCGCCGCTGCCACGAGCAGGACGCGGCGCGATGCGTCGGCGAAGTAGTCGGCCACGAAGCCATCTACTGCCTCGTCAAAATTAACAATGCAGTTGTGCCAGTGCCTACGCATTGGCAAGCCCAGTAACCCTGCGCAGATAGTCAATCTTCTGCGGCAGGAAGCCGCCACGATTGAAGGTCAGGCCGTATACCAGTCCGACTGTGCCGCTGATTTCGATGAGCGCCCAGAGTTTATTGCCCTGCCCGTAGTTGCGCTCGATAGTAATCGCGCCGTTGGCGATCGCGTATTTCAGTACCGAGCCAAGTTCGTCGTCGAAGGACAGTGACTCCATTTCCTCTTCAAGGATGGCTATGGCGTTGGCGCCCGCCCCAAGTGGGGCGTTGGGAAGGAGCGACTCCTCTCGGCAGTCATGGCCGATCGCATCCACCATGGCGCGCACACGCTGAGCGTAAGGAAACGCCCACGCGTCCATAATAGACTTCGCCTTATCGATCAGGATCGATTGCTGGTCGCGCGCTGACAGGGCCAGGGGATTGTTGCGGATCGCCCGGGTCTCGACGTTGGCGACGAGTGCGCCGGCGAACTGCAGGAAGACCTCGGCATTTTCGTTGCTAGCGTCGCAGACGTCATCGACGCCGTAGTGGAGTGGTCGGCCGTATTCGTGATGAAGATGCAACCGAGCGCCGTGTGCAACGTCCGCGTCGGCCTTCAGCGGCGTCTTGGGATCTGGGTCGATCTCTTCAAACAACGAGGGTGTCGAGCGTGCGACACGAACCGAGTAGCGGTGCAGTAGTATGCGCTTCATCGCAAGCGCAACCTCAGGCCCGTCGTCGTAGGATTTCGTGCGTTTAATGAAGTCGTCGACGATTTCATCTATCTCATTGCGCCGAGTTGGTCCGATCTTCAGCTTGTTCTGGTCTTTGGCGACGCGGCCTTCGAGTTCCTTGACCTGGCCGGGGCTCAGCTTCGGCGGCTCGCTGGGGACGAGACGGTCGATGTCGGTTGCGTTGCGATTGCGAAGACCCTCGACCATCGGTAGGTATCGCTTGGCCATGTCGCGCGCCATGGTCCGAAACTGGCGACGCGAGGCGTCCTTCTTCTCGTCGCCCTGCATGAGGATATCGACGAAGTCACGCCCGGTTGCGCGGTTGTGCGTGGGCTGGATGGCCGGCGAGCGCATAACTGCGCCGGGACTGAACGCGTCGAGCCGCATCATCATCCAACGGCCGAACTTCATCTCCCTGTGCGAGAGCATGCCGAACATTGCTTCAAGCTGATCATGGTGCAGCGCGTGGACGTCGTCGAGCATGACCAACGGGCTCATCTCGATGATCTCACCATTCCACTCAATGCGAATTCGGCTGATAGCGTCGAACGGCGCGTAGGGCGCGGTGGCGTCGACCGGAAGATCCTCGAGCTTTGGCGCCCGGAGGCCCGCGCCGACAGCGTAGATGGCACGCTGGACAGCGAGCGCCCGGTCGCGGATGCCTAGGGCGGACAGGCCGCCAATTTGCTCTAGATGGGCTTCGTAGTTGGCCCGCGGGATGAACTCGATGGCGTCAATATTCCGCGTCCTGTTCGCAGTAAGATTGCGGATGAGGCCGAGCATGGCTCGCGCCTGTACAAGCCAGAAGGCGAGCTTCGTTTTGACGGTGGCATCGTAGGGGAGTTCCCAGAATTCTCTGTATTCGGATTCCATGGGGACCCGTACGGCGGCGACATGAGGCTTTCCATTCTTTAGAAAGCCTGCCTGTGCGAGGGCATCCGCCAGCGTGCGGTTGGTGGCGTTGGTCTCGTCCTTGAGGATTGTCTCTACCATCCGGAACTCGGCCAAGGTAGCGAGCATTGTCTTGCCGCTGCCCGGGGCGCCGATGATGCGGACTGGCACCTCGAACATGTCGTCCTTGTTACGGCTGGTGGCGAGGAAGGTCGTAAGCGGAGCGGGGCTAACGATCGAAAGGAAGGACTCGTCCTCCCGGACGTATTCGGTCGCGCGGCGAAGGAAGGGATTGGCCATCGCGTCAACCGTGTCTGTCGCGGCGGAAATAGAGCGGATGCATGCGCTGCCCGTGCTTGCCGTCGGTCTCCGCCCAAAGAATCGGGATGGTGTTGTTCGGTGTGTTGTGTTCTAGGATCAGCGGCAGCGCGCAGTCGGCATAGCCGTATTTCATGTCGGTTTGTCCTGCCTCCGTGCAGTGCTTTTCGAGACGCAGGTAAAGGTCGTGATCGTAGTAACGCCCGCATAGGTCTATGATTGGCTCATCGGCTTCTCGGGTCGGCGTCGCGACTCTAGTCGCCTTGTCGATCGTGGCGATCTTTAGGTCGCTCGGTAGCAGCATGCCCTCAGTAATAAGGGCCCGCCCAAAGCTCCTATTATCGAGCTTCTCGCTCGCCTCGGCAACTCGCTCCACCAGGGCGTCATGCGCTTGCTTGGTCGATATGTAATGGTGGATGTGGATCGTGTAGCCCTCAGCCAAAGGGAAGTCGCCTTTGAGGCGTTTCTTGGCGTCCTGGACAATTTTCTCGAATTTGTGGAGCTTGCCCTTGGGCTTGCCCTCAGGGAAGCGGATGAAGGTCGTGCCTGAGGCGGTAAAGTCGTCGATGAGGTAGACATCGCTAAAACGCGCGTTGCCCCCGAGCTCTTCCTTCAAGTCGTCGGATAGGCTCTTCCACTTGTCGTTGTCTACGTTCATCATTGGCACGACCTGCTCTTGCGAGAGACGCCCAGCGTTAGCTCGCCGGAGCACGTCGATCCGGCTGCCGTCGCTGAGTCCGACGAAGAGGCAGCGGCGCAGACGCATCCTGAAGGCCGCTGCGGCTTCCGCTGTCTTCCACACCTCGTAGGGCTTGATGCCAAGCTCCTCGCCGACGGAGCCGCGTAGGTAGGGGGTTACCGTCTCCGGGATGAACGTCTCGATCACGCGCTGCATCTCGAGCGTCGAGATGTAGACGAGGCGGGTCTTGATGAATCCGTAGGCAGTGGGACGATCGGCCTCGGCGAAATGGCGCAGCCATGACACCAGGCTTTCGAGGAAACGGATCCCGGCGCGGAAGTCCGAGTAGCCGTCGTATTTCATCGATGAGATGAGGCGCAGCCATGCGTACTCTTCGGTGGCGACTTCGTTGTCCCATTTCATCACATCGGCTACGAGATTTAATGCAAGGGTGTTGATCATCGAAGTGATAATCTCGTCAGGCTAAATGTTTGGTTCTCGTGGATTTTTCGAGAATCGGTTGGGATTCTTTCACTCATACAGGATTTATAAGGCGAGAACCGGCTTTCGACAATTCTGTCCAAGCATTTCGGAAGGCATTAGGCTAATCAATGGAATACGACTGGCTTGTTGAGCTGGTCCTGCGTCCGTCGATATCTTGCCGCCAGGCGCGGTAGGAATTTTCAGGACCGTGATATCCGGATCGCATGAGACTGCGCGGGCGATAGACGTCCGCTTCATCGGCATGCCGGCGTCAAAGTTTTCGGCCGGTAAGCGCCTCAAGGTCGGTCATTGAGATCGGGTCTTCCGTAGCCTCAAAGCAGACATTCCAATCGCGCTATAGCTTGCGGCCGCGCAGTAAAATAGGCGCCACAGCTAGATAGGCAAACCTGATCCTTCCGTCTGATGAGGTCGCGCACAAAAGCTCAATGGGTGCAGCCCGGTCCTGGCCACATTCCGCGGGCTCCACGACAGCTCAGATTGCCTGCGACAAGCAAGCGATCAGCAGCTAACTCCTGCTCATAGCAATTATCTGCGCCGCAAGTTGTTTCGGCGCGATGAGAACGATTGATCGCCGCAGTTCTCAAAGGGCGCTCCGATTTGCGGGGGGACGCCGGTTGGGCCTGTGCACTTAAATTGCAAGCGCCACGTCAACCGCTAGGCCGCTGTGTGGCACCGCAGGCTGCACGTCAGGGCGGGGCGGGGAAGGTGTGTTCCTTGCAAACGACATCAAGGACAACCTTCGCCGGCGGCTTCTGGTCTTGGCCGGGCGGCTTATCCGGACACAACCAGACAGATAGTGCGGGCGTGAACGAATGCAGCGTGCCCAACATCTCCTCGGTCTTGGTCGCGCAAATCGGGTCGTCGCATCCCGTCAGAATGAGGCCAGGGGTCCGGGGCGCCGTTCCGGCCGTCGCCTGCCGGAAATCGCTAGCCTGCCGCAACACTCGCTGCAGCGCGCTTTCCCATAGGTAGACGGGATCGATTGCAAGAATCTGCTTGTCGGAAAGGCAGTCGATGGGACCGCTGCCCAGATCGAGGCCACGCACCATGTCGGGGCAATAAAGCTCTCTCAGTCCAATTCTTCGGTCATCAACACCTCCCAACGAGAGGGGGTTAATGCTCAAGGTCTTTTTCGGCTTTTCCTTTTTCGGCTGCCCGTCATCAAACGGCATAACCAGATTCTTAAACCCATATTTGTCGGCATACGCCATCTCACAGGTGAAAGGCTTCTCGGCGGCTTGGTACCCATCTTCGGTAGTTCCGGATTCCGCCAACACGATGTTCACGAAAACCGATTCAGCGGCCGACAACTTGAAATCACTTAACTGCCGCTTGGTCGTTGCTATATCGATCAGATTAAAGTGGCCATTCAGCTTATCCGTCGAACAGGTCAGCTGCGGCCTGACGGTTGCCGCTGTCGGTCCTGCGTTCGTCAGGGTGTAGTGGTACACCGGCACGCTGACGAAGACCTCGTTGGGTTGTTGCGCAATGGCAGTGTCGTCCAGGCCAAGGTTGAGGCTATCGACATACTGATAGTCCAAGGACAGTGTTGGCGCGTCCCAGCCCAGGACAGCGAGGGCGTTGTTTTTGGCCGGCACGAACAGTGCGGTGATTGCCGTGATCACCGCGGCGGGGAACCCGATCCAGTCGCGGACGAACTTCGCATAGTCGCCAAAGGTTTTGGGCTCGGCTTTGGTCTTGGGTTTGGCCTTCGCCGGGGGAGCCAGTGTCATAGCCTATCTCCTGCCAAGAGGCGCTCGTTTTCGCTCTGGAACGCCCAGCGCCGGTCGGCTTCGGAAAAAGTCAGCAGCCAGATGCTGTCGTAGTCCGCGTCGTCCCACACAGCTGGGGCGATCGCGGTCGATGCGACGATTACAGCTGCCAGGCGTGGAATCGCCTCATGTTGCCAGCTCACGAGCACAGGGGAGGGGTGCTGCAGAATCGCGGGTCCCGCCTGTTCCTCTTGCCCCTTGGAAAAGGTGGTGTCAGGGACGAGTTGCAGGCGCCGCGCGAGAGGCGCGACGGTTTGTGTTGGCCGCAGGCTTCGCATGCCGCTGCCGTCTTTCTTGATCGGCGCCGAGGCAACGATGGCGACCGGCACCTGCAGCGGGGGCGGAGGATCGAAAAACAGGTGGGCAAGAGCGCCGGCACGTTGCCAGCCGCGCACGGTCAACGACTTGTCGTCAGCCTGGCCAAGTTCATCGACACCGAGTTCCGGCTGTTCCGGAAGCGGTTTTTCGGCGTGTCGGATAATCATAACCAGCCTGTCGGCCATTGTGGCAAACCTTGGTGACTCTCGTTTGCTGAACGATCCTGCTGGCCTTCGCGGACGTTGGATTGCCGCGAAAACCTATCCCGCGAAATACTCCGATATGCGCCTGTCCGCCTTATCCTGCCAGCTGGCAGTCGTCTTCAGGAACCCCTCTGTAGGGTCCGCCGGTGCCGAAATGCCTTTCCGCTTCAGGGCGGCCGACTCCTCGGCTTCGGCCGCTCGGAAGCGGTAGTGGTCGAACACATCGAGCACATGCGTTGCGTAAGCCTTGGCGAGCGCCGGGTCGCGCTGAATTATGGTCAGGTTCTCGTCGTTCGAATACGAAGCCTTGTAACCCAGATTGTGGCTGCCGAACGCGACAAGGCAGTTCTCTGGATCGAGGGGGTCGATGACCAGGATCTTGTCGTGGATGATCGCCTTGCCGGCACTTAGGATCTCATCGTTCACGAAGTTACCGAGTTGACGGCCGATGTCTTTGTCGGTCAGCGCTGTGGCGCGGACCACGTTCACGCCACCCTGCCGGATGATGTAGGGAGAGGCCGGCACCAGGGGGTTGCCATTCGCATCTTTGCCGGACGGCTGGTAGCCCCAGGCCAACGGATCGGACACCGCGCCAACGACCTCAAGCTTGGCGTCGGCAAGGCCGAGGTCGATGGCTTGCGAGATGATCGAATGCACGCCGGCCTTCGAGGGAAGAAACACGGCGAACAGGATGATCTTGTGAGCCTTGCGCATCAGGGAAAACAACCGGCTCAGGTCCGGCGGGGGCGGGGGCTGGATCTTGGCCTTCGCCGAGGGCGGTTGCTGCTTCTTTGGCACATTGGGCGAATACCAGCATTCGAAGCTTGCGCCGTTGATCAGATTGCCTGTGACAGGGCTAAGATTGCTTTCCTTGAGAGTGTCGCCCTGGTCGGCACCGGGGTTCGGGTCGGAGGGCTTGGCTGGCTGGTGCAAAGGGTTGTCGAAGAGACGCTGCCAGTACTTCAGATAGGCGTCTGCCACACCGGCATCCTCGATGACGATGCAGTTGTTGCTCTGGCCGCAGATGCCGCTCCAGGTCCAGTTCGTCGATCCCGTGAGCACCGCCTTCGGCCCCTGGTCATCGGACCAGACGACGAACTTGTTATGGCCGATATGACTGGTGCCGTTGAATAGCCGGTCCTGCATGATGAACTTGGCGTTCGGCTCGCTTGCAATGGCACGCAAGGCCGCACGGGCATCGTCGTTTCGGGTGTCGTATGTGTGGGTCGGTTTGCCTGTGGTTTTATCCTTGCCGTCCCGCTTGCCGGCATCGGAAAGGATCAACTGCATCCGTGGCGCTGCGGCCTCCAGCAAAGAGACAAGTTGCCGGTCCTCGAGCTCGTATAGTGCTGCATGGAAGTGCCCGCCAGGCCGGCTCAGGAACTCGGTCATCGTCGTCGGCACGTCGCCTGCGAGGTAGCGTCGCAGCTTGTCGCCGGGGTCACGGAGACGGGCTTCCAACTCGCCGGGTCCGATTTTGCCGTCATCCTCCTCAAGGACCCGGATCAGGAATTGCGTCGACAGAATGCCGTTGGTGAACGTCGAGATGAAGGGACCGACGCGGCGGGTAGCCACAACAATGTTGGTGAGCGCTGCCGGCCCTAGATAGCCCAGGCGGATGGGCTTACCGTTGTAGTGATGCTCGACGAACTGCCCGGTCTTGGCGTCCTTGTGGCTGCTCGGCACCGGTACGACTTCTTCCAGTCCTGACCGAAAGCGCCCCACTGGGCGAATACTGTAGCGCAGCCGCTCATTTTCCTGTCGCAGCCCTGCCTGGTCACGGCGGCGCCGCAACGTGAGATCTCGCCAGTTGAATTTCTGCACCGGCCAGATGGTGGTATTCTGCGCCTGCCAGTCGGGGTTGGATTGACCGTCGAAGGCAACGTATGCAGCAAGAGGCCGCTCTTCGACAATGTCGTCGCTATCATCCTTCAGGATTTGGCGAACAATGTGGAAGCCAAGGCAGTCCGGAATCGGATCTGGATCGGTTCGCCACGCTAGGAAGGCGACCTCGTTATTGACGATTGCAGTAGCCTTGACGATTTGCACCATCTTGCCCTCTCACAAGAAAGACGCGCGCCACCATAGAACCAAGGCCGATATCGACCTCGTTCGCTTAAAATGCGGGACTAAATGTTTTAAACAGTCGCTCTGTTATGCAAATGAGCTAGTTTCTAGCCTCATATTATACTTCAGAAGCAAACGCTAAAGTAAAGGTCCTTTCCAGTATTTATTTTGCATAAGCGCACTGGAGGTGGCGTTGACTGCGAAAGCCGGAGCCTCCTGTCCGCGCGCGGCGCCTCTGGTCGTGCTTCCCGGGACCGCCGAATTCAAGGAGATCGCCCTCCAGGTGACGTCGGCTCCCCTTCCTCCTCAGTCGTTGAATGGACCAGGCTGATCATTGACCAAAATTCAAAATTGTATTGGCGCCGGCTTTTTCTGTTAACTCATAGCGATACACGTCCGTCGACATCATCACCTCCCTTGTTTTTAGACCGCACTATGTGCTTGCGGAACCGCCCTGATTTTATCAGCCCTTAAGCGCCCGTGAACGAAGTGGACATTCCGCCCCTTAGTCGACGAATGGCCCTTGAGACCTCGAAAGGCCGGCAGGTCAAGCAGCCCAGACCGCCGACCCAATTACGGCTAGCGCGAAGGGTTGCGGACCGTTGGGTACATTCGAAGCTACCACCCGGACGCGCCAGTCGCCAGCGGACGCCACGTCGATGTCGATGACCTCAACGTTATTAGCAGCGTCGAACTGAGTGGCTCCTGCGGCTGCATTGCCCAAGTGGTTGACACCATCGGGTCCTGTAAGGATCACGTTGAGGTTGTTGACGAGACGAGGTCCCGGGAAGTCGGAATAGGCAAGGACCACACGAAGCGGACCGGAGGCTGGACCCAGGGTCAGGATACGTTCCATTTGGGTGCCGGTAGCGAGGCCGACTCCTTCATGAAAGAGGTTTCTCAGCGGCGGGCGAGGCGTAAGCACTGCGTCGAGGTTCACCCGCCCATGTCCCTCGTCGTTATTGGGGCGTTGAGCGCCGTTTAGGCTGACCGCACCGGCGATCAGGGTCGCTTTGACAAGCGCGGCTGACGGGCTGGTAATGTTGGCTTTCTTGCGCAGGTATTCGCGGATGATGCCCACCGCGCCGGCCGTCAATGGCGTGGCCATGCTGGTGCCGCTGTCGAGCATGTAAAGGGTCGACGAACCGAAGCGACCGTAGCCCCACTGGTTGGAGGCCACCACGCGCGATCGTGTCGATAGAATGTAAGTGCCCGGCGCGACGACATCTGGTTTAATCCGGTTGTCAGCTGTTGGCCCCCGGCTCGAGAAAGCCACCATCTGGTTCGGATTGTCCGCAAGCGCGTCGTCGTGAAGGGGTGGGCTCGGATAGTCGTTCGGCCAATATTTTCCGTAAGTCCCCGGCGAACCGGGACGGTTGTTTTCGCTCGCTCCGACAGTGATGCAGTTCTTGGCCGTACCCGGTGAGGTGACGCTTCCGGCATCGACAACGCCGTCGCCATTTCTGTCGGAGCCGTCGTTACCCGCTGCAAACAGGATGCAGAAATCGGGATGATCCCAAACGAACTGATCGAGTTGCTGGCACTGATCGTCATAGGCGCCGGGATCGCCGCCGCCCCAGGAGTTGGAGTGAACGCGCGCGCCCTGTTGATAGGCCCAGGCGAAGAGTGTCTTAAGGTCCGCAGGTAGACCGGACAGCAGGTAGCGGCCGGACTTTTCATTGTCGCTGGGATCCTTCCACTTCATTTCCTGTTCGACAGCTTGGAACACCAATTTGGCCTTGTAGGAAAGTCCGCGGACCGGACCGACCAAGCCGGGAAGGTTTGCGCTACCGGTGCCATCGCCAAGTACCGAGCCTGAGGTATGCGTACCGTGTCCGCTATCAAGGTCTGCTGGGCCGTCATCACTACCGGGATTCTTGACGTAGGGCGCGTAATAAGCCCCCATGGGATAACTCTTGATGGCGACCACGCGGCCTTTGAAGTCCGGGTGGATTGTCTTGGGGTCGCCGTTGTCGAGACCGGTGTCGCACACCGCGATGATCTCGCCCGCGCCCGCGAGACCGAGACCGCTGGCATTTGTCGCGGCCAGACTGACCGCCGACCCCATGATCACCGCAGCCTGGTCATTGGACGTGCGTCGGATCGGTTGCGGCGCGATGTTCCGCACGCCGTGGACCCGCGACAAGTCACGCAACCGCACCTCAAGCCGGTCACCCTTGCCCTTGCTGGAACCCTTGGCGCGCACAATCATCATGGGAGATTTCGGCGGGAAATCGAGAATTTCGAAGCCGAGACGACGAACCTTGGATAGCGCCTTTTCAGCCAAGTCTCTGCGGAAGAACTGTAGGGCATAGGCACCTGGCAGATACTGCGAACGCGGGGTCAGCGGATCGGGTTTTTCCTCTTTGCGGCCGGTCGCCTGCGGCGACAGTCGCGCCGAGTAGGGCAGGTGGCCCATCCATCGCACGGAAGGCAGAGCAGCCACCTTGGACACAGACTTGAGGTCCAAGCGAACGACCATGGTGAAACCCGACCACGGCGCGACGATCTCACCCCCGGCGCCGCGAACAGCTGAAAGCCAGGCCTTCTTGATGGGGCCGACGAACTGAACCAGATAGTGATGCGGCCCCGGCGGCAGGGTCAGCGCGCCGCGATATCGGGGATGGGCTTTGGCTTCACCCGTCGCTGTGATGCGCGGGATGTTCGTGTCGATACCGCCATCGGCGCCTTCGATTACGTATTGGTCGCTGATGTCTTCGGTCAGTCGCCCTTGGCGGACATCGTTAATGGCCGTGTCATCGACCTGCGCCACGAGGAAAGCAGGGTAAGTGGCGAGAACCCGTGCCCCGGGCGTCGCCTCGATCGTCTTGCGATCGACATCGTAGACCTTGAGCGTTTGAGTCATCGCCAGACTTCTCGGAAAGGATCATTAAAAGCCGAAGTGGGTCGGCGCTGTATGCCGCAGTATGCAAAGCATGACATCGAACAGGGTCGAGTTCGTCCCTTATGCCGGCAAACACTATATTCAAGTCTCGCTTCTCTGCAAGGTCAAGTCTGGATTTCTAGTAAAATTCTGTCTGCTTGTCTCAATCGAATTTCATACAGCAACTTGCCTTGATGATAAGACGGCAAATTGCACATCCCCCCGGCGCCTAACTCCGTCCACCCTACTTCATTTTCAAACGCGGGCCGTTGGCGCAAATAGAATTAGGCAAGATCGGGTGCGTCTGGCGAGAAATCATTTCGCGCCTCAGGTTTCGTTCGGACATTGATCCCCCAACGATCAGGTCGTGGCCAGGATCGCCTAAGATCTCTTTTCTCCATAAGTATCCGCAAGAAATTCGTTCGGCTTGTGGCTTCAGGTTCGTCGCGAGACCGCAGTGCTAGAGCCGATCGGCTCGGCGGGCAGAAAATCAATTTTACTTTCTTGAAAAAGAGGAACAAATCATTCTCCCAGAGGGTCGCAGTAAAACGACTGGTTGGGGAGGCTGGGGAAATATGGGCAAGGCTCGATGGGCTTGGTTGGTTATGCCTATGCTTGGTGGCTGTGCTGCCTATCCATTGCCCGACGATGTCATGGGTTACAGCAGCCGCGACATTGCGACCCAAGTCCGATGTGATGCGCGATATGCGGTACAGGATCTCTGGCTCGTTGACCGCTTCAAGGCATACGGGAAGAGTGTGCAATATGAAGGCATGGATGGATCCGAAACAGCGGCATGGCTGCTGAGCAATCGAGAAAACTTTCATGCGCTTGACCTCAACAAGATCGAACCCAAGCACGAACGTGACGCCTTTGATTTCTATCGGAACATACTCATTAGCTATGATTTTTCCTTGGACGGCACTCTCCAGAACGATTCAGGACTGTCGGCTTCTGTTCTCGGCGAATTCACCAGCCGCACCGACACGATTGGCATCGATATAGGCAGCACGCGTACTCGCCAGGGCAAACGGCAGTTCCGCGTCTTCGACACGTTTGAATCCTTGGGGATCAAGACACCTGAAGGACTGTGCAAGAACTTCAACCTAGTGACGCCCACGTCGAAGTTGCCGGACAAGAGCTATACAAGCGCAACCAACCGCCTGTTTCCGAGCACTGGTGCGCTTCGGATGCACAATCTGTTCGACGACTTTCTCGTTCAGAACGAGACCGGAAATTTGGGCGGCGAAAAGGACGACTGGAAAACCGCGCATATGACTGACACGATCACTTTCACGACAAGGACCAAGGGCGATCTGTCTCCATCGACCAGCTTCGATGCGGAAGGCACGGGATGGAGGCTCGCCAGTCTAGGTCTGACCAGCAAGAACTACAGGCTGGACGTCCACACGATCATCATTGACCTGAGCCTATCGAGCAAACCGTCGACCATTGTGACGGATGAACTCGGACGTCTCAAGCTGCCTGGTGCCAAGCCGTTGATCGAAACCGGAAATCGAAATCTCGATCGTGCCAAGGATGATAACTTCAAGGATGACTTCCGTCGCCTCTCGACAATCGTGACGGACAAGTAGGGTTTTCTAACAGTGAGCCAACGGGAGGACCAGATGGCATCGTTCGACGCCGCGGAATTCATTAAGGCCATGACTAAGATGGCAGCAAACGAGAAATTCCAGAAGAAATTCATCGATCAGGTGTCGTCGTCGGGATTGGCTATCCGGGTCAGTTCAGACTTGGAAAAGATTTACCTGAATGTCGCGGCAACAGCGAACCCTAATGGCGACCCCCTCCATCCCTTTCCAAAGCCCATGCCGACTCCAAAGCCCAAGAAAGGGAAGTAGGCTTATCGCGCACGTCCCCTTTGCCCATTCGATAGTACTACCCTTGAGGGCGGCTGAACTGTGCGAAAAGGTACGGTCAAAACACTGTCGAGTTTCACCGTTATGAGCAGCTACTGCTCGTTTGAGCAGCGGGCTTGCCCTTGTCAGCTTATCTGGACGTCCGTTATCGAAAATCGGACCCGGGAGCGGCCAGTCGGCTACCGGCCCCGATGCTGCCTGGCGGCGATGCGCCCGCATGTCGGTCACCCCGTCGACGTCAGGCGTGCACTGAAAGCAGACATAATACCGCAGACAAGACACGTGAGCTTGTGGCGTTATCGTGATCCCGATTAGGCCTATATAGATGCAGCAGGCGAGAAGTTATTATTCGAATTAAACTTTATGGTTGCAAGTTTCTCGCGATATTCACATGATCAGCGTCGACTCTAAAGGGTAGAAATGCTGCCCGCCGAGGAATCGTCTTTTAGCCTAAAATGAAGCCTGACGTGCCGACACCGAACCACTTGGAGTAGATCATGCGTTACGTCATGCGGGCACCAAGTCCGCCAGCAGCCCTCGGAGACTCGCTTGCGAGAGAAAGGCGGCAATCCTTTCTTCGATATCTGCAGCTCGATCCCTTGAAGCGTGAACAGACCCGTGTTCCGATCATGCAGTTCGAGTCACGGGAGATCATGCGTGATCTCTCGCACATGTTCCTGGGGAAATGCGCTTTCTGCGAGCAGGCTTCGAAAAGCATGTTCCTACACCGTTTCAGGCCAATGAACGATGCCGAGCCAACGATCGGCAGCGAGGAGGACGGCCGCGCGCGCGATGCCCATCTTTATTACGGTTGGCTGTCGGATGCCTGGATCAACCTCTATCCGATCTGCGGGGACTGCAGGCCGAAGCGAACCACGTACTTCCCCGTCAAAGGACAGAGGGCGCACATCCCGACGCCGGAAGAATACGCCCGGTTCGTCGAGAATGGCGATGGGACGTGGCCGGATCTAGAGCTTGACGAGACACCGCTCCTGGTCGATCCCGGTGCCAACGACATTGCCCGCCATCTCGTCCCGCGCGACGACGGATCGCTGGAAGCCGCAAGCCCGCAGGGCGAGGAGACGATCAAGCATTTCCGGCTCAATCGGACGCGATTGAGAACCAGGCGAAAGCAAGCCTTCGACGACTACGCAAAACTCGAAGGCGATGGGCCGAACGACACCAATGAATTCGTCGGCCTCTGGCGGATGCTGAGGCGTCAGGCCGATGCCGGCGACGCCGAGATCGCAGCGATCACCGCGTCTGCGAATATCGTCGAGGAAGCCGACATCGCTGGAGCACGACCTCGCCTGCAGGAAATCCGGCTGACGAACTTCAAGGCGATCGAGACCCTGTCGATACAGCTGCCGGCTGCGCCAGATCCGACCGAACGCATAGCGCAGGCCCTTTTGATCCTTGGTGAGAACGCTACCGGCAAGAGCTCGATCCTGGAGGCGATCGCGCTTGCGCTCATCGGCGATGGAGCTCGCCCTGATCTTGTCGAAGAACCGGGTAGCCTTAGGTTGAACCCGAGTTTCATGGGTGCCGAGGACCTACCTCAGAAGTCATCGGCCAAGGTCCGGCTTCAATTCGACAACGGACAGGTCTCGACACTCGCGGTCGGCGGCAAGGGCTATTCCCAAACCGGCGAGAACCGGTTGCCCCTGGTCTTCGGTTACGGCGCATACCGTCATTATGTGCGTGACCTGCATGCCTGGAAACCGTCGCGACCGGTGCTCAGCCTGTTCCATACTGACAGCCTGCTCAGCAATCCGGAGAACTGGCTCCTAGGCCTGCCGCCAACCGAGTACAGGGCCGTCGTCCAGGCGCTGGGCGTGATCTTCGGGGCGGCCGAAGAGATCGACGTCATCTATCGCGACCAGGCCAAGGGCCGCTGCTTCGTCGAGATGCAGATCGATGCGTCCGGCAAGAAGAGCAGGACGCCGCTTTCGAACGTCTCGTCAGGCTTCCGCACCATTCTCGCATTGTCCTGCGACATCATGCGATGGCTCATGGATCGCGCCATCAATCCCAACTTCACGACGCTGCCCTCGGCGGAGGGAATTGTGCTGATCGACGAGGTGGAGGCCCATCTCCACCCGCGCTGGAAGATCCATATCATGAAGGGCCTGCGCACCGCCTTGCCGTCAATGACCTTCATAGTCACGACCCATGATCCATTGTGCCTCAGGGGAATGCGCGACGGGGAGGTGGTGGTGTTGAGCAAGGTCGCAAGGCAGCATGGCAGTGGCCAGATCCCGGTCATGGTCGACAGCCTGACGCAGTTGCCGAAGGTGTCGGCGCTGACCATCGAGCAACTCCTGACCTCGGACCTGTTCAGCCTTTTTTCCACCGACGATCCCGAGACGGAGGCAAGCCTCGCCCGTCTTGGCGACTATCTCGCGAAGGCCGGAAGTGCGCCGGACCAGGCCGTCAGGGCTGCGATGGACGCGATCCGCAGGCAGGTGGTGGACGCCCTTCCGGTCGGGATGAGCGAGGCTGCCCGGCTCGTGCAGGAGGCCGTTGCGGACTACCTTGTCAAGCGGCGCAACCTTGCCGGCAAGCCACGCGAGGACCTGCGCGACGAAACGAAAAGGCGAATCCTGGCCGTCCTGGAGGGCATCTGATGCGGCGCGTCGATCGGGCCCTGGTTTCGACGCCGGGTGTCCTTGTCGGCGACAAGAGCCGCGGCGGCAAGGAACTAGCGAAGGCGAAGATATTCTTCGAGGCGAAGGCAAAGGCTGAAGCTGCGGGAGCAGCCGCCGGCGCGCTGGCTCCAGCCACGAAAGCAAGGAAGAAGAAGGAGAAGACGTTCGATTTTAGCGCCTATTCCGACGAAGCGGTCAAATATGCGCTCGACAAGCTGTTCTTCGGCAAATGCGCCTATTGCGAAAGCCGATATGCCAACCAGGCACCGGTCGATGTCGAACATTACCGGCCGAAGGGACGCATCGCCGGCGTTGCCAATCATCCCGGCTACTGGTGGCTCGCCATGGTATGGGACAACCTGCTGCCGAGTTGCATCGATTGCAATCGCCGGCGTTGGCAGGATTTGCCGAAATTCCCGGTAAGCCTCGCACAACTCCTGTCGGCGCCCGAGATGCAAGGGGTCAAGGCATCGCTTGGCAAGCAGGATCTGTTTCCGATCGCCGGCGCGGACAGGGCGACGGCGGATTTTCCCGGCATCGACGAGCAGCCCGACCTGGTCAACCCCTGCGTGGACGATCCGGAAGAGCACCTGGTATTCCACATCGACCGCGGTGACCCCCTCGGGCTCGTTCTTCCCGCCTTCAAGGATAACGTCCCCTCCCGGCGTGGCCTGACATCGATCCATGTCTACGGCCTGAATCGTCTCGGATTGGTCCAGGAGCGAACGCGGATCCTGCGCAAGCTCGATTTTCTGAGCCGGTTGATCGACGAGATCGGCAAGATCTCGGAGGGGCTGCTTGCCAGCCGCGATAAGAAGAACAAGACGATGGGTGCGCGGCTCGATCTCCTGGTCAACCAGATCCTGGACGAAATCCGCGCGATGGCGGAGCCTGACCAGCCCTATTCGAGCCTTGTGAAGGCTTGGTCGAAGACGCTTAAAACCAACTGAGGGAGATGGGACATGAGCGCGCCTGAAAGGAGCTGCGACCTCGTCATGAAAGGTGGGATCACCAGCGGGGTGGTCTATCCGAAGGCCGTCGTGAAACTCTCGCACAAGTACCGCTTCCGCAATATTGGCGGCACGTCGGCCGGTGCGATTGCCGCCGTCGTTACGGCTGCGGCCGAATACGGACGCGCGGACGGCGGATTCGAAAAGATCGAGGCGCTTCCAAAGCAGTTGTCGGCGACGCTCCTGGAGAAATTCCAGCCCCGCCTGGAGCTTCGTCCGGTCTTCAATCTGATGCTGGCGGCGATGTCGAAAAGTATCGCGGGCACAGTCTTCGCACTTTTGAAAGGCTACCCAGTGCCAGCGCTCCTGGGTGCCATCCCCGCCATCATTGTTGCCTTCATGATCCCGTTCACCTGGCATTCGACTGCGCCGGCGATCCTCGCTGTCCTGCTGTTCCTGTTCCTGCTCGTTCTCCTGCCGGCCGCCACGGCGAGTTTTGTCGCCGCCCGCGATGTCGCCCGCAGGCTTCCGGAGGCCGATTACGGCCTCTGCAACGGAATGACCCAACCTTACATGCCGGCCGGCCATCCCGCCCTGACCGAGTGGCTGGCCGATACGATCGATCTCGTCGCCGGGCGTCCGGCCACCGCCGCGCCGCTCGGGGTCAAGGACCTTCAATCCCGCGAGATCAGGGTGCAGACGGTGATCACCGACATCACCTCGCATCGCCCCTACGTGCTGCCGATGGAGAACAATCTTCATTACTTTTCCGAGCGGGACTTCCGGTCTCTTTTTCCGGCCCGTGTCGTCGACGCGATGCTGACGACGCCAAAAGAGGGATCAAGCGACCTCTATCCGTTCAAGATCGACAATCTTCCGCTAGTGGTCCTCGCACGCATGAGCCTCAGCTTCCCGGCGTTGATATCGGCGGTGCCGCTCTACAGGATCGACTATACGCTGGTCGGCGTTCCCGAACAGGACAGGTTGGTGCGTTGCATGTTCTCCGATGGTGGACTGTCGTCGAATTTTCCGGTTCATTTCTTCGACCGCTTCCTGCCGTCGCGCCCGACCTTCGGCTTCTCGCTCGGGGAATATGACCATCGGCGGGAGAAGCCGGAAAACACCGAGGAAACCCGGGTATTCCTCCCGACAAAGGCAGGACAGGGACAACTCCTTCCGACCCGAGGATTTTCCGGATTGATCGCCTTCGTATTCGGCCTCTTTGACAGCGCCAAGGATTGGCAGGATACCCTCCAGTCCATCCTCGCCGGCTATCGCGAACGGACCGCGACGGTCAACCTCAAGCCTGAGGAAGGCGGCCTCAATCTGGACATGCCGCCGGAACGCATCGACCAGCTTACCGGCTTCGGCGAACGTGCCGGCGACCTGATCAACAGCGATTTCGAACTCAACGAGCACAAGTGGCGTCGCTATCTGGTCGAAGTCCGCGCGCTCGACGAGATGCTGCGCCAATTCGCCGATGCCTACGCAGAAGCACCCGAACCGGGCTCGCTTGGATACGCAGAGATCGCAACCAGCTACGAACCGTCATCCTACAAGGATCTCTCGGTAAGCGAACGGCAGATCTTGCGAGAACGAGCGGAGGCGATCGCCGCTCTTGGAAAAGTGTTTCAGAAGCAACAGCCGCTGGAAAGCTTCGACGATCATATGCCGAAGAGCCGCAGCCGGATCCGCTCTGTTGCCCGGATGGACTATTGACCGCAACAATTGCAGCCGGACCGCGAAGGTGTCTGATCGACAAAGGTCAAGACGTCGCGGAAACGGGGTTGGTTGCCGAACGGCAGCTATTGCACAGCAGCAGCCCAAACCTGACAGTCCAGTCTCGGCCCCATACAAGTCATTCGCTCGTCGCCCTTCGCGATGACACTTCTTGGCGCCCCAGTCTTCCAAGCCTGCAACGTTCACTGCATCGCACGGGCGCGTATATTGGGTATCTTCGATATTCTGAAACGTCACGTCATGCTGCTTCCATCTACTACCAAACAGTGGAGGCTGTGCCCGTGACACCGACGAAGCTCCTTGTCGGCCAGATCGTAGTTGTGTTCGCCATCGTCATCGTTGGCGTATGGGCGGCAACGCAATGGTGCGCCCACATGCTGGACTATCAGCCGCAGCTTGGCGCGCCATGGTTTGCCGCGGCGGCCCGGCCGATCTACAAGCCGTGGAAACTGTTCGAATGGTGGTTTCACTTCGACGCCTATGCGCCTGAGGTCTTCGACAAGGCCGGCATGCTTGCCGGAGCCAGCGGATTCTTGGGGTGTGCGGCCGCAATAGCTGGCTCCCTCTGGCGCGCGCGGCAGAGGGGGTTGGTCACCACCTACGGTTCCTCACGATGGGCCGCGGCTCGGGAAATCGAGAAGGCAGGCCTGTTTGAGCCGGCCGGCGTTTTCCTTGGCAAACTGAAGGATCACTATCTGCGACATGACGGGCCGGAACATGTCATGGCCTTTGCGCCGACACGTTCGGGCAAGGGCGTGGGATTGGTCGTTCCAACGCTTCTTTCCTGGACCGGCTCGGCCGTCATTCACGACATCAAAGGCGAGAACTGGCAGCTGACTTCCGGCTGGCGGTCGAAGTTCTCTTTCTGCCTCCTGTTCAATCCGACCGACTCGATATCGGCGCGCTATAACCCGCTGCTGGAAGTGCGCAGGGGTTCAGATGAGGTCCGCGACGTTCAGAACATCGCGGACATTCTCGTCGATCCGGAAGGCGCGCTGGAGCGGCGGAATCATTGGGAGAAGACTAGTCATTCACTCTTGGTCGGGGCCATCTTGCACGTGCTCTACGCGGAAGAAGAAAAGACGCTCGCGCGCGTCGCCACTTTCCTGTCGGATCCGCAACGCTCGTTTGCCGCGACACTGCTGCGGATGATGACCACCAACCACCTCGGCACGGCGGACACACCTCGGGTCCATCCCGTCGTGGCCTCGGCGGCTCGCGAGGTGCTGAACAAGTCAGAGAACGAGCGTTCTGGCGTTCTCTCGACCGCAATGTCGTTTCTCGGGCTCTATCGTGATCCGACGGTTGCCTCGGCAACATCGGCCTGCGACTGGCGCATTGCCGACCTCATGGATGCGGAACGACCGATGTCGCTCTATCTAGTGGTGCCGCCATCGGATATTTCGCGCACCAAGCCACTGGTGCGACTGGTGCTCAATCAGATCGGCAGGCGACTGACGGAGCGGCTGGAAGGTGACCCGAAGAAAAGCCGCAAGTACCAACTGCTCATGATGCTGGACGAATTTCCGGCTCTTGGTCGCCTCGACTTCTTCGAGACCGCGCTCGCCTTCATGGCGGGTTACGGCATCCGCGCCTATCTGATCGCGCAATCCTTGAACCAGATCTCCAAAGCCTATGGCGAGAACAACGCCATTCTCGACAATTGCCATGTGCGCATTGCCTTTTCCTCCAACGACGAGCGCACGGCCAAACGCATATCGGATGCGCTCGGTACGGCGACGGAACTCAGGTCCATGCGCAACTACGCCGGCCACCGGCTGGCGCCCTGGCTTTCGCACGTCATGGTCAGTCGCCAGGAGACCGCTCGCCCGCTGCTGACGCCTGGCGAAGTGATGCAGTTGCCGCAAGCTGACGAATTAATCCTTGTTTCCGGGTTGCCGCCGATCCGCGCCCAGAAGTTGCGCTATTACCAGGATCCGAATTTCACCGAACGGGTGCTGCCGGCGCCGGTGTTGCGCGACGGTCTGTACGCGGACTGTCCTGCGTCGCGCCCCGACGATTGGAGCGGACAAGTCCGCAGTGTTGACCGCCGTCTCCCTGCCGATGACGAACACGCCGGCGCGGCAATCGAAGAAGGGAGCGGCGTGCAACAGCAGCGTCATCCCGGCCTGCCTGAAGAACACGTCGTCGTCTCTCGGGAGCCTGATCAGGATGACCTCTTCAATCTGTCGGACGATGACGCCGAGGCACTCGCAGACAAGCGCGTCATGGACCGGGTTTCTACCGCGGCGAGCGCCTACGGCCTCAACGAGGGAAGGGCCGACGACAAGGACATCATCCCCGGCTTCTGAACGCTTTCCGCAACTGAGGCGTATCTCGGCGTAGATAACGCCCATAAGCGATTTTGCGGATCTCGGCGATGTTCGTTCGCACCGCCGGCGCATCAGCGCCGGCCAGTCGGAACGAGACGTATGAAGCCCCATCGCATTCGCCACCAGTTTCTGCTCGAACCCGAATTGAGCGAGAAGCTGGAAACCCTCAGCCGCAACCCGTCGACCACGAAATCGGCAATCGTCGCGAAAGCGGTCGAGGCCTTCATCGAACGGCGTGGTGAAAACGAGCTCGACCAGCGCTACGGCAAGCGGCTGGACCGTCTTTCCCGCGATCTCGACCATGTCAGGCGCGACGCCGAAATAACTCTGGAGAGCCTGGCGCTCTTAATCCGCTTTTCAATCACGCTTCATGCCCACACGCCAATTCCGGATCGGGCGACACAGGCGATCGCCCAAGAGCGCTTTGACAAATTCGTCGAGCAGGTCGGTCGCCAGATAGCCTCCGGGAAGCGCTCGCTTGGTTACGGCAATGGCAATGGAGGCGAAGGATGAACTCTCATCCCGCAGCGGACCACCGCCGCCGAGCCATGCTGCGCACAGCCATGGGCGCCGCGATCACCGAGGCCCTTGCCGATCCGACCGTCATCGAGGTGATGGTCAACCCCGACGGCGCGCTGAGGCTCGACCGGTTGGGAGAAGGCCGGGTCGATACAGGCGTGCATATGCATCCTTCCGAGGCGGAACGCATCATCCGGCTCGTCGCCTCCCATGTACGCGCCGAGGCGCATGCAGATAGTCCGATTGTCAGTGCCGAATTGCCATCAGGCGAGCGCTTCGAGGGTCTGCTACCGCCGGTCGTGCTGGCGCCATGCTTCGCCATCCGCAAACCGGCGGCAAAACTCTACACGCTGGCCAACTACGTCGCCGATCGCGTCATGCTCCCGCTGCAGGCTGATGCCCTGAGGAAGGCAGTGCGCGAGCGGCGCAACATCCTGGTCGCCGGCGGCACATCGTCGGGCAAAACGACACTTACCAATGCTCTACTGGCAGAAGTCGCCGAATGCGATGAGCGGGTGATCCTGATTGAGGACACCCGCGAGCTGCAATGCGCGGCCAAGGACTGCGTTGCCATGAGGACGAGGCGGGGCTCCATCACACTCGCCGATCTCGTACGCTCGACCTTACGGCTGAGGCCCGACCGCATCATCGTCGGCGAAGTCAGAGGCGCGGAAGCGCTCGATTTGCTGAAGGCATGGAACACCGGACATCCCGGCGGCATTGCCACGGTTCACGCCAATTCGGCACGCTCCGCACTCTATCGTATTGAGCAGCTCGCCCAGGAAGCCGTTGTCACCGTTCCCCGCCGGCTGATCGCCGATGCCGTCGACTTGGTCATCTTTATTGCCGGAAGAGGACCCGCGCGCCGCGTTGACGCGATCGCCGAGGTCACGGGTCTCGACGGCAGCGGCGATTACGCCGTCACCCCGCTCACACTTCCGCAACTCCAGCAGCTCTGAAAGGTCACCTCATGCGCAAGAAGCTTCGCTTTCTTTCGTTCGCCGCCGTCGCGCTTCTTCTCACGGCCCAGGCCCACGCTGCCGGCTCCGGCATGCCGTGGGAACAGCCGCTGCAGCAGATTCTGGAATCGGTGCAGGGGCCGGTCGCCAAGATCCTCGCGGTGATCATCATCATCACCACCGGTCTGACCCTTGCCTTCGGCGACACGGCGGGCGGTTTCCGCCGGCTGATCCAGATCGTCTTCGGCCTGTCGATCGCCTTCGCGGCCTCGAGCTTCTTTCTTTCCTTCTTCTCCTTTGGCGGCGGGGCAGTCGTCTGATGAGCACCGGAGAGCAGCATATCGAAGGCTTCGAGGTTCTGGTCCATCGGGCGCTCACCGAGCCGATCCTGCTCGGCGGCGCGCCGCGGGCGGTGGCGATCCTCAATGGCACGGTGGCCGCGGCCATCGGCCTAGGCCTGCAGCAGTGGATTGCCGGTCTGATCCTCTGGATCGCCGGCCACACGCTCGCGGTCTTTGCCGCACGGCGTGATCCGGATTTTGCCAGCGTGCTTGTCCGTCATCTTCGTCAAAAGGGCTGGCTTGCATGCTGAAGCTTTCCGAATACCGCGGCAAAGCCGACCGGCTTGCCGACCATCTGCCGTGGGCAGCACTCGTCGCGCCCGGCATCATGCTCAACAAGGACGGCAGCTTTCAGCGGACGTTGCGGTTTCGTGGCCCCGACCTTGAAAGCGCGACGGAGGCCGAACTTATCGGCATATGCGCGCGGGCAAACAATGCGCTGAGAAGGCTCGGCTCCGGCTGGGCATTATTCTTCGAGGCCGAGCGCAGCGAAGCGCTGGGCTATCCGAGCTCGGCGCTTCCCGATGCTGCCTCATGGCTGATCGATGAGGAACGGCGCGCGGCCTTCGAGGGCAAGGTCGCGCATTTCGAGAGCATCTATCATCTGACCTTGGTCTTCATGCCTGGGCCCGATGGCCAAGCGCGCGCGGAAAGTGCTCTCGTCGAGTCGCATGACTTGGGAGGGGAAAGAGACTGGCGCCAGGAGCTTGCCCGGTTCCGAGACGAGACTGACCGCGTTCTCGATCTTCTTTCGGGCTTCGTGCCCGAGGTGCGCGCGCTCGACGATGCCGAGACCCTGACGTACCTGCACGGCACGATCTCGACACGCCGTCATCCGGTCGCCGTGCCGGAAACGCCAATGTATCTCGACGGCGTCCTGGTTGACGCGCCGCTGACCGGCGGCCTAGAGCCGATGCTGGGCGAGCAGCATCTGCGCACGCTCACAGTTCTCGGCTTTCCGAACGTCACCCGGCCAGGAATCCTTGATGCGCTCAATAACCAGGATTTCGCCTATCGCTGGGTGACGCGCTTCATTCCACTCGACAAGGCGGAAGCCACGAAGACGCTGACTCGGCTCCGGCGGCAGTGGTTTGCCAAGCGCAAATCGATCGCGGCTATTCTGCGCGAGGTGGTGACCAACGAACCGGTGCCTCTCGTCGACAGCGACGCCGACAACAAGGCGCTCGATGCCGATGCAGCACTGCAGGCATTGGGCGGCGATCATGTCGGCTTCGGCTATCTCACCACAACGGTGACGGTGTGGGATCAGAACCGTAAAGCCGCCGCGGAAAAGCTTCGCGCCGTCGAGCGGATCGTCAACGGGCTCGGCTTCACCACCATTCGCGAAAGCATCAATGCCGTCGAAGCGTGGCTTGGTTCATTGCCGGGTCATGTCTACGCCAACGTTCGCCAGCCGCTCGTTCACACGCTTAACCTTGCCCATCTCGTGCCGCTGTCGTCCGTGTGGGCAGGTCCAGCGGAGAACGAGCACCTTGCCGAGGTCACCGGCGATCGCGCTCCGCCGCTTCTTTTCGCCGAAACCAGCGGCTCGACGCCGTTTCGGCTTTCGACCCATATCGGCGATGTCGGCCACATGCTGATTGTCGGGCCGACCGGTGCCGGCAAGTCGGTTCTGCTTGCCCTGATCGCTTTGCAGTTCCGGCGCTACGCTGGCGCGCAAATCTATGTCTTCGACAAAGGCAATTCGGCCCGCGCCGCCGCGCTTGCCATGGGCGGCGACCACCATGCGTTGGGTGCGAATGGTGCGCTTGGTTTCCAGCCGCTGCGCCACATCGACGACCCGGCCACACAGAGCTGGGCGGCCGAATGGATCGCCGGCCTCATTGCCCACGAGAATGTCACCGTCACCCCGGAGGTGAAGGAGGCAATCTGGTCGGCGCTCACCAGCCTCGCCACCGCGCCGGCGCAGGAACGCACGCTGACTGGCCTGTCGGTCCTGCTTCAGTCCAATGCGCTCAAATCGGCATTGATGCCCTACACGCTCGACGGACCATTCGGCCGACTGCTCGATGCCGATGACGACCGGCTGGCCATCTCGGATGTGCAGTGTTTCGAAACCCAGGAGCTGATGCACAGCCAAGGCGCTGTGCTGCCTGTGCTCACCTATCTGTTCCATCGTCTTGAGGACCGGTTTGACGGGCGGCCGACGCTGCTCATGCTCGACGAGGCCTGGGTCTATCTCGACAACCCGCTCTTTGCCGCCCGCATCCGCGAATGGCTTAAGGTGCTGCGTAAGAAAAACGTCTCCGTCATCTTCGCGACGCAGTCGCTTGCCGACATCGCCGGCTCTTCTATCGCACCCGCAATCATCGAGAGCTGCCCGCAGCGCATTTTTCTCCCCAATGATCGTGCGGTGGAGCCGCAGGCACGGGCAGCCTATGAGCGCTTCGGTCTTAATGAGCGACAGATCGAATTGGTCGCCCGCGCCACGCCGAAGCGCCACTACTATCTGCAGTCGCGCCGCGGCAATCGCCTCTTCGAGCTCGGGCTAGGCCCGATCGCTCTTGCGCTTTGCGGCGCCTCCGACCCGGCCGCGCAGACCCTGATCGACAATATTCTTTCCGAAGAAGGGCAGGGCAGCTTTGCCGCCCGTTTCTTCAGTGCGCGCGGCCTGGATTGGGCTGCCGAGCTTCTCCAGCAATTTCCTCAACCTAACAAGGAGCAATCGTCATGATCGGACGCCGCCTTTTTACTAGCCTGGTCACCGTTTCCCTGATTGCCAAACCGATGGCTGACTACGTCCAGCCGGCCTATGCGCTCATCGTGTTTGACCCGTCCAACTATACGCAGAATGTGCTGTCGGCAGCACGCGCATTGGAGCAGATCAACAACCAAATCCAGTCGCTTCAGAACCAGGCGACCATGCTGCAGAACATGGCGCGCAACCTTCAGCGCCTGGATTTCTCTTCCGTGGGCCAGCTTACCGGCTCGCTCCAACGGATTGACGGTCTGATGACCCAGGCGAGCGGCCTGAGCTTCGATCTCGACAAGCTGCAGGACCAGTGGCGCCAGCAATATCCGGAAAGCTACGACGCCACCATCAAGGTCAGCGATGTGGCGAGCGCCGCGCGCGAGCGCTGGCAGAGCGCCATGCAGGCGTTCCGCCAGACCATGAGCGCGCAGTCGCAGATCGTCGAGAACGTGCAGGCCGATGGCGACCTGCTTACCGATCTCGTCAATCGCAGTCAGAGCGCGGCAGGTGCCCTCGAGGCAAGCCAGGCTACGAATCAGCTGATCGCGCTTTCGACCAAGCAGCAGATGCAGATCCAGACGCTGCTTGCGACCCAGTTCCGGGCCGAGGCCGAGGATGCGGCGCGCACGGCGCAGTCTGAGGAAGCCGCTCGCGAGACGACGAAGCGTTTCCTGGGCACCGCCACCGCTTATCCCGGCAACTGAGCGGCAGTTCTTCAAGACAACGAGGAAGGCGGCGACATGAACGACCTCGGAGTCATCGATCGCTTCATGGAGACCTTTACCCGCTATATTGACAGTGGGTTCGGTCTGCTTTCGGGCGACGTCGCCTTTCTCACCACCATTCTGATCGGCATTGACATCACGCTCGCGGGCTTGGTCTGGGCGTTCGGCGGCGAGCCCAACATTCTTGGCCGGCTTGTTCGCAAAGTGCTCTATGTCGGCGCCTTCGCCTTCGTCCTGAACAATTTCAAGAACCTCGCCGACATAATTTACCGCTCCTTTGCCGGTCTCGGCATCAACGCATCGGCCGGCAACCTGTCCGCCGACAGTCTCCTGCGGCCAGGCCGCATTGCCGCGGCCGGCTTCGAGGGCGCCTGGCCGCTCCTCAATCAAGCGAGCCAGCTAGTAGGCTTCCCCGAGATCTTCGGTAACGCGCTCACCATCTTCGTGCTGCTTCTGGCCTGGTTCCTGGTCCTCATCGCCTTCTTCATTCTTTCCATCCAGCTCTTCATCACCATCCTCGAGTTCAAGCTCACCACGCTGGCCGGCTTCGTCCTGGTGCCCTTCGCGCTCTGGAACCGTTCGGCGTTTCTGGCCGAGCGCGTGCTCGGCAATGTGATTTCGTCGGGCATCAAGGTGATGGTGCTTGCCGTCATCGTCGGCATCGGCTCCACGCTCTTTGGCGAGTTCGCTTCCGCCCTGCAGGGCCAGGAGCCGGACCTGGCGGCGGCCATGTCTCAGGTGCTGGGTGCGCTGGCGCTGCTTGGGCTCGGCATTTTCGGCCCCGGGATTGCCTCGGGTCTTGTTTCCGGCGCGCCGCAGCTTGGCGCCGGCGCGGCACTTGGAACAACGGCGGCCGCAGCTGGATCAACGGCGGCCGCAGCTGGATCAACGCTCGTTGCCGGAGGCGCTGCGTTTGCCGGCGCGCGCATGGCAACAGGCGGCGGCCTCGCCGCAGTCCGTGCCGGCGCCGCCATGGGGTCCGCTGCCACCGTCGCTTGGCAAACGGGGCGCGCGACATCGCCCGAGTCCGGGCTGTCCGGGGTAGCTGCTGGGCTGCAGGGGGTTGCGAGTGCCGCTAGCGGCGCCGCGATGCGGGGAATGCGATCCGCAGCAGAACCATTCCGCCGTAGTGCCGACGCCGGTCGCCATGCCGGCTGGACCGCGACCGGCGGCATGCCGACCAGCTCGATGAGCGGAAGCTCTCCAGTTATAGCTCCCGCGGCCGCGCCTGCCTGGGCAAGGCGTCTGCGTTCCGAACAGACCGCACGCGCCCATCGCAATGCTGCCACGCAGGCGGTGCGCGATGGAGATCGGGGCGGAAGCGGCGCCAATCCCTCCCTCAATGACAAGGAAGACTAGATGCTCTTCAAGCGACCCGTTCAGCGTTATGGAAAGACGCCCGAACCCGTAACACCCTACCAGAAGGCCAGCCAACTCTGGGATGAGCGCATCGGCGCGGCGCGCGTCCAGGCCAAGAACTGGCGCTTCATGGCCTTTGGCTGCCTGGCTCTGACGACGGGGCTTTCCGGCGGGCTTCTGTGGCAGTCGATGCAGGGCCGCGTCGTGCCTTATGTCGTCGAGGTCGACCGCTTTGGCGAAGCGCACGCGGTCGCGCCGGCAGTCCAAAACTACCAGCCCGACGATGCCCAGATCGCCTGGCATCTCAGCCGCTTCATCCAGAATGTTCGTTCGGTTTCCACCGATGCGGTTCTGGTGCGGCAGAATTGGCTGTCGGCCTACGACTTTGCCACCGACCGAGCGGCGCTCTTCCTCAACGAATATGCCAAGGCGAACGACCCTTTCGGCCAAATCGGCACGCGTAGCGTGTCAGTGCAGGTGACCAGCGTGGTCAGGGCTTCCGACAGCTCGTTCCAGGTCAAATGGACCGAGCAGGTGTTCGAGCGCGGCAGCCTCGCCAGCACGACGCGCTGGATCGGGATCCTCACCATCCTCATCCGCCCGCCTAGGACAACCGAGCAGCTGCGCAAGAACCCGCTCGGCGTCTTCATCAACGCCATCGACTGGTCGCGCGAGCTCGACAGCGCCGCGCCAACCCCCGTTTCCCCTAAGGAGCCCGCCAATGACAAATAGAGCCTCATCGTTTCGTGCTGCCTTCATGCTGTCGGCGTCTGCTGCGGTTCTTTCGGCCTGTGCCTCGAAGCCAGTGCCGCCGCCTCAGATTTCCTATGACCACGAGGACTTCAAACCAGCCGCGATCGAGAAGGCGCCGGAGAAGCCGGTCAAGGTCGTGGAAGTGCCGAAGCCGTTGCCGTTGCCTGGTCAGTTGATGCCCGCACCCGGCAAGCCCGCCCCAGATAAGCGCTCGCCGGAAGAACAGGTCGCCGATGCCAACAAGGCGGCGACGCAACAACCCACCAAGTTTGGCTATGTCAATGCGGTGCAGGTTTACCCCTTTGCCGACGGCGCGCTCTACCAGCTCTACGCCGCGCCGGAGCGCGTCACCGATATCTCATTGCAGCGGGGCGAGAAGCTGACCTCGGTCTCAGCCGGGGATACGGTCCGTTGGGTGATCGGTGACACCGTTAGTGGCTCAGGCGATGACCAGCGCACTCATGTGCTGGTGAAGCCATTCGCGCCGGGGCTTGCCACCAATCTGGTCATCACGACGGACAGGCGATCCTATCACCTGCAACTTCAAAGCACTGAGAAAACTGCCATGGCGGCGCTCTCCTGGATTTACAGCGAAGACCAACTCGTGGCGCTTCGGCGGCGCAACGCTCAGGCCGAGGCTGAAATGCCCGCGGCCTCGAACGTAGCACTCGAAAACATCCGCTTCCGCTATTCGATCGCCGGCGACACGCCACCATGGAGACCGACGCGCGCCTTTGATGATGGCAGCAGGGTCTATATCGAATTCCCGCGCCGTATAGACCAAGGTGAGGCGCCGCCGCTCTTCATCGTCGGAGCCGACGGGGACAACCAGCTCGTCAACTATCGCATGCGCGGCAACTACTACATCGTCGATCGCCTCTTTGCTGCGGCCGAGCTAAGGCTGGGCACCAAACAGCAGCAGGTGGTGCGCATTACGAGAACCGACGGTCGGAAACCGCCGCGGCGGGTTTCGCTGTTTTCGCGTTTTGGCAGGTGAGGGGAGGCTCATGACCGATACTTCCCATCCGAATGCTCCGCCGAAGCTCAATCCCGAACAGCTGCAGCTGCGAGCCTCGCCCCGCCGAGCGGTGCGGTTCAGGCGCGGCATAATCGTCGCGATCGCTGCTGTTGGTTCCGGCGCTGTTTTTGGCGTCACGATGATGGCGCTGCGGGGACCCGCATTGCGCCTGAAACAGCAGGCCGAAGAGCTCTACAGCAGGGACCGCAAGCCGACCGCCGAGGGACTTGAATCGCTGCCCAAGGACTATTCCGGGGGCAAGCCGAAGGCTCCGGTGCTTGGACCGCCGCTGCCCGGGGATCTCGGCCGTCCTATTCTCGAGCACCAGCGCCAGCTTGGCATCGCACCTGGGCAAGACGTTTCCGCCGAGGCCCAGCGGCTTGCACAACAAGCGATTGAGGCGCGCGAGTCGCAAGTCCTCTTCCGCATCGAAAACCGGCCCCAGCAGGCGGAAGCTTTTGGCAATGGGCAGGGCGGACGTTCGCCTTTCGAGACGGCGTCTCCGCAGCCAGATACCGAAGGCCAGCGAGCTTCCGTCGCGCCGGCCGAGGGCGACCAGAACAATCAACAGCGCAAGCTCGATTTCATCGATCAACGGAACACCGGCGGGATCTACAACCCGCATGCACTGCAGACGCCGGCCTCGCCGTATCAGATCATGGCCGGCAGCGTGATTGCGGCAAGCCTGATCACCGGCATCAATTCCGACTTGCCCGGCCTCGTCGTCGCGCAGGTTACCGAGAATGTGCGCGACAGCGTCACCGGCAGCATCCTGCTCATCCCGCAGGGCTCCCGGCTGATCGGCACCTACGATAGCGTTGTAGCCTTTGGCCAAAGGCGCGCTCTGTTGGTGTGGCAACGCATTGTGATGCCGGACGGCTCATCGATCGAAATCGACAATCTGCCCGTGACCGACGCGGCCGGCTACGCCGGGCTCGAGGACAAGGTGGATTTCCATACTTGGCAGTTGATCAAGGGCGTCGCGGTGGCCACATTGCTGGGGGTTGGTACCGAGTTGAGCTTTGGGGAAAATGAAAGCGACTTGGTCAAGGCAATTCGTGAATCCACCCAGCAGAACGTCAGTCAAGCGGGCCAACGGATCACTGAAAAGAACCTGAACGTCCAACCCACGATCACCGTGCGCCCTGGTTGGCCGTTGCGCGTCATCGTGCACAATGACCTCGTGTTGCGGCCATACACGGGGTGAACAGGAGGACTTCATGGCTAACCTGAAACTCGGAAAACTTCCGGATCGGACACCTTCGAAGATCACCATCACCGTTGGCGCCGCGTTGAGCCAAGCACTCAACGACTATGCCGCTCTTTACCGTCGGACCTATGGCGAGTCCGAAACCGTGGCTGACCTGATCCCCTTTATGCTGGTCGGGTTTCTGGAAGGTGACCGCGCATTTGCCAAGGCCAGAAAGGAAGGTTTGCCGGGCGCCGGCGCGTCGGAGAAACCGCGAAGGCAATCATCTTCCACACCTGACAACGCGTAACGCTTGGTGTCGCACCGCTAGGTTCTTGATGCTGACCGCGTTGCCACCGATCCCAGCAAGCGCTTCGCAAAATTTGATATCAGGCGTTCGCTTTACGCTTTGAGATAGGTTTCTTGGCCGGAGCAGCCTTCCCTCCCCAAACCTAACGATTTTGCCAGCGCTGATCGGGCGGCCGAATAGTTCGGGGCGACCATGGGATAGTCCTTCGCCAGTCCCCACCTCGCCCGGTATTCATCGGGCGTCATCCCGTGCCGGGTTGCCAGATGGCGCTTGAGTGACTTGTATTTCTGCTCCATCTTCAAGACTGATTATGTAGTCTGGGAGGACGGACCTTTTAGGATGACGGCTTCGGAGCCGTTTCTTCAGTTGGCGCCCTGTCCGATCTTAGTCAATGCCGAATTTACACTAGCGATCAAATCGGGCAATCCAGAGACCGGAACCGCGTTCCTCTGGATAGGCCGAAAAGATATCCGCAGTAAGTGCGAATAGATTACTGCCGGCTTCTTCAGACATCATCACCCTCCTAGTCCTCTGATTGCAACTGAAGCGGCCGCCTGAATCTAGTCTCTGCTAGTCTCGGTTGAGCGTGAGATTCAATACCAATTCTTGGCGGAGAATTTGCGATAGAGTTGCGTCAGGAGGTCACGCTGGCAGTTCCAACTCTGGTTTTAACCCAAAACGTCAATGAACTTTGGAAATTGGTTTTTTCCAGTGAGCTTGACCTTTATGTAGAGCTTGCTCGCCACGGCATTACTCCCGGGCCAGCCGAGCGAATAACGATCGACGACTTCCTGGCTTGGCGCCCTCGCGGTCCCTCCATAAGCAAGCGCTCAAAGCGCTGGTGGCTTGGCTCTGGCACTAGTTCGCAAATGCCGCCAGCACCTCCAATGGTGGGGTCTTGCGAAGGATACGTCGATCTCTTCCGTTCGATGGGAAGCGCTTCCACCGCATCACGGGCTGCGGCCAGCTCCCGCACGGGTATGCGCCGAGAAATCGCCGGTATGGTCAGTCTTTTCCCGGCCCACAGCGGTCAGTGTAAGGTTCTGCAAACAGGGGTCAGATTTTTTCTCGGCTCTACGGAAGGATGTTTCGCGCCGCGCGCCGGCCGGCCCAGCTCATTTCCTATTTCCTACGTTTCGACCTGCCAGGCCAAGGCAGCTCGCCGTCAAGCTCGCGGAGGCCGTAGGTCTCCTCCTCCCATCGCTTCCGTTCAGCCGCCGGGGGCGGGAGATCTTCATCATCGAACCAGAGCAGCGTCAGGGTCTGATCCCAGGCGGCGAGGTGGCGGACGTCTTCGTAGAGAGAACCTTCACGCTCCCAGCCCTCGAACCACTGATCCGGCTCGGCTTCCTCGGGGCCTGCCGCCGCTGCCCCCGCCCGCACCCGGGCGCTGTAGGAGTCGCTTGGCAAATCCATTCCGAGGCGCACCCAAGCCTTGGCGCCTCGCAGGGATGTGGAACGCGAGCAGTAGCGAACCTTGCCGCCCTCGGAGAGCACGAAGGCGCACAGTTCGCGCGAGAAGGTGGCGAAACGTGAGCCCGTCGACATCAAGGAAGCGTCGAATTCGTCGGCCAGGTCGCTGACCGCGGCGAAATTCATGTCAGCCGCATCGACTCTCGGCTTGAACAGCTTGAATGGAAGCAATAGCTCGGCCGCGAACACGTCGCAGGCGATCTCGCCGGGCGGCCTACGCGTGAAACTCCAGCTCGGCGACCTATGATCCGCCGCTATGCCGAGGGCCTCGTGAGCCACTTCGTGACAGATGCTAAAGCGCTGCCGACGGCTGTTGTGGGCGCAGTTCACGCAAATGCGGTACTTGCCGTTCGACAACCGCACCGACCATGCGTCCTCATGTTCCTGAAGCACTTCCTGCTTCACGGTACCTCCGACTTGCGCCGCGTAGGCGTTTACTGAGACCGGAAGCGCCAATGGACCGCTCTTGGCGATGAAGTCGCGTGCCTTCATCGCGACGGAGAGTTCATCCATCTTCGTCCTCGCTCATGAACCGGCGGATGCGGGCAAGGGAGGTCGCGTAGTCGGGGCGGGCGCCACGGTTCACGACGGTGGTAAGCATATGGAACTCTTCGAATGAAACTCGATCATCGGCCCTCGCGAACTCGGCAAGATCGGGGTCGACATTGGGGTGACTTGATAGAAACCGCAGGATCTTGACTTCCCGCTCGGACGGCGCCAGACCGCCGAGCAGCTTGTTCACCACCTCGTCGGACGGCGCTTCCTTCGCACCCGTCTCGAGGCGGTAGATGTAGGCGTGATCGACTTCGCTCCGCTGAGCCAACTCTCGCAGGCTAAGATCGCCGCGAAGCCCCTTCAGCCAAATTCCTAACGCAGACTCCGGCATCCGCCCTCCTTGACATTCGCCACAATATCTCCCATTCTGTTGTCCAGACAGACAACGCGCTCTGGGTTGGTCTCGTGCCGAACAGGGCGTTTTTCAGAGCCTAAGTGTTGTCTGTCCGGACAGCAAGATGCCATCCGGCAGAGCGAAACGCAAGCACCGCGAAGCGGAGAAAGTAGTAAAAATGTCAGTCAATGTCGCTGCGCACCTGGTGCGTATCCATGTCGACCGGGAGATTTTCGAGTCGCCCGACCCCACAACGGGCAAAGCGCTCTACGCGCTGGCCGAGATCCCGAACCACCGTGAGTTGTTCCGGGAGGTGCCGGGTGATCACGAGGACAAACTCGTACCGCGCGACGACGCTGTGATCGACCTGAAGAAGGATGATCACTTCTACAGCCAGAAGGCTGTGACAGTTGGCATCAATGGCGAGCCCTTCGAAACCACTGAAACTCGTCTCTCGTTCGAGGAACTGGTGAAGATCGCGTTCCCCATCCTGCCGACGGGAACGTGCATCGAATTCACAGTGACCTACCGTGATGGCCCCCCGTCGAACCCCAAAGGCACGCTCACGGCTGGCCACTCCGTGAAGATCAAAAACAGGATGAAGTTCGATGTCACGGCGACCGATCGATCGTAGCCCGCCGCTGAAGCGGCTTCGCGACGAGGGCTACAGCGTCGACGTGGTCACGGGATATCTCGTGATCCGTGACGTACCCTATGTTGACAGCAACCGGCAGGTAAAGCGCGGCGTGTTGTTCGCCCCATTGGAGGTGACCAACGACGTTGCGAAGCCGCCCAAGGATCACCAGACCAAGTGGTCCGGCGATCACCCTTGCAACGAGGACGGCAGCAAGATCCAGGGGCTTGGCGACAGCGACTTGGGTGACGGCCTGAAGATCGACGGGATGCCGGTGCGCTGGAACTTTTCCTGTAAGCCCAAGCCCGCCGACCGCTACGACGATTTCCATCAAAAGATGGCGCACTACGTGGCGAAAATCTCGGGCCCGGCACAGGTGATCGAGCCGGGTGTGATGGCGCAATCCTTCAAGCCTTACGCGCCCGACGAGGACGACAGCGTCTTTCTATACGAGGACACGGCCAGTAGTCGCGCCGACATCGTGGCAATCGCGCTAAAGCTCAAGCCGCTGAAGGTTGGCATCGTCGGCCTGGGCGGCACGGGCTCCTACGTCCTGGATTATCTCGCCAAGACCCACGTCCGCGAAATCCACCTCTTCGACAACGACGGGTTCAACCAGCACAACGCCTTTCGGGCGCCGGGCGCGCCTTCAGGCGAAGAACTGGAGGAGGAGCTCTCCAAGGTCGAGTTTCACGCGCGTACCTACAGCAAAATGCGCCGCGGCATCGTCCCGCACAAGGTCAAGCTTACCCCTGAGAACCTTCACCTGCTGGAAGGCCTTGACTTCGTGTTCCTGTGCATGGAGGGGACCGGGAAGCGGCCGATCGTCCAAAAACTGGAGGCGATAAACATCCCGTTCGTAGATGTGGGCATGGGCCTGACGGTGCACAACGAGAGCCTGCGGGGCCAGATACGTACAACGACCAGCACGCCTACCAAGCGCGAGCACGTCCACAACGGGAAACGCATCGCGTTCATGACGACAGAAGAGGTCAACGAGTACGACAAAAACATTCAGGTGGTGGAACTCAACGCTCTGAATGCTGCCTTTGCAGTCATCAAGTTCAAGAAGCTTTTCGGTTTCTACGATGACGACACCCACGAACATTTCAGCATCTTCGTGCTCGCGGGCGCCGAGACGATCAACGAGGACAGCGAATGAAGAGACCCTACAAGATCCGACACGAGTTCGTGGAGTTCGTCCCGAGGGTCCGCGAGGCCGGTGTCCTCTATGTTTCGATCCCGTATGCAACCGCAGTCCATGATTGCTTCTGCGGTTGTGGCACCAAAGTGGTGACACCGATTAGCCCGGTAGGCTGGCAACTCACCTTTGACGGCGAGAGCGTCAGTCTCTCGCCGTCAGTCGGGAACTGGTCATTCGCCTGCCGGTCCCACTATTTCATCCGTATGGACACAGTGGTCTGGGCAGGCGACATGTCGGAGGACGAGATTGCGTGGGGCAGGATGCGCGACAAGGCGGCGCGCGAAGGTCACTTCGGTGGCCATGTCGAGCCGCTCGCTTCGCCGAAGGCCGAGGTCGCGAAAACCAAATCTAGAGGTTTCTGGTCGTGGCTGACCGGCGGTCGTTAACACGTGCCGCGCTTCGGGCCCGCGCAGATGCGAGTCTCATAGACCTACGTCTGGGCCGGGACCTTGAGGCCGCTCTCATAGGTCGCGCTTTCCGTAGAGCATCCAACTCGGCTGACCTTTCAGAGTGGCACCTAGGCCCGAATCGCGTCAGGCGGAGGCCGTTTCCCAAGAGTGCACTGCGGTCTCCGGTGAAATTTCGAATTTTGGCAGAATAAAAAGGCCAGCAAGCGAGTTGATAGTCGGCCTCGTGCTGCTTACATCGTGCACTGCGAAGTAAGGGGGGTGGCGTGGTTTATTTCAACAAAATTGCCGGATGGATGGGTTTTCCTCACCTGAGTGTGTCTCTCGGGCTGACGTATTCGTTTACAATTGCCTATAAACTGAAAGACAGGACTGACGAGAAGTGGACCGCCTGGTTTATTCGATTCAAAGACAAGAATAATAAAGCCGAGTGGGGTGCGGCGACGGTTCTATACGATGCTGCTCCGACTCTCATCAAGCACTTAGGTATTGATCCCAAACGCGCCTCATTTATCCCCGCGCTTTCGTCCAAGGAAACGAAAGCCGACCCAAGCCGCTCAATACCGTGGATTACCAAGGAATGCGCAAAAACTGTGGGGGCGCAATATTCCGACAGCATCCTATCCAAGAATGTCCATCAGAAGATTCATACGATTTATTCCGCTGAGGGTCGCTCCGCTGAGCTGGATAAGGCTAAGTATCAGTCGGCAAAAATAGATGCGGACCATGTCTTCGTTTTCGATGACTTCATCACGCGAGGTGATACGCTGTCTCGCATCGCGCTAGCGGTGCTTGCCGCCAATCCGAAATGCAAGGTGTATGGGATTGCGCTCGCGAAAGCGGAGAGTGTTGCTTACTGCCCGAATCCCGAGAACGATCATGTTCCTGCTAGGTGGGATACGCTATGGGGGCAGGGCGAACGGGAGCACGACGCGAAGTTCAAGAAGGATTAGAGCAATGGCTTCATCGCCCGTATCATCGACATCAGTAGCGCTAGTCGCTTTGATGAAGCTCAAAGGTCTCGGCCGGCGGGGGGCCTTGCGCATCGTTTATGGGCCTGTGCCTGACCGTGATGCGAAAGACGTTGTGGTGGACAGGGCGGCGCGGGCGAAGGTATCGGAAAGCGCACTGTTAGAGGCATGGGATCGAGCTCAGGACGAGTTGGAGAAAACGCTAAATAGCGATACGAAGTTTTTCTCATTCCATGACGAAGGGTACCCTCAGCGCCTTCGTAATATCCCAGATCCTCCTGCCGTCTTGTATGTAAGGGGAGCCGTGGCAGGACTCCACGCGACGAAGTGCCTTGCCGTCGTGGGGACGCGTGAGCCAACTCCTTATGGTGAAGCTGTTGCTAGGAAGTCGGCAGCGGCGGCAGCAAGCGAGGGCTTCACTATCGTGAGTGGCTTAGCACATGGCTGCGATACTCTTGGTCACGAAGGCTGCTTGGATGCCCACGGTGTGGGGGTCGCAGTGATGGCCCACGGCTTGGACAAAGTTTATCCCGCCGCCAATCGGGGACTGGCAACTCGCTTAATTGAAAACGGCGGCTGTTTGGTCAGCGAATATCCTCTTGGTGTCACTCCTATGCGGACAGCTTTTGCCGAGCGAGATCGCATCCAAAGTGGTCTCTCCGACGCAGTGCTAGTGGTGGAGACGGATGTGAAGGGTGGGACCATGCACACGGTGCGGTTCTGCCGAGAGCAGAAGCGTGCGCTGGCGTGCATTGATCATCCCGATAAGTGGAAGCACGAGGACAAGACGAAGGGCAATCAGATGATGATTGCTCAGCACTGGGCCCGCGCCATATCCGATGGGGTCGCCTTGACGCAGTTCTTGCTGCACGTCCAGCAGGTCGAACGCTCTCCAGCAAAAAGACCGGAGCGCGCATTGGACATCGATCCTCAAACTCGGTTGGGTTTCTGAGATGATTATTTTCGACTTCGATCAAACTCTCGTGGACACCTCCACAGTTGAGCACCTTCGCGCCGCTCGGGACTGGAAGGCGGTTATGGCCCAAGCCCCGAAGCTGGCCGTCTACGGCGGAATTACCGAGTTGCTCATCGAACTACATGCGGCTGGTCACACATTGGCTATCGTTACAAAAAGCCCCGACATGGTGCCGAAGGCCTTCATAAAGGCACATGCCTGGCCGATAGATATTGTGGTCGGCTATCATCACGTGAAAAACCGAAAGCCGCACCCGGAGGGTCTTTTGCTTGCGATGTCAAAAGCGGGAGGAAAACCTCACAATACTTATCATGTCGGCGATCAGCCGCAGGATACCGAGGCTTCGCGTGGAGCCAACGTCGCCGCGTTGGGCTCGGCATGGGGCTGCCTCGACGTGGCAGGTTTGGAAGCCTCGAAACCAGACGCTATTTTCTCGTCTGTCGGCGAACTGCGCGACTACCTCAAAAAGAAGCTCGACCTGAAATAACCCGCTCAGTCGAAGGTGTCCCCGGAGTCGGTGACAGGGCTCTCCTGCATGACCGTGATCGACGATCCGTCGCGCTTCCACCGTTCGCGTGATGTCGCGCGGTCTACTTCGGGCAGACGTCGCGGCGCTGCCAATCCGGCTCCTCCATCGACGTTCAGGGGGGCATCTCGAAGGCCGGCGACGAGGACGTGCGGCGGGCGCTCTGCGAGACGGCGTTGGGCCTGATGACGCGCTTCAACGGCTCCGACAAGGTCAAAAGCTGGGGCCAGGGATCGCCGAACGCTCATTCCACTGCAAGGCCTGCGTCAAGTTGACCGTGATCATGCACGCAGTCTATGGACGGCCGCGCGGTGCAAGGGAATTCGAAACGGGTGGTCGAGTACGGTCCGCGCCAATCTATCCTTCCTCTCACTGGAGCCTATGCTCCGGGCGATCATGGTAATCCGCTCACACCCGATCTTCCTATTTGGCAGTCGCAAAACTCGAAACGGTCACGCTAGAGACTTTGTACGACGGGCGCGAAAGCGGCTGGTCCTCTGACGAGTTTGCCTATCTCAATATAGGTTAATATATGAGGATCACCGATATAAGAACCTATATGGCGGTAAGGTTTGATATAGGGACACATATTGACACCCGTCATATAGGAGCCTATATCAGGCTAGCTCATATAGAGATCGTATACGCCATGAAGATCAGAACAGCTCGGGACATTGGTATCCTGATCAAGGAGGCCCGCACCCGTCGCGGCCTGTCCCAGGCTGCCTTGGCCAAGATAATCAACACCACGCAGACGTGGGTGTCGTGGATCGAGAACGGCAAGCCCAGCGCCGAGATCGGTAACGTGCTGCTGGCGCTGACTACGCTTGGTGTGGAGCTGGACTTTCAGATCCCGCCGGCGCCGACGTCGGCTGCTGATCATCATCATAATGCCGATGAACGGCATGTCGACGATGACGACGACGAGATTCCCTACAAGCTCTAGGTGACGATGATCATGGTGAACCCGATCGACACCCTCGACGTCCATATCGCTGGCAGACCGGTTGGGTGGCTCCACCACCTGCAGGGCGGCAAGCTTTCGTTCTCCTATCAAGAGGCATGGATGGAGGGCCGGGTGGCGATCCCGCTTTCCCTGTCCATGCCGACGATCACCAGGACCTACGAGGGCAAGGTCGTCGAGGCATTCCTCTGGGGTCTGCTGCCGGATAATGAGCAGACCCTCGCCAGATGGGCGCAGAGGTTCCAGGTCTCCGCCCGAAACCCGTTTGCCCTGCTCAAGAATGTCGGCCGCGACTGCGCCGGCGCCGTCCAGTTCCTTCCGCGTGGCCACCAGGTTTCCCGCGGCGAGAACGTGGAGTTGCTCACGGAGGCGCAGATTGGCGACCGCCTGCGCGACCTCCGCAAGGATGGTGCGGCGACCCGGCGAATCGGCGATCCTGGTCAGTTCAGTCTCGCTGGTGCGCAGGCAAAGACGGCGTTCCATTTCGACAAGGGCAGCAATCGCTGGGGGATCCCTCTAGGCGACACGCCCACGACACACATCTTCAAGCCGCCTTTGCCGCACTTGCACGGGCATACCGAGAACGAGCATTTCTGCCTGCAGCTTGCATGCAAGCTCGGCATGGACGCTGCACACAGCCAGGTTCTCGACTTCGCAGGCGAAAAGGCGATCGTTCTCGAGCGCTACGACCGCCGCAACATCGACGGCAAGACCATCCGCATCCATCAGGAGGACATGTGCCAGGCCCTATCGGTGATGCCGACGCTAAAGTACGAGAACCAGGGTGGGCCAGGTATCACGGCGATCTCCAAAAAGGTGCTGGCGGCCTCCATGGAACCCGTCCAAGACCGTCAGACCTTCATGGCCGCGAACGTCTTCAACTGGATCATCGCCGGCACGGACGCGCATGCAAAGAACTATTCGATGCTGCTGGGTGCCCAGGGCGAGGCCCGCCTAGCTCCGCTCTACGACATCTCCTCCATTCTGCCGCACCTCGGCGAGGGAGAGATCCAGGCTGAGATGCGCGACCTTAAACTGGCGATGAAGATCGACAGAGTCTACCCGATCGAGGAGATCATGCCGCGCCACTGGCGTCGCTGTGCGTCCTCAGCAAAGGTTGGCGGCGAGTACACAATGCGGACGATCCGCCATCAGCTCGCGGTGATACCGGACATGTCATCGGAATGCGCGCAAGAGCTTCGCCAGGAGGGGATCATCCATGAGATCGTTGGTCGCCTCGTCGACGCGATCACGACGCGCATCAAGGGCTTGTCCCGGATCTATGGAGAGGAAGCCGCCGCGGAGCCCGTGTAGGTTGTGGAGGTGAAAGTCGGGCGGGGATAGCGGATCCACGGACTAATGTCGGCGAAACGGACGGACCGCACACTGCCCATGGCATTCTCGCTCTGATAGGCCCGGGCCGGGTAGGTGGCCGGTTTCGGAACCGGCCATCGGCATCTTGAATGACGGGAATGGGGTCGGTTGCAGAACGGCAGCTTCCCGCCGAATGTGGTCAACTTTCTCTCCAGGAAATCTGACAATGCGGGCCTACGATTTGGCGTCGAGTTGTGGCTTTTTTGACGGTCAGTATGATTTCCGGCGGTTGGAGATCTGTTTCGGCGTTTGATCAACGGCCGCTGTTGGGTTCAAAGTGGATGGTCGCGTTGGTGTGTGGACAGCAGGCTTGCGGCGTCCCTCGATTGAGATCACCCGCAGGTTTTTGCTCTTGAGTTCATCCAGATAATCGGCCCACCACTGCATCATCTTGACGCGCTCCTCCCAGTGCTCTGCCCGGGCGTAGGCGCGCCGAACGTCGTTGTTCTCAATGTGGGCCAGCTGCCGCTCTATGGCGTCCGGATGCCACTTGCCGCATTCGTTCAGCAGAGTTGATGCCGTTGCTCGAAAACCATGCGCGGTAGCTTCATCCTTGCTGTAACCCATACGACGCAGTGAGGCGTTAAGCGTATTGTCGGAAATCGGACGCGAAGCCGACCGAACACTAGGAAACAGCAGCGATCCATCACCAGAGATTTCTCTCAGTGAAGTCAGGACGCTGATCGCTTGCTTTGATAGGGGTACGCGGTGCGGCCGTCGCATTTTCATGCGTGCTTCAGGGATCGTCCACACCGAGCTTTCAAAATCGAACTCTTCCCATTCAGCGGCGCGAAGCTCGCCGGGGCGGGGAAACAGCAGCGCTATCAGCTTTAGACCGGCTCGGGTTGTAGGCTGTCCATCAAATGCATCGATCCCCCTCAGCAAACCGCCCAAGGCCTTCGGATCGGTAATCGCGGCGCGAGACGTTACCTTCGGACTGATGAGTGCGCCTCTGAGGGCGAAGGTCGGATCTGTCTCGGCGCGTGCGGTCGCGATTGCGTATCGAAACACGCTGCCGATGGTGGAGCGCAGTCGCCTGGCCGACTCGTATCGACCGCGAACCTCGACGCGACGGAGGGCGGTAAGGATGATAGCCGGATCGATCTTCCGAATGCACTTATCGCCGATTATCGGATAGGCAAAGTCGAGCAGCCATTTGACCTTGCTGATCGTCCGGACGGCACGTCCCTCCTTCTTCAGCTTGTCAACATATTCGTCCGCGATTGAGCGAAAGGAGTCCTTTGCCGAATCGGCCTTCCGCAAGCTGCGTTCCTTTCCAGGGTCGACGCCAGCTAGCAGGAGCCTTTTAGCATCATCGCGCGCCTCCCGTGCCTCGGCGAGAGAGATAAGCGGATAGCTCCCCAGCGCGAGCAGTTTCTGCTTGCCGTCAAAGCGGTAGGCGAGCCGCCAGAGGCGAGAGCCCGTGGGCTGTACCCATAGCTGCAGCCCGCCCCCGTCAGACAATTTCACGAGTTTGGAAGCAGGGCGGGCGTTTCGACATTTCACGTCGGATAGGGCCATTCGTCAGGTCTCCCTTGGCTGTTTCGATACCATCAGAATGTCGAATACCAACGGAAATACCATCCCCCCGCCTCGTTGGACCAAATGCGCCCGAAGCGCTCTCTGTCCCGCTTAATTGCGCAATGCGACGGAAAAAGATCAACAATTCCAGTGGCTTGCAGAAGCTGCAGCGTAGAAGGTTCGGCTTAACGGAGTGTCGGGAGAAGAGGGGATGGTGCCCAGAGGCGGATTCGAACCACCGACACGCGGATTTTCAGTCCGCTGCTCTACCAACTGAGCTATCTGGGCCTGTTCCGGCAAAACGAAAACTCGTTGACCGGATTTCATCGAGGCGCCGTGGGGGCGCCCCTTGAAAGCGCGTGGGTTATAGCACGGGAATTCGGCCTGTCCAGCGCCTAGGTGGCGATTTCAGACAGGAAAAGCGATGCTGTGCAGTGCCCCGGTTTCCATGCCGCTCGCATGGCCGCAATGGCGCACAGCATGGCACGATCCGGCCTTCGTCACCCTTGCCCGCGCCGTTATTGGGGGGCTGACATGCCGTGACGCGTCTTTTAGCCAGCGACCGAGGCGCAGCACTGCTTTCGCGGCACCAGGCGCGCCGCTGGTCGCCGCTATCTATCTGGCGCCGGTCACGCCTCTGCGAAAATCGGAGGGCGACATGCCGGCCAGTTTGCGGAACGACTTGTTGAAGGCGCTGAGCGAGCCGAAGCCCGAGTCCATGGCGACGCGCAGCACATTGGCGTCCTGGTGCATCAAGAGCGCTTGCGCATAGCTCAGCCGCAGCAGGTTGACATATTCGTTGAGCGTCATGCCGGTCGATTTCTTGAACAGGTTCATGGCGTATTTGGGATGGATGTCGGCGGCGGCCGCTATGTTCACGCAGTCGATGTCGTAGAGGAAATTCTCGGCGATGAAATCGCACATGCGCCCGACATTGCGCGACGATTGCTGGTCGAAGGGGCTGCCGGTTTCCTGCCCGGGTGCGGTTTCCGGCACCAGCCGGTAGGGCTCGAACCGCACCCGCTCCAGTCTGAGCAGCAACTCGTTCACGGCATGCTCGATCATGGCCGGATCGCCCGAGCGGAAGTAGCGATTCCAGCGCTCGAAATTGTGGTGGTCCGCCGGATCGGTCGCGCCGGTCACCAGCGTGGCGCCCGTCATCAGCCGATGGCGGACATCCGTCGGCAAATGCAGGCGAAAGAAATGCACCAGCGGCAGATGCGCTCCGGCATAGATGGCGTCGTCCGAGAGATCGTCCATCTGGTGCGGCAGACCGCCCCAGAACAGGCACATGTCGCCTGCCGACAGTGCGATCTCATGTTCGTTCATGCGGTAATGCACGCTGCCGCGCACAATGAAATTGACCTCGACCTGGGCATGCCAATGCGGCTTGAGCATCACGAGCGGATGGTTGTGAAACATCTGCAAGGCCAGCGGCAGGCCTTCCACGCTGCTGGCGCCAGGCTGATAAAACGGACGTTCCGGCATCTTACTTTCCGCCAATTTCATATTCCCTTTGACGGCGACAGGCCCTGCCCACTGCATAGTCTAGGCATGCTCACAGTGAGAGAGCAAATGAAATGGGAGGATTTCTATGCGCATCACAATGACCTGCGCCGCGCTCGTGCTTGCCCTGGGCTCTGCCCCGGCCTTCGCGCAATCCGGCGAAATCACCATCTGGAGCTGGAATGTCGCGGCTTCATCGCTGAAGGCGACCATTGCCGGCTTCAACAAGCAATTTCCCGACGTCAAGGTCACGGTCCAGGATCTCGGCAACCAACCGACCTACGACAAGTCGATCGCCGGCTGCGCCGCCGGCGGCGTCGGCCTGCCCGACATCGTCACCATCGAGAATGGTGAGGCCGAGAATTACTGGAGCCAGTTCCCCGACTGCTTCGTCGATCTGCATACGCTGGGCTACACTGCCGAGGACCAGGCGAAATTCCCCGACTTCAAACGCACCGAACTCGAAGTCGGCGACAAGGCCTACTCGATGCCGTGGGATTCGGGCCCGGTCGCCGCGTTCTATCGCCGCGATTTCTACGAAAAGGCTGGCGTCGATCCGGCGTCGATCAAGACCTGGGATGATTTCATCGCCGCAGGCAAGAAGATCCAGGCCGCCAATCCGGGCGTCACCATGACCAACGCCGATTTCAACGGCGACTCGGAATTCTTCCGCATGATCGCCAACGAACAAGGCTGTGCCTATTTCTCCGCCGACGGGCAGTCTATCACGGTCAACCAGCCCAAATGCGTCGACGCCATGACCAAGGTCAAGGAGATGAAGGACGCCGGCATCATCTCGTCGGCCGACTGGGGTACCAAGATCACGAACAACACTGCCGGCACCGTCGCCACCCAGATCTATGGCGGCTGGTATGAAGGCACCATCCGCACGGAATCGGCCGGTGAAAACGGCAAATGGGGCGTCTATCTGATGCCGAGCCTCACCGCCGACGGTCCGCGTGCCGCCAATCTCGGCGGGTCCTCGCTGGCCATCACATCAGCGTCCAAGAACAAGGAGGCTGCCTACGCCTATCTCAAGTACACGCTAGGAACCAATGAGGGCCAGATCACGATGCTGAAAGAGTTCGGCCTGGTGCCGTCGCTGGTGTCGGCCCTCAATGACCCCTATGTCTCGGAAGGCCTGCCCTATTGGGGCGGCCAGGCGGTGTGGAAGGACATCCTCGGCACCTTGCCGAAAGTTGTTCCGAGCCGCGGCACACCGTTCCAGAGCGATGCCGAAATCATCGTCCGCGCCGTGCAGACCAAATACCTGGCCGGCGGCTATCCCGATGCCAAGGCAGCGCTCGACGACGCCGCAAGCCAGATCGCCGCGGCGACCGGATTGCCCGTCAAATCTTGATCTGGACGTGATGGTCGCGGGCGGCATGATGCTGCCCCGCGACCGAACGCGCCGCGCGTTTCAGCAGGGCGCGCCACCCTTGAACGCGGAAAGGAGGCAGCAATGCGCCATCAGAATGCCACGGCGTATCGCTTCCTCGCGCCCTATCTGCTGATCTTTGCGGTCTTCTGGGTGTGGCCGATCATCAGCTCCTTCATGATCTCCTTCCAGGCGACGCGCACCGTGCCGTGGCGGTTCGCGCCCGGCTTCAACTGGGGCCGGTTGATCGGCGACCCGGCCTTCTTCAACGCGCTTAAGAACACGCTGCTCATCCTTGTCATCCAGGTGCCGGTGATGATCTCGCTGGCGCTGGTCATGGCGGTGCTGTTGAACTCGCCGCTCTTGAAGGCGCGCGGCCTCTACCGCTTTGCCTTCTTCGCCCCCGTGGTGGTCGGCGAGGTCGCCTATTCGGCGGTGTTCCGGCTGATGTTCAACCTCGATTTCGGCATCATAAACAAGCTCCTGAACAGCGTCGGCCTGCCTAAGATCGACTGGTTCTCCAACGTCACGCCGGCGATGGCGCTGATCATGATCGCGGTGACCTGGCGCTGGGCCGGCTACAACGCCATCATCCTGCTCGCCGGCATGCAGTCCATTCCCGAGGATGTCTACGAGGCGGCGACGCTCGACCGCGTCAGCAAGCTCAAGCAGTTCTTCTACATCACCCTGCCGTTGCTCAAGCCGGTCATCGTGTTTTGCCTCGTGCTGTCGATCATCGGCACCATGCAGCTGTTCACCGAGCCGTTCCTGATCACCGAGCGCGGCGGACCGGGCGGCGGCACTGAGACGCTTGGCCTGCTGCTTTACCGCCAGGGTTTTCGGTCGCTCAATTTCGGCTACGCGTCGGCCGTTGCCTACACCATGGCCGGTCTGGCGATCGCCATCACGCTGGTGCAGCTGTGGCTGACGAGGGAACCGAAATGAGTTCGCGCTCCTCCGCCAGGCTGGGACGCAGCATCGCGCTGCATTTGTTCCTGACGCCGCTGGCGCTGATCTGGCTGTTTCCGCTGTGGATGATGGTGGTGTTCTCGACCATGCCGGACAACGGCATCTTCAGCCCCGGCATCGAGATGTTGCCGCACGGCAATTTCATCGACAATTTCAACAATCTGCAGCGGGACACCAACTTCGTCGGCGCCATCGGCATCTCGGTATCGGTGGCGGTGACCTACACATTCCTGTCGGTGCTGCTGACGTCGATGGCCGGCTGGGCGCTGGCGCGCTACCAGTTCTTCGGCAAGGGCGCGGTTGTCGCCATCATCCTCGGCACCATCACGCTTCCTTATGCGGTCGTGCTGATCCCGCAATTCATTATGGTGGCGCGCGACTTCAAGCTCGCCAACACCTGGGTGGCGCTGATCGTGCCGCCGCTGTTCAATTCGCTCGGCGTGCTGTTCATGCGGCAGAGTTTTTCGATGATGCCGGACGACCTCTTCGATGCGGCGCGCGTCGAAGGCGTGAAGGAATGGCGCATCTTCCTTTTCGTCGCGCTGCCCTTGGCGCGGCCGATGCTGGCAGCGCTCGCCATCATCCTGTTCCTCGCCTCCTGGAACAATTATCTGTGGCCGCTTTTGATCAACAGCCAGCCCGGTTCGATGACGGCGCCGGTTGCACTCGGCACGCTGATCGGCCTCACCAAGGTGTCATGGGGCGGCATCATGGCGGGCGCGGTGATGCTGACGGTACCGATGCTCGTCGTCTTCGTGCTGCTGCAGCGCCATTTCATCGCCGGCATCGCCGCAGGCGCGGTCAAGTAAGGGGCAGAATGGCAACGGTTACGCTGAACAATGTCGTCAAGCGCTTCGGCGTCTTCGAGGTCGTCCATGGCGCCAGTATCGACATCAAGGACGGCGAATTCGTCGTCTTCGTTGGCCCCTCCGGCTGCGGCAAGTCCACGCTGCTCAGAATGATCGCCGGGCTCGAGGATATCAGCGACGGCGAGATCGCCATCGGCGGCAAGGTTGTGAACGATGTCGAGCCGGCGGACCGCGGCATCGCCATGGTGTTCCAGTCCTATGCGCTCTATCCGCACATGAGCGTCGAACAGAATCTGAGCTTCGGGCTGCGCATGACCGGTAACCCGAAAGCCGACACCGATCGGCGGGTGAAGCGGGCGGCCGAGATCCTGCGCATCAGCGAATTGATGGACAGGCGCCCGAAAAAACTCTCCGGCGGCCAGCGCCAGCGCGTCGCCATAGGTCGCGCCATCGTGCGCGAGCCGCAGGTCTTCCTGTTCGACGAGCCGCTCTCTAATCTCGACGCCGAACTGCGCGTCCAGATGCGGGTCGAGATCTCTCGGCTGCACAAGGAACTCGGCGCCACCATGATCTATGTCACGCACGACCAGACCGAGGCGATGACGCTCGCCGACAGGATCGTCGTGATGCGCGCCGGCCATATCGAGCAGATCGGCCGGCCGCTCGATCTCTATGACAATCCCGACAATCAGTTCGTGGCGGGCTTTGTCGGCTCGCCGAAGATGAACTTCATCAAGGCTCATATTGTCGGGCACGATGCGCGTGGCGTGATCGTCGAACTGGCGGGCCAGGAGAAGACCCGTTTCACCCAGCCGCTGACAGGCGCCATGCCCGAAACGGGGAGCAAGGTCATCGTCGGCGTGCGGCCTGAACATTTCGGCAGTGCGGGAGAAGGGGGCGCCGACCTCGTCGTCGGCATCGACGTGGTCGAGCACCTCGGCGGCACGAGCTTCCTCTACACCAGAACGGCCAATGGTGAAGACGTGGTGATCCAGCGCGACGCGGCAAAGGTTCCCGATACGTCCGAAATCACCGTTTCCATCCGCAAATCCTACCTGTTCGATGAAAAAGGACTGCGGCTGCGCTGACCGGCCGTCCTTTCCAGCCTCCAAGGAGAATGACAATGACTGCAACCACGCCCATTCGCTGGGGCATTCTCGGTCCGGGCAGCATCGCCCAGTCCTTTGCCGGCGGCGTGGCCGATTCGCGCACCGGAAAGCTGGTCGCCATCGGTGCCCGCAATCCCGCCAAGCCTGGCCTCGCTGAGAGTTTTCCCGGCGCCCGCATCCTCGACGGCTACGATGCCTTGCTCGCCGATCCCGACGTCGACGCGGTCTACATTTCGATACCGCATCCCGGCCATGCGCAATGGGCGATCAAGGCGACCGAGGCCGGAAAGCATGTGCTGTGCGAAAAGCCGCTAGCGCTGACCGCCTTCGAGGCCGACGCCATGATGCATGCCGCGCGCAAGGCCGGCACGTTTCTCGGCGAAGCCTTCATGTACCGGCTGCATCCGCAGACGCTGAAGCTGGTGGAACTGATCAGATCGGGCGTCATCGGCGAGATCAGGATGATCAAGTCGAGCTTTGGTTTTGCGATGCCGCGCTTCATGCCGGAGCACCGGCTCTACGCCAACGATCTCGCCGGCGGCGGCATTCTTGACGTCGGCGGCTATCCCGTCTCGATGGTGCGGCTGATTGCCGGCGCCGCAGCCGGAAAATCCTTCGCCGAGCCTGACAAGGTGGTCGGTACTGCCCATCTTGGCCAGTCCGGCGTCGACGAATGGGCCTCGGCGCTGCTGCATTTCCCGGGTGGCATTGTCGCCGAAGTCTCCTGCAGCATCTCGCTTAACCAGGACAATGTTCTGCGCATCCTCGGCACCAAAGGCCGCATCGAGGTGCCGGACTTCTGGTTCGCCGGCGGCAACCGCGACGTTGGTCTCGGCCAGATCGACGTCTTTGCATCCGACGGCACGCGCGAGACCATCAGCGTCAACGAGAAGCGCCATGTCTATTCCTTCGAGGTCGACGCAGCCGGTGAGGCCATCCGCGCCGGACGGCAGGAATTCGCCTGGCCGGGCATGGCCTGGGCGGAAAGCCTCGGCACCTTGCGTGTGCTGGACAGATGGCGGGCGGCAGCCGGCCTCGAATACGGGATCGAGAAGGCCCAGCAACGCATCAACACCATCTCCGGCCGGCCTTTGCTATCGGGTGGGACGGCGATCGCCAAGCGCATGATCCCTGGCCTGTCGAAGCCGGCATCGGTGGTGGCGCTCGGCTTCGAGGATTTCCGTACGTTTTCCTCAGGCTCGATCCTGCTCGACGCCTTTTTCGAGGCTGGCGGCAATCTCTTCGATACCGGTTATGTCTACGGCGCCGGCTATACCGAGAAGCTGCTTGGCGAGTGGTTGAAAAACCGCGGCGTGCGCGCGCAATCGGTGGTCATCGCCAAGGGCGCGCATTCACCGCTCTGCTACCCCGACGTGATCGGCAAGCAGCTCGACCAGTCGCTCGACCGCCTGCAAACCGACCACGTCGACGTCTATTTCATGCACCGCGACAATCCGGATGTGCCGGTCGGCGAATTCGTCGATGCGATGGATCGCGAGGTGAAGGCTGGCCGCATCCGCGGCCCGTTCGGCGGCTCGAACTGGACAATGGAACGCATGGATGAGGCGATTGCCTATGCCGAACGCACCGGCAAGCAAAAGCCCGGCGCGCTGTCCAACAATTTCTCGCTGGCCGAAATGCTGGAGCCGATCTGGGCTGGCTGCGTCACGTCCTCCACGGATGCGTGGAAGGCCTGGCTGACATCCAGGCAGATGCCGAATTTCGCCTGGTCGAGCCAGGGGCGTGGCTTCTTCACCGATCGCGCCGGACGCAACAAGCACGACAATGAGGAACTGGTGCGGGTCTGGTACTCGGAGCGGAATTTCGGCCGCCGCGACCGGGCGATCGAACTTGCCGCGAGACTGGGCAAGAGCCCAATCCATATAGCGCTCGCCTATGTGCTCGCTCAGCCCTTTCCATCCATCCCACTGATCGGGCCGCGCACGCTTGACGAGTTGGACGACAGCCTACTCGCCCTCGACATCACGCTTTCACCGGCCGATCTCGAATGGCTGGATGGCGGCAGTCTGCGCGCTGCCTAGTTTAGCTGCCTTGTTTGACGGCGCGACGTCAGGTCTCGTCATTGGAGACCCTGACGCCGCGCCTGGCCGGCGTTCGCATGTTGGCATACATGCCGGTGGTGCGGAATTGGCTTGGCGTGATGCCGTAGCAGCGGCGGAAGACCTTTGAAAAATAGTTCGCGTCCTCGAAGCCGCACAGGATGGCGACTTCCTTCACCGGCAGGAAATCCGCCTTGGTCAGCAGCTTCGCCGCGCGTTGCAGGCGCTGCTGCAGCACGAATTCGGCGGGCGGCAGGCCTTCGCTCTCAGCGAAACAGCGTGAGAAATGGGCCCGGCTGAGCCCGCTGATCTGGACCAGGTCCGCCACCGGCAGCGGTCTGTCGAGATTGGCACCAATGTGATCGATGACCGGCTGCATGACGCTCTGTTTTTCGGCAAAGGCGTGGGAGCCGAAGACATCGTCATAGAGCGCCATCGCAGCCTCGTAGGCTATCGCCGAAGCAGCACCCGGCGAAGCGGCCCCTTTGATCAGGCGCAGGCTGCAATCGGCAAGATGATCGATCGTCGCCGGCTGCAGCCGAAATACAGGACCAGAGACGCTGAGGATCGACTTGTGGATGCGCAGCGCTTCCTCGCCGTTCATCGAAATCCAGAAATACTCCCAGCGCTCATCCCCAGCCAGCCAGTAGCGGTGGTTGTGCGGCACCAGCACCAGCAATGTGTCGTTCTTCTGCAGGCGGTAGTTGCGGTTTTCGTAGCGCAGCCGGCCGGCTCCGCTGATCGTGTGCTGGAGCACCGTGAACGGTGTCTGGCCGCGCTTGCGGCCGTCCCAATCGTAGATCTCGTCCTCGCGCACCTCATAGCCCGTGCTCGTCGGCATGGCGTGCAGGCGCTGGCGACCGCGCGGCAGCGAGATCGTGCGCATGGATTGTCCGTTGGCTATCAAATCATGCAGCACAAAATTACCCTCGAAAGCATAATCCTTCTCTGGTCGCGCTCGCGAATAAGCGCATAATCCCCGTCGAAAAGCGAGAGAGATCCGTAGTCGAGGAGCGGACAGGGAGGTTGGCAGGCCGGATTCCGGCTTGTCGTGCATACATGTCACGGCATGTGGCTACAACTTCCCATTGTCATTCCTTGCCTGCAATTCGAATGGAATGAGGTGCGGCTGATGAGTTTCAAAATCGCTATCATCGGTGCAGGCAGCGTCGGCTTCACCAAGAAATTGTTCACCGACATCCTGTGCGTGCCCGAATTCAAGGACATCGAATTCGCGCTGACCGACGTCAGCGAGCACAATCTCCAGATGATCAAAGCGATCCTCGACAGGATCGTCGAGGCAAACAGATTGCCGACCAGGGTGACGGCGACCACCGACCGCCGCAAGGCGCTCGAAGGCGCACGCTATGTCATCAGCTGCGTGCGGGTCGGCGGTCTGGAAGCCTATGCCGACGATATCCGCATTCCCCTTAAATACGGCATCGACCAGTGCGTCGGCGATACGATCTGCGCCGGCGGCATTCTCTATGGCCAGCGCAACATCCCGGTGATCCTGGATTTCTGCAAGGACATCCGCGAGGTCGCCGAGACGAACGTCAAATTCCTGAACTACGCCAACCCGATGGCTATGAACACCTGGGCAGCGATCGAATACGGCAAGGTCGACACCGTCGGGCTCTGCCACGGGGTCCAGCACGGAGCCGAGCAGATCGCCGAGGTCCTCGGCGCGAAGTCCAGGCAGGAACTCGACTATGTCTGTTCCGGCATTAACCACCAGACCTGGTTCATCGACCTGCGGCTGAACGGCCGCCCCATCGGCAAGGATGAATTGGTGGCCGCCTTCGAGGCGCATCCGGTCTATTCGCAACAGGAGAAGCTGCGCATCGATGTCCTGAAGCGCTTCGGCGTCTATTCGACCGAAAGCAACGGCCATCTTTCCGAATATCTGCCCTGGTATCGCAAACGTCCCGACGAGATTACGCGCTGGATCGACATGTCCGACTGGATCCACGGTGAAACGGGCGGCTATCTTCGTTATTCCACCGAAACCCGCAACTGGTTCGAGACGGAGTATCCGCAGTTCCTCGAAGCGGCGTCAAAGCCGATCGACCAGGAGAAACGCTCCAACGAGCATGCCAGCCACATACTGGAGGCGCTGGAGACGAACCGCGTCTATCGCGGCCACTTCAATGTCAAGAACGATGGGGTGATCACCAACCTGCCGCAGGATGCCATCATCGAGTCGCCCGGCTTCGTCGACCGTTTCGGCATCAACATGGCTGCCGGCATCACGCTGCCGGAAGCCTGCGCCGCCACCTGCATCTCCTCGATCAACGTCCAGCGCATGTCGGTGCATGCGGCGATATCAGGCGACATCGATCTGTTGAAGCTCGCCGTGCTGCATGACCCGCTGGTCGGCGCGGTTTCGACGCCGGAGGAGGTCTGGCAGATGGTCGACGAAATGGTCGTCGCCCAGGCAGCATGGCTGCCGCAATACGCCCATGCGGTTCCGGCCGCCAGAGAGCGACTGTCGACATCTCAGGTGAAGACCCGCGAGTGGGCGGGCGCCGCACGACGCAGCGTTCGCTCGATCGAGGAATTGCGCGCCGAAAAAGCCGCGCTGAAGCAAGCCGGCTGAAACCACATGCGGTGATGGTGGATCCACGGGAGGCGGATCCACTGCCATGAAGCCGTTTGAATTCGAGGAGAAGCGGAGCAGGCAAAACTGCTCCGAATAAACAAGAGGGAGAGAGACAGTGAGGAATTTACGCAATATCGGCCTTGCTGCCGGACTGGCGCTGAGCGTCTCGGTCTCGGCACTCAATGCATACGCTTCCGAGCCGACGGTTCCACCGGCACCAACGCCGTTCCCCGCCGAGGGCAAGATCAACTATGTCGCGCGTGACTCCATTCTGGAGTTCAAGGCGCTGCCCGAATATCACGAGCCCGACTGGGTCACCGATAAATACGTCAAGACCGGCAAGCTGCCGCCGCTCAAGGACCGGCTGCCGAAAGAACCGCTGGTCTTCAAGACGGGCAACATGCAGGACGGCATCGGCGTCTACGGCGATACGATGCGCCATGTCATCGGCGGCCGGCCGGAAGGCTGGAACTACGGCGCCGGCCAGACCCAAGGCTGGGGCGGCATCGATATCGGCCTTTCCGAATGCCTGACGCGCACCGCGCCGCTGTTCCAGGTCGAGGCGAAGGACACCGAGCCGCTGCCGAACCTGGCCAGGAACTGGGACTGGTCGAAGGACGGCCACAAGCTGACCATGCACCTGGTCGAGGGCGCCAAATGGTCGGATGGCGTTGCCTTCAATGCCGACGACGTCATGTTCTACTGGGACGACGAGGTCGTCGACCCGAACGTCTCGCCGCTGAACGGAGCGACGCCTGAAACCTTCGGTGTCGGCACGACGCTGAAGAAGATCGACGACTACACCGTCGAGTGGACCTTCAAGGAGGCGTTTCCGAAACAATATCTCTACGCGATGGCCTACGGTACGTTCTGTCCCGGCCCCGCGCATATCCTGAAGCCGCAGCATCCGAAATATTCGAAGAACACCTACGACCAGTTCAAGAACGCCTTCCCGCCGGAATATATGAATCTGCCAGTCATGGGCGCCTGGGTGCCCGTCGAATACCGGCCTGACGATATCATCGTCCTGCGTCGCAACCCCTATTATTGGAAAGTCGACGAGAAGGGCAACCAGCTGCCTTACCTCAACGAGCTGCAGTACAAGCTGTCGACCTGGGCCGATCGCGACGTCCAGGCGGTCGCCGGCTCGGCCGACTTCTCCAATCTGGAGCAGCCGGAGAACTTTGTCGCCTCGCTGAAGCGCGCGGCGGAAGCAAATGCGCCGGCCCGGCTGGCCTTTGGCCCGCGACTCATCGGCTACAATTTGCGCATGAACTTTTCCGCCAATGGCTGGGGCAACCCGGACGAGCGCGGTCAGGCGATCCGCGAGCTGAACCGCAACGAGGACTTCCGCAAGGGCGTCACCATGGCGCTCGACCGCAAGGCGCTCGGCGACTCGCTGGTCAAGGGGCCGTTCACCGCCATCTATCCCGGCGGCCTGTCGTCGGGCACCAGCTTCTATGACCGCGATTCGACCGTCTACTACCCCTTCGACCTCGAGGGCGCCAAGGTCGAACTCGCCAAGGCCGGCCTCAAGGATACGGACGGCGATGGGTTCGTGAACTTCCCGGCTGGCACCGCCGGCGGCAAGAATGTCGAGATCGTGATGCTGGTCAACAATGACTATACCACCGACAAGAGCCTTGCCGAAGGCGTCGTCGCCCAGATGGAAAAGCTTGGAATTCGGGTCGTGCTCAACGGGCTCAACGGTACTCAGCGCGACGCTTCGCAATATTCCGGCCGCTTCGACTGGCTGGTCCGGCGCAACGACCAGGAACTGACCTCGGTGGTGCAGAACACCGAGCAGCTCGCCCCGGTCGGTCCGCGCACCAGCTGGGACCATCGCGCGCCGGAAAACGGTGAGGTCGATTTGATGCCTTTCGAAAAGGACCTCGTCGACATCGTCAACAAGTTCGTCTCGACGCAGGACAATGACCAGCGCGCCAGCCTGATGAAACAGTTTCAGAAGATCTCGACGGAACACGTCTACAATGTCGGTCTGACGGAATATCCTGGTGCGCTGATCGTCAACAAGCGTTTCTCGAACGTTCCGCAGGGCACGCCGATCTTCATGTTCAACTGGGCCGAGGACTCGATCATCCGTGAACGCGTCTTTGTCGCGGCCGACAAGCAGGCGAAATACGAATTGTTCCCTGAGGAGCTGCCCGGCAAGCCCGGAGAAAAAGGTCCGATGAATTAGGTTTACCTCCCCTGACCGAGAGAATTCGGGGCGCGCCGCGGGCGCGGGCCGCCAAAACCCACCACCGGACGCAACCACAGGCGCGATCGGCGAGACAAGAAACGGACCGTCCATGTTGCGATTTCTGCTCACGCGCATAGCGTCGGCACTACCGGTCCTCGCTATTCTGAGCCTGGTCACCTTCGCCATCATCCAGGCGCCGCCGGGCGACTATGCCGACTACATCCGCTCGCAGGCGATCAACCAGGGCGGCGCCTCCTTCGCCGAGGCCGACGCGCAGGCCCAGGCCTATCGCATCGACCATGGCCTCGATAAGCCGCTGCCCGTGCAGTATCTCAACTGGATCGGCGGCATCGTCACCCGCGGCGATTTCGGCTACAGCCTCTATTACAACAAGCCGGTCGCCGATGTGGTCGGCGAGCGTCTGCCGCGCACGCTCATTCTGGCACTGGTCTGCCATCTGCTCGCCTCGGTGCTCGGCATCACATTCGGCATATGGGCGGCGACCCGGCAATATACCTGGATAGACAGCACGCTTTCGGCCATCTCCTTCCTCGGCATGACGGTGCCACGTTTCCTGATGGCGCTGATCATCGTCTATCTCCTGGTCTTCCAGTTCAATGTGTCGGAGATCGGCAGCTTCTTCTCGCCGCAATATGGCGGCGCGCCGTGGTCGTGGGCCAAATTCGTCGACTTGGTCAAGCATGTCTGGCCGGTCGTGGCGATCGCCACATTCGGCGGCCTCGCCTACAATATGCGTGTCATGCGCGGCAATCTGCTCGACACGCTCAACGCGCAATATGTCGAGACGGCCAGGGCCAAGGGGTTGACCGGCGCTGCCGTCGTCATGCGTCACGCCGTGCCCAACGCGCTGCACCCGCTCGTCATGTATCAAGGCGTGGTGCTGCCCTACATGCTGACCGGTGAGATCGAGACGGCGATCATCTTCGCGCTACCGACTGTCGGCCCCGCGATCGTCGGCTCCATGGCCGTCGGCGACGTCTATGTGACCGCCACCTTCATGATGGTGCTGTCGGCGACGCTCATCGTCGGCAACATCATCGCCGACATGCTGCTGGTCCTGCTCGATCCGCGCGTGCGCCAGTTCGGGGAGGGTTAGAAATGTTGGCGCGCGATCCATCACCTTCGCCGCTGCCGGCCGAGAGCCCCATCGTGGCCAAACCGGCGCGCGGCAACGAAAGCTACACCGCGCTTGTCTGGCGCCGGCTGAAGCGCTCCTGGACCGGCATGGCCGGGCTTTGGCTTGTCGTGCTCCTGCTGGTGATGGCTGTGTTCGCCGAGTTCATCGCGCCAATGGACCCGAAGGTCACGGACGTCGGCTTCGCTCCGCCGCAGGTGCCTGTTTTCCATGACAAGGACGGCGCTTTCAACGCGCGGCCGAGGGTCTATGCGCTGGCCGATTCCGCGGATCTCGATCCGGTCACCTTCCAGCCCGTCGTCGGTCCCGACTATGACCATCCAAGGCTGCTTGGCTTCTTCGTGCATGGCGCGCCCTACAAGCTCTTCGGGCTGGTGCCTGCGGACCGGCATCTGTTCGCCTCGCTGGACGGCCAGCCGGTGCATTTCCTCGGCACGGACAAATTCGGCCGCGACGTGCTGTCGCGCGCCATCCATGGCTCGCGCGTCTCGCTGATGATCGCGCTGACGGTCGTCTTCATCATCACCGTCATCGGCACCACCGTCGGCATGGTCTCCGGCTATTTTGGCGGCAGGTTCGATGTCTGGATGCAGCGTTTCGTGGAACTCGTGCTCGCTTTCCCGCAACTGCCGCTTTACCTGGCGCTGACGACATTGATCCCGGTTACTGCTCCCACCAACGTCTTCCTCGCTTTCGTCATCATCGTCATGTCGGCATTGGGCTGGGCGCAGATGTCGCGCGAGGTGCGCGGCAAGACTTTGGCGCTGGCGCGGATCGAGTATGTGCGAGCCGCCATGGCGGTCGGCGCCACCGACCGGCGCATCATCATGCAGCACATCTTCCCCAACGTGATGAGCCATGTGATCGTTGCCGTCACGCTGGCGATCCCGACGGTGGTGCTGCTCGAATCCTTCCTCGGGTTCCTCGGCTTTGCCGTCAAGCCGCCGCTGATCTCGTGGGGTCTGATGCTGCAGGACACCGCGACCTATTCCGTCATCGGCACCTATCCCTGGATCCTGTCGCCGGTCGGTTTCGTGCTCGTCACTGTCTTTGCCTTCAACGCGCTGGGCGACGGCCTGCGCGACGCCGTCGATCCCTATTGAGGTGGCACAGATGACCGTCGCGCTCGCCGAATCCTTCGCACCAACCGTTCGTCACGACCATGATGGACGCCAGGACCAACCCGTCATCGACGCCCGCAACGTCGCCGTGGCCTTCAAGGTCGAGCATGGCGTCGTCGACGCGGTCAAGGACATCTCGTTCCAGCTCTATCGCGGCGAGACGATCGCAATCGTCGGCGAATCCGGTTCCGGCAAGTCGGTGACGGCGCGCACGGTCATGGGACTGCTGTCCCGGCGCGCCGCGGTGTCGCCCGGGTCGAGCGTCTGCTATGACGGGCAAAACATCCTGAAATTCCCCGAGAGCGCCCGGCGCAAGTTGCGCGGCAACCGCATTTCGATGATCTTCCAGGAGCCGATGAGCTCGCTCAACCCGATCTATACGGTCGGCAGCCAGATCGTCGAGGCGATCAGGGTGCATCGCAAGGTTAGCCGCAAGCAGGCGTGGGCGCGAGCACTCGAACTTCTGCAGCACGTGCAGATTCCCGATCCCGCCGCGCGGCTCAGGCAATACCCGCATCAGCTCTCGGGCGGACAACGCCAGCGGGTGATGATCGCCATGGCGCTGGCCAACAATCCCGATGTTCTGATCGCCGATGAGCCGACCACGGCGCTCGACGTCACCGTCCAGGCGCAGATCCTGAACCTGATCCGCAGCCTGCAGAAAGAACTGCGCATGGCGGTGATCCTGATCACCCACGACCTGACCGTGGTGCGCCAGTTCTCCGACTACGTCTATGTCATGCAGCATGGCGAAATGTGCGAGCACAACGTGACCGAACGGCTCTTCGCCGATCCGCGGCATCCCTATACGCGGCGGCTGCTGGCTTCCGAGCCGCGCGGGCAGCCGAAACCGCTGCCGGAGGGCTGCGGCACCATTCTTGAGGCGAGCGGCGTGCGCGTCTCATTCGTGCTGCGCCACGGCACCTTCCTGAAACCGGACTGGCGAGAACTGGTCGCCGTCGACGATCTCAGCCTCAGCCTGTGTCGCCACGAGACGCTGGGGCTGGTCGGCGAGTCCGGCTCCGGCAAGACCACCTTCGGCCAGACCCTGTTGAGGTTGATCGACGCCAAGCGTGGCGAGATTCGTTTCGACGGCCAGCCGATCCACGGCCTGTCGCGGGCCGAGATGCGGCCGCTGCGCTCGCGCATGCAGATCGTCTTCCAGGATCCGTTCTCCTCGCTCAACCCGCGCATGACGATCGGCCAGATCATCGAGGAAGGGCTCATCGTCAACAGCATAGGGGCGACCCGGCGCGAGCGGGTCGAACGGGTGCGCGAGGCGCTGGTCAGCGCCGGCATGCCCGGCGATATACTGTCGCGGTTTCCGCACGAATTCTCCGGCGGCCAGCGCCAACGCATCGCGATCGCCCGTGCTATAGCGCTCGAACCCGAATTCATCCTGCTCGACGAGCCGACCTCGGCGCTGGACCTCTCCGTCCAGGCGCAGATCATCGACCTGCTGCGCAAGCTGCAGGACGAGCGCGGCCTCAGCTACCTCTTCATCTCGCACGACCTCAAGGTGGTGCGCGCACTGTGCCACCGCGTCATCGTCATGCAGAACGGCAAGATCGTCGAGCAAGGCCCCGTCGACGACGTCCTGTCCAATCCCAAGACCGCCTACACCGAACGGCTCGTCAGGGCCGCTTTCGACGTGGCCTGAACATATGCCGGAGGTTAGCATGGCAAGAAATCCCAAGATCACTTTCATCGGTGCCGGCTCGACGGTGTTTATGAAGAACATTGTCGGCGACGTGCTGCAGCGCCCGTCGCTTTCCGGCGCGACGATCGCGTTGATGGACGTCAATCCGCAACGGCTGGAGGAGAGCGCCATCGTCGTCAACAAGCTGATCGCGACGCTCGGCGTCAAGGCGAAGACCGAGACCCATTCCGACCAGCGCAAGGCGCTTGCCGGTGCCGATTTCGTCGTCGTCGCCTTCCAGATCGGCGGCTACGAGCCCTGCACGGTCACCGATTTCGAAGTGCCGAAGAAATACGGCCTGCGCCAGACGATCGCCGACACGCTCGGCGTCGGTGGCATCATGCGTGGCCTCAGGACCGTGCCGCATCTGTGGAAGGTCTGCGAGGACATGCTCGCCGTCTGCCCGCGGGCGATCATGCTGCAATACGTCAACCCGATGGCGATCAACACCTGGGCGATAGCGGAGAAATACCCTGACATCAGGCAGGTCGGCCTCTGCCATTCGGTACAGGGTACGGCAATGGAGCTGGCGCATGATCTCGACCTTCCGTACGAAGAGATCCGCTATCGCTCGGCCGGCATCAACCACATGGCGTTCTATCTCAGCTTCAAGCATCGCCAGCCGGACGGTTCCTACCGCAACCTCTATCCCGATCTCGTGCGCGCCTATCGCGAAGGCCGCGCGCCGAAGCCCGGCTGGAACCCGCGCTGCCCCAACAAGGTGCGCTATGAGATGTTGACTAGGCTCGGCTATTTCGTCACCGAAAGCTCGGAACACTTCGCCGAATACACGCCCTATTTCATCAAGGAAGGCCGCCCGGACCTGATCGAGAAGTACGGCATCCCGTTGGATGAGTATCCCAAGCGCTGCATCGAGCAGATCGAGCGCTGGAAGGGGCAGGCGGAAGCCTACCGCTCGGCCGACCGCATCGAGGTCGAGCAGTCGAAGGAATATGCCTCCTCGATCATGAATTCGGTCTGGACCGGCGAACCTTCGGTGATCTACGGCAATGTCCGCAACAATGGCTGCATCACCTCGCTGCCCAGGGACTGTGCCGCCGAAGTGCCGTGCCTGGTCGATGCCTCCGGCATCCAGCCGACCTATATCGGCGAGCTGCCGCCGCAATTGACCGCGCTGATCCGCACCAACATCAACGTGCAGGAACTGACGGTGCGGGCGCTGATGACGGAGAACCGCGAGCACATCTACCATGCGGCGATGATGGATCCGCATACTGCGGCCGAACTCGATCTCGATCAGATCTGGTCACTGGTCGACGATCTCCTCGCCGCCCACGGCGACTGGCTGCCAGCCTGGGCGCGCGTGAGGCGCAAGACCGAAGCCGCCTGACGACCTATTTCGGAGCGTCGGGGTCCGTCTCTTCCTCGTCGTCGCGGGCCTTGATGACATAGGCGCCCTTCAGCCAGCGGTTGAGGTCGATGTCCTTGCAGCGCGTCGAGCAGAACGGAAAAGTATCGCGCGCCGAGGGCTTGCCGCATTCGGGGCAGGGGCGCTTTGGGCGCAAGGGCGTGACTTTGGGGTCGGAACTCATAGCCGTGCGCCTGACAGCCAGCCGCCATGCACCTTGAAGCCTTCGCCGCTCAACAGCGCCACCGTCTCATAGAGCGGCAGCCCGACGACGTTGGTGTAGGAACCGACCAGCTTGACGACAAACGCCCCGGCGAGACCCTGGACGGCGTAGCCGCCGGCCTTGCCGCGCCATTCGCCCGACGCGACATAGGCGTCGATCTCTTCGCGCGGCAGCCGCTTGAAGCGCACCCGCGTCTCGACCAGCCGCTGACGCAGCTTGCCCCCTGGGGTGATCAGGCAGATGCCGGAATAGACCCGGTGCGAACGGCCCGACAACAGCCCGAGGCAGTTGGCGGCGTCGTCGAGGGTCTCGGCCTTGGGCAGGATGCGCCGCCCGACGGCGACGACCGTGTCCGCGGCCAGCACGAAGCCCGGCGAGTAGTCGGCTTCGGTTTTCAGCGACGCGAACGCCTTCTCGGCCTTCTCCTTCGACAGCCGCTTGGCCAGCGAGCGCGGATGCTCGGCACGCAGCGGCGTTTCGTCGACATCGGCCGGCAGCACGCGGTCCGGCTCGATGCCGGCCTGCTGCAAGAGCTCGATCCGGCGCGGCGAACCCGAGGCAAGCACCAGCTTCTGCAAAATGCTCATCGCGGACCAGTCGGGCTTTGCTTACTTGAAACGATAGGTGATGCGGCCCTTGGTCAGGTCGTACGGCGTCATCTCGACCAGAACCTTGTCGCCGGTCAGCACGCGGATGCGGTTCTTGCGCATGCGGCCGGCCGTATGGGCAATGATCTCATGTTCGTTTTCGAGTTTTACCCGGAACATCGCGTTGGGCAACAATTCCGTCACGACACCCGGAAACTCGAGGACTTCTTCCTTCGGCATTCGATACCTTTGCTTGGATGGCAGTTCCGGCGCTTAGAGCATGATGCCGAAAAGTGTGAAGCGGTTTTCGGACGACATCATGCTCTACTTCTTGGTTTAGAGGCGGATTCAGATTTCAGGTCGAACAGACCTGAAATCACCCGACTCTAGCCGGAATTTCGGCGGAACCTATATGATAATCGCTCGCTTGTGAACACGCTTAATCCGTGGCCTGCGGAGGCGCGAAACGGCGACCTATCCGAGACTTCAGCCGCTCGCGTACGTCCCTGTAGGCCGCCATGATCTGCTCTCGCGTGCCGCCGGCATCGGTGGGATCCGGCATCGGCCAGTATTCGACTTCGACGGCGAGCGAGCGGGTGAGTTCAAGCGCCGCGTGGTGCGCTTCCGGAGCCAGCGTGACGATGAGGTCGAAATAGTCGTCCTCGAGATCGTCCATCGTCCTTGGGTGACGCTCACCCAGCGTGAGACCCTCCTCGGCCAGCACCGCATCGACGAACGGATCGCGCTCGCCGGCGCGAACGCCGGCCGAGGCGACGAAGATGGTGGCGGGCAGCATCCGCCGCGCCAGCTGCTCGGCCATCGGCGAGCGCACGGCGTTCATGCCGCACAGGAACAGGATCGATCGGGGCAGGGTAGCCAGGGCTAGCCCCGCCAGTGCAGCACGCAGACCAGCGTGAACAGCCGGCGCGCCGTGTCGAAATCGATGTCGATCTTGCCGGAAAGCCGGTCCATCAGCGTCTGCGAGCCTTCATTGTGCAGGCCGCGGCGGCCCATGTCGATCGCCTCGATGTGGCTTGGCGTCGAGGATCGGATGGCGTCATAATAGCTTTCGCAGATCATGTAATAGTCCTTGACGATGCGCCTGAGCGGCGTCAGCGACAGGATATGGGTGACGACGGCATCACCATCCTCGCGCGCCACGGCAAATACCAGGCGCTGCTCGGCCAGCGACAGTTTCAGCCGATAGGGGCCGGCGCCGCTGTCATTGACGGGTTGAAAACTGTTTTCCTCGATCAGGTCGAAGATCGCCACCGCGCGTTCATGCTCGACATCGGGTGTCGAACGGCCGATCGATTCATCGAGTTCGACATCGATCAGCCTGGCGCGGGTTTGATCGGAGCCAGACATCGCGGCCTACATGTTCAGCCGTATGGCGACGGAGCGGCCATGCGCGTCAAGGCCTTCCGCCTTGGCCAGCGCAATCGCCGCCGGCGCCAAAATCCGTAACTGCTCCGGCCCAAGCTTGAGGATCGACGTGCGCTTGACGAAATCGAGCACGGACAGGCCGGACGAGAAACGTGCCGAACGGGCCGTAGGCAGCACATGGTTGGAACCACCGACATAGTCGCCGATGGCTTCCGGCGTGTGGCGGCCGAGAAAGACGGCACCCGCATTGCGCATCCGCGACAGGAAACCCTCGGCATCGTCGATTGCCAATTCGACATGTTCGGCGGCGATGCGGTCGACCAGCGGCAGCGCGGCGTCGATCGTGGCGACCTCGATCACCGCGCCGAAATCGCGCCAGCTCGCGGACGCCGTCTCGGCTCTCGGCAAGCTCTGCAATTGGCGCTCGACCGCCTGTTCGACGGCGATGCCGAAAGCTGGATCGTCGGTGACCAGGATCGACTGCGCCGATGTGTCGTGCTCGGCCTGGGCCAGCAGATCGGCGGCTATCCAGTCCGGATCGTTGCTACCGTCGGCCACGACAAGCACTTCCGACGGGCCGGCGATCATGTCGATGCCGACGGTGCCGAAGACCTGGCGCTTGGCCGCCGCGACATAGGCATTGCCCGGACCGACGATCTTGGCGACCGGCCGGATCGTTTCGGTGCCGTAGGCAAGCGCCGCGATCGCCTGCGCGCCGCCGACGCGGTAGATTTCCGACACGCCTGATATATCGGCCGCCACCAGCACCAGCGGATTGATGATGCCGCCGGGCGCCGGCACGACCATGACGATGCGCTCGACACCGGCCACCCTGGCCGGTACGGCGTTCATCAGCACCGAGCTTGGGTAGCTCGCCGTGCCGCCCGGCACATAAAGCCCGACCGCCTCGACCGCCGTCCAGCGCCAGCCGAGCTCGACGCCGGCGGCATCCGTATAGCGATCGTCCTTCGGCCGCTGCCGCTCATGATGGGAGCGGATGCGGTCGCGCGCGAATTCCAGCGCCTCGATCGTCTTTGGATCGGCGGCCTTGTAAGCCTTGGCGATGTCGTCCTTCGAGACGGCGATGCCTAATCCAGCCAGATCGGCGCGATCGAATTTCTGTGAATAGTGGATCAGCGCCGCGTCGCCTTCGGCGCGCACGCGCGCGATGATGTCGCGCACCGCGGCGTCGACATCCGCAGACACTTCCCGCTTGGTCAGGAGGAAGGCGGCGAAACGCTGCTCGAAATCGGCGTCGGACTGACGAAGCGTGATGGCCATCGGATGTTCAGGCCTTGTGTATGGGGCGCGAGGTGGCTTCCCACGCGCCGCCGACGTCGGCAAGGCGGGCCTCGATGCACTCGACATCGAGCATGATCGTGCCGCCGCCCGCAAAGATCAGCTCGACGATACCGGCAGGCTTGCTGATCTCGATGAAGCTGATCGCCAGCAGGGACAGGACCTCAGCCGGCTTGTCGCGGGCAATGCCGCTGGTCTTGGCGCCGAGCACGCGGTCGAAATGCAGCACGGCCTGCCGCCGCTCGTTGTGCTGGCGAAACAGGCCGGATTTGGCCTCCCAGACGAAACGGTTCATGGTCAGCAGGAAACGCTTGGCCGCAGGCAGGAATTCGAGGTCGCTGACCTTCATCACGGCATCCTGGACATGGGCCGAAACGATGCTCAGATCCTGGTCGTCGAGCGCGATAAGCTTAAGGGCAGTCATGCGGATTTCGCACCTGAAGGTTGATAACTGAACCTTCTGTTAGGCGGTCTTTCCCGTCCGCGCAACCGCACCGCAAGGCCTTGCGATTGGCCTATGCGGAAATCCGCTCGATCACCGCGCCGCAGTTGGACAGCTTTTCCTCCAGCCGCTCGAAGCCGCGGTCGAGATGGTAGACACGGTTGACCGTCGTCTCGCCTTCGGCTGCCAGGCCGGCAATGACCAGCGACACCGAGGCGCGAAGATCGGTCGCCATGACAGGGGCGCCCTTCAGCTTCGGCACGCCATCGACGATCGCCGTTTGGCCCGAAAGCGTGATGTGGGCGCCGAGCCGGGCCAGTTCCTGCACATGCATGAAGCGGTTTTCGAAGATCGTCTCGGTGATGCGCGACTTGCCCTTGGCCATGGTCATCAGGCCCATGAACTGCGCCTGCAAATCGGTCGGGAAGGCCGGGAACGGTGCCGTCGTCACATCGACCGGCGAAATGCCGGCGCCGTTGCGCCTGACGCGAATGCCGGAATTGGTCGGCGTGATCTCGGTGCCGGTTTGGGCGATCACGTCGAGCGCGGTCTGCAGCAGCTCCGGCCGCGCGCCTTCGAGCACGACGTCGCCGCCGGTCATGGCGACGGCCATGGCGTAGGTGCCGGTCTCGATGCGGTCGGGAATGACGCGCACGCGCGCGCCCGACAGCGATTCGACGCCGTCGATGGTGATGGTTGGCGTTCCGGCGCCGGAAATTTTCGCGCCCATGGCGTTGAGGCACTCGGCGAGGTTGACGATCTCAGGCTCGCAGGCGGCGTTTTCCAGCACCGTTTCACCCTTGGCCAGGGCCGCCGCCATCATCAGCACATGGGTGGCGCCGACCGAGACCTTCGGGAACACGTAGCGGTTGCCGACTAGCCGGCCGTTCCTGGTCTTGGCAATGACGTAACCGGTGTCGACGTCGATATCGGCGCCCAGCGCCTGCAGGCCTTCGAGGAACAGATCGACCGGGCGCGTGCCGATGGCGCAACCGCCGGGCAGCGACACCTTGGCCTCGCCCATGCGGGCCAGCAGCGGGCCGATCACCCAGAACGACGCCCGCATCTTCGACACCAGCTCATAGGGCGCCGTCGTGTCGACGATGTTGCGGGCGGAGAAATTGATGGTACGCGAATAGCCCTCATTCTGCTTCTCGCGGCGGCCATTGACCGAATAGTCGACGCCGTGATTGCCGAGGATACGGATCAGCTGCTCGACATCGGCCAGATGCGGCACGTTTTCCAGCGTCAGCGTGTCGTCGGTCAAAAGCGAGGCGATCATCAGGGGCAGCGCCGCGTTTTTCGCGCCCGAGATCGGAATGCTTCCGGAGAGCTTGTTGCCCCCGACAATTCTGATGCGATCCATGGAAGAACGTCCCTCTCGGCCAAAAAGGCCGGTTCAATCGTTTGAGTAGCGGCCCGTCTAGACCATTGGCCGGCTTGGTTCAAGAAATAGGATTTCGCCCACCCCGGGCCAAGAATGGCCGATTTGAGTTAATCTTTTTGTATTTCCCTTGCCGCGCCGAGCCCATCCGGCCGCTGATCTGCATCACCGGTGCGGCGCGAGCGCGACTGCGCCTTGCGCTTCTGCAGATTCGCCCGCAATTGCTCGGCGAGCCGGTCCTTGCGGTTGGTACCGCCCTTTTTTGCTGGACCAGCCCTTTTCAGTGGAATTGTCTTGTCGTCCATCATCCCGTCCCGGCCGGCGACCAGCCAGCTTGCCAATCAGGGATAGCCAACATTGTGGCGCCGCCGTGTCATTGAAAGCTATCCGGCAAAGCCTTTCACAGAAGCGTTGCACTTGGCCTTGCGCTTGCCGGTTCGATATGGCAGAAGCCCCGCCATCAGCGGCTGCGGTAGCTCAGTGGTAGAGCACTCCCTTGGTAAGGGAGAGGTCGAGAGTTCAATCCTCTCTCGCAGCACCATTCCAAGCCGTTGTTTGGCAACAACTATCTGACTTTATTGGTCTTTTTGCCGCCTGTCTGGTACACAGGGGTGGTACACATAAGCTTGAGAATGCCTGGACCTTGGCCACATCCGAAGATCGGCGTCTATTATCTTTGGCAACGCGCGCCCTCCGATTTGAGGGATAGGCGTTCGGGCTGGTGTCGGGCGTGTAGATTAGGCCCGACTTTCTTTTGCCGGCGGCCAGCAAGCACTGGTCCTTCTACTCCCCGACAATGGACGTCGGTGAGCGTACCGAGGTTATCGGATCGGCATGACGAAGGACGATCCTCCACGCGCCTTCCTCCCGGCGGAATATGGTGGTGACTCGAAGCGCAATCGGCACCAGCTTGTCGCCCCCACCGACCTTGGATTGGAACCGCTCGACCTCGATGATGTATCCCAAGTCGGCCGTCGCATACTCCGAGATGCGCTCAAAGCCGATGGCCTTGCCGTGCCGGTAATTGGTGGCGGCCCGTTCCATGGTCTCAGCGGCCTTTCTCCATCCCTTCGCCGGCGGGCCAAAGGGATTGGCAATAATGACGTCGTCCTGTCGCGAGTAGAGGCCTTTCAAGGGCTCAGGATCGCCCTTTACGAAGGCATCCAGAGCCAGATGATCCTGCTCGATAACTTTCGTTAGGTCGGAGGCTAACATCTTAACATTCCCACAGTCTTGCCATGCTTCCCATTTCAAAACTTCAGAAGCGGCAACTTTGTTCCGTTAGCCTGCGCTAAAGTGCCTGCCACCTCCCGGCAGTGGGCAGTGTCGTCGTGGGAACATGCACTGAATGGAGAACAGTGCGACAGCCGAACTGCCCCAACAGGTCAGGAATGTTTGGGACAAAAGTCTGAGCGACCCATCAGACGGGGCGAGTTCTGCGACGGGATCACGCCTGCTGAATCACCAATTCGCTGGTCATGGGAATTCCTCTGAGTGCCCAAGCACCATATTGTGCGAGATCGCGCGCTCATGAATTTTCTCCAGATCGGCACGCGGCGCCGAAGAACACACGGTCGCGTTGAGGTGCAGGGGCACATAAGCAATGCCGGCGTCCGTGCCGCGGAACAGGCAGATGCCATGGTCGTGCCAACCCAATCCATTGCCCGAACGGAATGCTTGTCTGACCTTCTCCTCGTCCAGCCATCTGCGCTGACGGAAGGATTGCGCTGGGAAGCCAGTGATAGCAACAGCGCGTGACAATGACGAGCGCTTGCCGTATATTGACATAAAGATATCCTTATGTGACACGAACAGGCTTGTCGCCAAAGGGATAAAAAATGTCGCAGAGTTCTGCATCGCTGGACGCATTGTTCGGCCCCGTCGCGGCAAAGCCCGACGGGTCGGAAGTGCTTGCGGCGCTGACGGCAGCGGCGCGTGAGCGCATCCTCATCCTTGACGGGGCCATGGGCACGCAGATCCAGGGCCTGGGTTTCGATGAAGATCATTTCCGTGGTGAGGCCTTCGCCGGCTGCGCCTGCCATCAGCAAGGCAACAACGACCTCCTGATCCTGACGCAGCCCGCGGCGATCGAGGAAATCCACTATCAATACGCCATCGCAGGCGCGGATATTCTGGAAACCAACACCTTCTCCTCGACTTCGATCGCCCAGGCCGATTACGACATGGAGGATGCCGTCTATGCTCTGAATCGCGATGGCGCGCGGCTGGTGCGGCGCGCCGCGTTGAGAGCACAGCAGCAGGATGGCAAGCGCCGTTTCGTCGCTGGCGCGCTGGGGCCGACCAACCGCACCGCCTCGATGTCGCCCGACGTCAACAATGCCGGCTATCGCGCGGTGACCTTCGACGAATTGCGCCTCGCCTATGGCGAGCAGCTGCGCGGGTTGATCGACGGTGGCGCCGACATCATCCTGATCGAGACCATCTTCGACACGCTGAACGCCAAGGCGGCGATTTTCGCAGCAGAAGAGATATTCATCGAGAAGGGCGTGCGTCTGCCGGTGATGATTTCGGGTACCATCACCGATCTCTCCGGCCGCACTCTGTCCGGCCAGACGCCGACGGCCTTCTGGCATTCGGTGCGCCATGCCAGCCCGTTCACCATCGGCCTCAACTGCGCGCTCGGCGCCAATGCCATGCGCGAGCATCTGGCCGAGATATCAGGCGTCGCCAACACTTTTGTCTGCGCCTATCCAAATGCAGGCCTGCCCAATGAATTCGGCCGTTATGACGAGAGCCCGGAATTCATGGCGGCGCAGATCGAGGATTTTGCCCGCGAGGGGCTGGTCAATGTCGTCGGCGGTTGCTGCGGTTCGACGCCAGAGCACATCCGCGCCATCGCAGAGGCGGTGAAGAAATATCCGCCGCGCGCCATTCCCGACATCGAGCGCAAAATGCGCCTGTCCGGGTTGGAACCGTTCACGCTGACGGATGAGATTCCCTTCGTCAATGTCGGCGAGCGCACCAATGTCACCGGCTCAGCCAGGTTCCGCAAGCTGATCACGGCGGGTGACTATGTCGGCGCGCTCGACGTGGCGCGCGACCAGGTCGCCAATGGTGCGCAGATCATCGACATCAACATGGACGAGGGGCTGATCGATTCGAAGAAGGCGATGGTGGAGTATCTCAACCTGATCGCCGCCGAGCCCGATATCGCCCGCGTTCCTGTCATGGTCGACAGTTCGAAATGGGAAATCATCGAAGCCGGTCTGAAATGCGTGCAAGGCAAGCCGCTGGTCAACTCCATCTCGATGAAGGAAGGCGAGGCGGCATTCCTGCATCATGCAAGGCTGGTGCGCGCCTATGGGGCTGCGGTGGTCGTCATGGCCTTCGACGAAGACGGCCAGGCCGACACCAAAGCGCGCAAGGTCGAAATCTGCACCCGCGCCTACAAGCTCTTGACCGAGCAGGCGGGCTTCCCGCCCGAGGATATCGTCTTCGACCCCAATGTCTTCGCCATCGCCACCGGCATCGAGGAGCACGATAATTACGGCGTCGACTTCATCGAGGCGACGGGCAAGATCACCGGGACGCTGCCGCATGTCCATATTTCCGGCGGCGTGTCGAACCTGTCGTTCTCGTTCCGTGGCAACGAGCCGGTGCGCGAGGCCATGCATGCCGTGTTCCTCTACCATGCCATCCAGCGCGGCATGGACATGGGCATCGTCAATGCCGGCCAGCTCGCCGTCTACGACACGATCGAGCCGGCGCTGCGCGAGGCCTGCGAGGATGTCGTGCTCAACCGCGTGCCCAAGGCCGGCGGCACCGCCACCGAACGCATGCTGGAGATCGCCGAACGCTTCAAGGGCACGGCGGGCCAAGAAGCCAGGGAGCGCGATCTCGCCTGGCGCGAGCTGCCGGTCGAACAGCGGATCAGCCATGCGCTGGTCAACGGCATCACCGAATTCATCGACGCCGACACCGAGGAAGCAAGGCTTGCAGCAGAACGCCCGCTGCATGTCATCGAAGGTCCGCTGATGGCCGGCATGAACGTCGTCGGCGACCTGTTCGGCGCGGGAAAGATGTTCCTGCCGCAAGTGGTGAAGTCGGCGCGGGTAATGAAACAAGCCGTCGCAGGATTATTGCCGCACATGGAGGCCGAGAAGCTGGCCAACGCCGCCAATGGCATCGACAATGGCGAACGCCAGACGGCGGGCAAGATCCTGATGGCGACGGTGAAGGGCGATGTCCACGACATCGGCAAGAACATCGTCGGCGTGGTGCTCGCCTGCAACAATTACGAGATCATCGATCTCGGCGTCATGGTGCCGGCGGCAAAGATCCTGCAGACGGCGCGCGAGAGACAAGTCGACATCATCGGCCTGTCCGGCCTGATCACGCCGTCGCTCGACGAGATGGCGCATATGGCCGCCGAGATGGAGCGTGAGGGTTTCGACATTCCGCTGTTGATCGGCGGCGCGACGACCAGCCGCGTGCACACGGCGGTGAAGATCCATCCGCGCTACAGCAAGGGCCAGACAGTCTATGTCACCGACGCCAGCCGGGCGGTCGGCGTTGTCTCGTCCTTGCTGTCGAATGACAGCAAGGCGAAGTATGTCGACACGGTGCGCGCCGAATACAAGAAAGTCGCCGACGCGCACGCCCGCTCCGAAGCCGACAAGCAGCGGCTGCCGCTGGCCAAGGCGAGGGCCAACGCGCACCGGATCGACTGGTCTGAATATGAGCCGCCGAAGCCGTCCCTCACAGGTGTGAAGGTCTTCGAGAATTGGGACCTGGCCGAGCTCGCGCGCTATATCGATTGGACGCCGTTCTTCCAGACCTGGGAGCTGAAGGGTCGCCATCCCAAGATACTGGAGGATGAGGCACAGGGACCCGCCGCGCGCCAGCTGTTCGAGGATGCGCAGGCGATGCTGAAGAAGATCATTGCCGAAAAATGGTTCGCCCCGCGCGGTGTCATCGGCTTCTGGCCGGCCAACACCGTCGGCGACGACATCAGGCTGTTCACGGATGACAAGCGATCACAGGAACTGGCGACGTTCTTCACCTTGCGCCAGCAACTGACCAAGCGCGACGGCAAGGCCAATGTCGCGCTGTCGGATTTCGTAGCACCAGTGGACAGCGGCAAGCCAGATTACATCGGCGGCTTCATCGTCACCGCCGGCATCGAGGAAGTGGCGATCGCCGAGCGCTTCGAGCGCGCCAACGACGATTATTCGTCGATCATGGTCAAGGCGCTGGCCGACCGCTTCGCCGAGGCCTTCGCCGAGCGCATGCATGAGAAGGTGCGCAAGGAGTTTTGGGCCTACGCACCAGATGAGAATCTGGCGCCAGACGAACTGATCGGCGAGCCCTATCGCGGCATACGCCCGGCGCCCGGTTATCCGGCGCAGCCGGACCACACCGAGAAGGCGACCTTGTTCCGGTTGCTCGACGGCGAGGGCAATGCGGGCGTGAGCCTGACCGAAAGCTATGCGATGTGGCCGGGCTCGTCCGTGTCGGGCATCTATCTGTCACATCCCGAAAGCTATTATTTCGGCGTCGCCAAGGTCGAGCGCGACCAGGTCGAGGATTATGCACGCCGCAAGGCGATGCCATTGGCCGAGGTCGAGCGCTGGCTTGGCCCCATCCTCAACTACGTGCCGGCACACTATGCCGAGGCGGCTGAATAGCGACGGCAAGTTCTGGTGTCAGCCAGGCCACACGACAACCACATCGCCATGGCATCGTCGAGACACGATGTGCCAATATCGGCATCTGCGCTGGTGGCTGGCCTCTGATCCAAGACGGCGATAAACCCGAGGCAGCCGTCCTTGCAGTTGGAGCGCCAATGACCCTACTCACACGCCGCAGGCTTTTGAAAACAGCCGCGGTTGCCGGCGCGGGCGGCATCGGGCTCTCGGCCCTGGGTCGGCTTGGCGGCTGGGCCGCTGCCGGGCCTGAGCCGGTGGTTCTGCAGACGGCAAAAATCCAGGCGAAGCTGATGGATGTGGGCCAGACCAGGGATGTGCTGACCTACGGCACCGTCGGAATGCCGCCCGTGCTCAGAATGAAGAAAGGCGAGCCCTTTGCCGCCCGTCTTGTCAACGCGATCGACGATCCGACGACGATCCACTGGCACGGCGTTCGCGTTCCAAACAAGATGGACGGCGTCCCGTTCCTGGTCCAGCCCTACGTCTATACCGGCGACCATTTCGACTACGCCTTCACGCCGCCAGACGCCGGCACCTTCTGGTATCACCCGCACTGCAACACGCTGGAGCAGATGGGCCACGGCCTGACAGGGGTGATCGTGGTCGAGAATCCGAACGATCCGAAATTCGATGCCGAGGTCGTCCTTAATTTGCGCGACTGGCGCCTCGGTGACGACGGCCAGTTCATCGACCAGTTCCGGCCGCGCGATGCCGCAAGAACCGGTACCTACGGCACCGTGCGAACCGCCAACTGGCTCGATCAGCCGCAATATGATGCGCCGGCCGGCGGCCTGGTACGGCTCAGGGTGGCGATCACCGACGTCACGCGCATCTATGCTTTTCGCGTCGACGGCGCCGAGGCGACAGTCATCGCACTGGACGGCAATCCGGTGCCGCAACGTTTTTCCCCCGATGCCTTGCTGCTTGGACCGGGACAGCGCATGGAGCTGGCCATCCGCATGCCCGATGGCGAGGGTGCGATCGTAAGCCTGCGGGACGTCAGGGGCACCAAGCCTAAAATTCTGGCGACCTTGCGCGCGGCCGGAAGCTCGCTCAAGCGTGATATCAGCGATGTTGCACCCCTGGAGGTCAATCCGGTGGCGGAGGTGGATCTCACCAGCGCCAAGCATATTTCCCTGGCGCTGAGCGCAACGGCGGAAAACGTCCCGAGCGACGGCATCTGCGGTTCGCTTGGCTACAGTTTCTGGGCAATCAACAAGATGCCGTGGCCGGGCGATACACCGGATCCGACCGCACCGCTGGCCGAATTGAAGCTCGGCGGAAGCTATGTCATCGACATGGAAAACCTGACGCCGCAATCCCATCCGATGCATCTGCACGGCATGAGCTTCAAGGTGCTGTCGTCCTCGACGCGCCAGGTTCAGCCTTTGATTTCCGACACCTATCTCATCCAGCCCAACGAGAAGGTTCAGCTCGGCTTCGTTGCCGACAATCCCGGCGACTGGCTGCTGCACTGCCACATCATCGAGCACCAGAAATCAGGAATGACGAGCTATATCAGGGTGGTGTGAAGCCGCAGCCGAGGGTTTCGTTGGCAAAAGGGGGCGCTTCCCTGCTATTGCCGCCTCCAACTCAAGAACCATAGGACATTTCCTGCATGACCAATGTCGCCCTGACCGGCCTTGCCCGGGATCTCGCCAGGCGTGCCGCCGAGGGTCGCCCTGTGCGCATCGGCGTCATCGGTTCGGGCGAGATGGGCACCGATCTGGTCACGCAAGGCATGCTGATGCCGGGCATTTCGGTCTGCGCCGTTTCTACACGCCGCCCGCACACCGCGCGCGATGCCATCCGTATCGCCTATGGCGATGAAGCCATGGCGGTCGAAGCCGACACCGCGTCGAAAGTCACCGGCGCCATCGAGAACGGCAAGATCGCCATCACCTCCAACGAGATGCTGGTCACCAATCCGTTGATCGATGTCGTCATCGACGCCACCGGCAAGCCGGGTGTCGCCGCCGATTTCGACCTGATGGCGATGGAGCACGGCAAGCATCTGGTGATGATGAACGTCGAGGCCGACGTCACCATTGGCTGCTATCTCAAGCAGCAGGCCGACCGGCTTGGCGTCGTCTATTCGGTCGGTGCGGGCGACGAGCCGTCGAGCTGCATGGAGCTGATCGAGTTTGCGTCGGCGCTCGGCCTAACCATCGTCTCGGCCGGTAAGGGCAAGAACAACCCCCTCAACCACGATGCCGTGCCGGACGACTACCGCGCGGAAGCGATCCGCCGCAACATGAACCCGCGCATGCTGGTCGAGTTCGTCGACGGCTCGAAAACCATGGTCGAGATGTGTGCCATCGCCAACGCCACCGGGCTCGTGCCCGATGTGCCCGGCATGCACGGCCCGAAGGCCGACCGCGACGACCTCGCCAAGGTGCTTATCCCGCGCGAGGATGGCGGGCTGCTGCTAAAGAAAGGCGTCGTCGACTACACGGTCGGCAAGGGCGTCGCGCCCGGCGTCTTCGTCATCGTCGAGGCGAAGCATCCGCGCATCATCGAGCGCATGGACGATCTGCATATCGGCCACGGCCCCTATTACAGCCTGTTCAGGCCGTATCATCTGACCTCGCTGGAAGTGCCGCTGACCGCCGCCCGCATCGTGCTTTTCGGCAAGCCCGACATGGTGCCGCTGCCAAGGCCAGTGGCCGAAGTGTGCGCCGTCGCCAAGCGCGACCTTGCCGCCGGCGAGACCTTCGATGCGATCGGCGAGACCTGCTACCGTTCCTGGACCATGACCGTCGGCGAAGCCCGTGCCCAGCGCGCCGTGCCGGTCGGCCTGCTCGAGGGCGGCAAGGTGCTGAAACCGGTCAGGAAAGGCGAATTGCTGACCGCCGACAACGCCGCTCCCGACCAGACGACGAGGCTGTTTGCCTTGCGCCGGCTGCAGGACGAAATGCTGTACGGGGCTGAAGGCCGCGCGCCTCTGGCGGAGCGGTTGGCCGACATTGCCGTCGATTTGAGGACCAAGGCGGGCGAGGACGGTCGCGTCGTGAGCAAGAACGAGATCGACGACATGTGGGGCGGCAGCCAGAATGAGGCCTGACCAGGGGCACACGGGGTTGATGGGTTGGACGGCCTATTGGCGGCCCGGATTTCGTCGTTCGTTTGGATTGATCAGCATAAACATTCGGGATTGACCGAAGCCTTCCCCTTCGTCATCCACGGGCGGAGCAAGGAGCGGAGCGACGCAGCGCAGACCCGAGGATCCATGCCGCGACCTTGATCGAGGAATGCAGCGGAGCAGAATTCTGCGCCGTAGCGGCGCTCGGATGTCACGGCATGGATCCTATGGTCTGCACCGCGTCGCTTCGCTCCTTGCTCCGCCATAGGATGACGAAGCGATGGGCGTTTCCGCCAAGGCGTCAACGCAAGGAGCTACCGGCCTACTTCCCGAGTTCGATCGATCGCAGCCGCGCAGCCTCCACCGCCTCTGTGAGAAGGCGCGTCAGCCGATCCTCACCCATCAGCACCGCCAGCGCTGCTGCCGTCGTGCCGTTAGGGCTGGTCACCTGCTGGCGCAGCACGCCCGGCTCCTCGCCGCTTTCGGCGGCGAGCGAGGAGGCGCCGTAGACGGTCTGCATGGCGAGCAGCTTGGCGGTCGCCGCCGGCAGCCCGGCCTTCTCGGCGGCCACGGTCAGCGCCTCGATGAAATGGAAGATATAGGCTGGCCCCGACCCGGACACGGCAGTCACCGCATCCATCAGGCCCTCGTCATCGATGGTGGCCACCTCGCCGCGCGCCGACAGCAGGGCGGCGACGAAACGCTTGGTGTCGTCGGAAACCAGCCTGTTGGAAAACACCACCATCATACCCTTGCCGATTGCTGCCGGCGTGTTGGGCATGCAGCGCACGATCGGCGCGCGGCTGCCCAGGATGTCCTCGAAGGTGGCGGCAGGCGTGCCGGCGGCGATGCTGACGAAGGTGGTGCGGCCATCGCCGAAGCGCTTGTAGGCCGCGGTGACGTCGCGGATCACCTGCGGCTTCACCGCGATGACGACGAGATCGGGCACGGCATCGGCCGGAATGCCATCGGCATCGGCTGATGTCGCGCAGCCCAGCGTTGCCGCGCGATTGCGCAGGTCGGCATTGGGCTCGACCACGAAAACCGCCGACGGCGCAAGCTTGCCGGATTTCAGCCAGCCCGAGAGCATGGCGTAACCCATATTGCCGCAGCCGGCGAGAACAAGCCTGATCGTCATCGAAAGCCCTCCGAAGGAAGGCCTTCACATAGACGCTGGCGCTTCCCTGGGGAAGCCCCCGTCAGGAGGAACGGGAAGATCGTGCGCCGCGATCGGGATCACGCACTGCCATCGGCCGCAGCGAAACTTGCCTGAGGCCAAGCACGCCGAGCACGAAGAACAGCCAGACCGGGTCGCCACGATGGAAGAAGAAGCTTTCGAGGAAAGCATTCAGCGCTGTGAACAGCACCACCATCATGAAGAAGTCACCGAGAAAGATGTTTTCCCTGCGCAGCGGAATGCGCATGTAGTCGCGCAGCGGCGCGATGAGGAAGGTGTAGACCGCCACGCAAAGTGCCGGAATGCCCATCAGAACGGCGATGTCGAGATAGCCGTCATGGCCGTGCACGATGGTTCTGATGTCCCATGGCCGGTCGAAAGGCTGGTCCTGGTTGAGCAAGAGCGGCGTGCCCCAGAAGCTTTCATAGCCGTAGCCGGTCCATGGCTTCTTCGCCAGCATGCTGCCGGCGAACTCCCAAAGCGTCGTGCGGCCGGTATAGGTCATGTCGGGGAAATAGATCGCCGCCAGATGTTTCACCGGCGGCAGGAAGACGATGCCCAGCGTGCCGACCGCCGTGGCGATGATCGCCAGCGCAAACAGGATCGGTGTGCCGAGCCGCATGCCCATCAGGCTCGGCAGCATGACGATCAGGATCGAGAACGGCACCAGCCCGGCGGTGGTCTTGGAGCCGGTGTGCAGCATGAAGATCATCGCCGCGAAGAATATCCCTGCGCCCCAGTACCGCTGCCCGCGCCGGTAGAGATACAGGCCGGCGAAGCTGAGGCAGGCCATGATCGGGCCGGCGATGTTCTTATGGGTGAACACGCCGCGCCACAGGCCGGCATGTTCGGGCTCCTGTGAGTCAGCGGTGTGCATCGCCTCGTGCGGAAAGACGATGAGGCCGAGATAGGACAGGCCCATGACCACGACGGCGGTGAAGATGATGACCTTGGAGAAGGCTTCGGCGTCGCGCGGCAGCACCAGGATCGTTGCCATCGTCAGGATGCCGATCAGCGTGAACGAAGCGGCGCGCATCGCCGAGGGCGGATCGGTCGACAGGACCACCGACAGGAAAAAGAAGCCCAGCATCAGCATCCAGGACGGGCTGAGCAGCGAGCGCACCACGCGCGGATCGGCAAAGGCCATCAGTGAGAAGATCGACATGGCGCCGAGCGAGCTGAAGCCAAGCTGGTTGACGATGTCGCCGCCTTCACCGGTCAGTTCGGCGCCGGCCGGCTGGAACGGGCGGAAGGACACCATGATGACGGTGAACAGCAGCGCGGCAATGGCGGTCGCCACGCCTTCGCGCGTGAACGCGGCGCTAAGCGGGGCGCGCTCAGTTTTTCTCAGGCTGGCGGTATTGCTCATTGGCATATCCGAATTCGGCCAGCACGCGGCCCAGCGCCACATGGACGGGGTAGACGGCGATCGCCGGCGATCCTGTTCGCGCCAGGCGGATCAGGCCGCGAAATGGCGAGGCGGCAAGCAGCGCCAGGCTCTTCAGCAACACCTTGGCGCCGGCGAGTGGCCTGCCGGCGCGTTTCTTCTTTTCGACCAGTGTCGAGATCACGCCGTTGCGCAGGCTGCGGGCTCGGATCCAGTCGGCTTCGATGCGCCGGGCCGGAACGGTTTCTTGCACCTTCGCTTCGGCGCACCAGCCAAGCACGAAGCCGCGTTGAGCCGCCCGGCTCAGGAAATCGGAATCGCCGCCGCCCATGAAATTGAATTTGAGGTCGAGAAAGGGCGGCCCCATGGCGGTCAGCACGTTGCGTCCGACCAGAAGATTGCCGGAGGAATAGAGCGCAGGCACGCGTCCCGTCCTCCGGTAGGGAGGCGCGAACACCGGATGCTCGGCCCACCCGGCATGGGCGGGATTGGCAAACACGGGCACCTGCGGGCCGCCGACTATATCGGCGCTGAGCGTCTCGGCCGCCCCGCACATGCGTTCCAGCCATTGCGGATCGGCGATCTCGTCGTCATCGATGACCAGCAGATGCCTGAAGTTCGGGAACTGCAGGATCGCTGTTTGCCAGCCGGCATTGTAGGCGCTGCAATTGCCGCGCTCATGCGCGATTATGACCAGGCCCGACATCTCGCCGCGCTCGAACAACGGCAGCGCTGCCTTGGCGCCGGCCCGCGCCTCGGCTTCGTTTTCCATGACAATGACGGCAAAGCGCCTGCCGGTTTGCTGTGCGCGCAGCGACGCCAGCGTTTCCAGCACCTGCTCGGGCCGCTTGAAGGTCGGCAAGGTTACGACCGCTTCGATAGCCTCGACGTCAAGCCGCAGCGAGCGTCCAGCGATCGATACCGAACCGTCCGATGGCAAAGGGATCATCCGTGTCCAGCCACATGGTGAGTTGGGCTCTGGTAGCACCCACGGTGATAAGGTTTCGTTAATCACCTTGCACGGAGAAGCCCGCCAGGCAGCGGCTTTCGGCCGTCGAATGTGCTGGCTTAATCAAGGGTTCACCGCACTTTGCTACCGGCTACACCACAGGATAGGTGAGATGCATCTGCTGTTCGCCACATCGATCGTGCCCGACGGCGCACTTGCCTCGGGCTACGAGATCGCCAACGCTGCGATCATCGCCGCCTTGCGGCGCGCTGGCGCGCGCGTGACCGTCATCGGCTTCACCTGGCCCGGAAAACCCGCGGCCGATCCCGAAAACACCGTGGTGCTGGGTGCGATCGACGTGCGCACGGACAATGCCTCGTCGCTGCAGAAGCTGGCCTGGGTCGGCAAGGCGCTGCTTTCGGGTCTCACCTTCGCGTCGGTCAAGTTGCGCGCCGTGCCCGACGGCGCTGTTCTCGCCGCCATTGAGAGGGCCGGCCCGGTCGATGGCTATGTCTTGAATTCCGTGCAGTTCGCAGGCGCTTTTGAAAAGCTGTTCACTGAGCGGCCTTCGATCTTCGTCGCCCACAATGTCGAGCATCTTTCGGCGCAAGAGAACGCTACTGCCGCCAGCAGCATCTTCCAGCGCCTGCTGTTTCGCCGTGAGGCAAGGTTGCTCAAGACCGTGGAAGAGCGTCTCTGCCGCCAGGCGCGCTTCGTCTTCACGCTAGCCGAGGAAGACCGTGCGGCACTCGGTGTCGCCTCCGACGACCGCTCAGCGGTGCTGCCTCTGGTGACCGGTGCTCAGGCGCCAACTCCGAAAGGCCCGCGCCGCATCGACTGCGACGCGGCGCTGATCGGCACCTGGACCTGGCAGCCGAACCGCATCGGCCTCGACTGGTTCCTGGAGAAGGTCGTACCGCATCTGCGGGCCGGGTTCCGCATCCGCGTCGCCGGCAGCATGCCTTCAGGCGTCACGTCGAAGCATCCCGGCGTCGAATTTGTCGGCCGCGTGCCTGACGCGCAGGCGTTCGTGCGCAGTGCCGCCGTCATCCCGTTGATCAGCACCGCCGGCAGCGGCGTCCAGTTGAAGACCATCGAAACCTTCGAGCTCGGCCTGCCGTCCGTCGCCACCAGCCGCTCGCTGCGCGGCATCGACCATCGCCCGTCCAATTGCGTCGTCACCGACGATCCCGCTGCCTTCGCCAGGGCTCTCGAGGCCGCGGCGGCCGATATCCGCGATGTTGACGGCAGCGCATTCCGGCGTTCGCAGGTCAAGGCGCTCGACGCTGCTATCCGGCTCGGCCTCGAAAAGCTAGGGTCCGTCAGGCAGGAGGCGTTTGCATGAACATGCATTCCGCCCGCGCCGCGTTCGGGCTCGACACGCTGAAGACGATCCTCGGCATCTCGGTGGTTGCGATCCGCTGGAACGATGCCATCGTCCTGCTGAACCGCTTGATCGCCGAGCGGCGTTTCACCAAGGTCAGTTTCCTCAACGCCCACAATGCCAACATTGCCTATACCGACCCGGTCTTTGCCGAAGCGCTCGACGATTTCCTCATCCTGCCCGACGGCATCGGTGTCGATCTGGCGGCGAGACTTCTCTATGGGGCGCCATTTCCGGACAATCTCAACGGCACCGATTTCGTCCCCGCCTTCCTGCAGGCCTCGACGACGCCGCTGACCGTAGGGCTTCTCGGCGCGACGCGCGTCAACGCCGAAGCGGCGTCGATCAAGCTTGCGGCACTGGCCGTGCAGCACCGGTTCGTGGTCATCCATGACGGCTATTTCTCGGCTGCCCAGCAGGCGGAAATCGTCGATCGGATCGAAGAATTGCGGCCGGACGTGCTGCTCGTCGCCATGGGTGTGCCGCGCCAGGAATTGTGGATCGAACGCCATATCGACGCGCGCCACTGCACGCTGCCGATCGCTGTCGGCGCGTTGCTCGACTTCCTCAGCGGCTCGGTGCCGCGGGCACCCTTGTGGATGCGCCGGTTGCGGCTCGAATGGCTGTTTCGGTTGGCTGTCGAACCGGGCCGCCTGTGGCGCCGCTATGTGGTCGGCAATCCCCTGTTCCTGCTGCGCGTCGTCAGGCAGAAATTCTCGCGTACACCCGAAGCAGCGAGGGACAGCCAGTGAACAGCAGGTTCATTCCAGGTGCCGCTGTCGAACCAAGCCCGCTTCGGCGGATGCCGACAGCGGCAATAGTCACGGCAAGCTACGCGCCCGATTTCGAGCGCTGCCGCCTGTTGTGCGAGACACTTGATCGCCACGTTTCCGGCGCGGCGCACCACTACATCCTGGTCGAACATCGCGATGTCAGGCTGTTTCGCCAATTGGAAACCGACCGTCGCAGCGTCGTCGATGAACGGGAATTGCTGCCGCGCTGGCTGCATGCCTTCGACGATCCGCTCAGCCTGTTTCGCCGGCGCGTCTGGCTCAGCATGAAGACACAGCCGCTGCGCGGCTGGCATGTGCAGCAGCTGCGCCGCATCGCGATCGCTACGCATACCAAGGAAGATGTGCTGATCTTCTGCGATTCCGACGTCGCTTTCCTGAAACCTTTCGACTGCGGCACGTTCTGGCATGACGGCAAGGCGCGGCTGTTCCGCCGCGACGGCGTGTTGGCGGACGACGGTCATGAAGAGCATCGCATCTGGTCGCGCAACGCGGGCTCGGCGCTCGGCATCGACCCGTCCAGGACATCCACACACGACTATATCTCGACGCTGATCGCCTGGCGGCGCGACGCTGTGCTGGCCATGTGTGGCGAGATCGAGAAGGTCCATGGCCGCAACTGGGTCGAGGTCGTCGGCTCGGCGCGCAAATTCTCCGAATGCATGATCTACGGCCGCTATGTCGACGATCTGCTGGAAGGCGCCGGCCACTTCCACGGTTCGGAAGAGTTCTGTCGGGTGCACTGGACCGGCGAGGCGTTGTCGGATGACGAGTTCCGCAGCTTCGTCGCCGCCATGGCGTCGGAGCAGGTGGCGATCGGCATGCAGTCCTTTATCGGCACCGACATCGGCCGCATCCGCCGTTTGATTGGCTTGGATTAGACCGGCTTGGCCGGCTTGCGCATCGCCGAATAGGTGAGCAGCGTCGAGGCGAGATACAGAAGCAGGAACACGACGTTGAGCGACAGCACCAGGTTCGGCGTGTCGAGGATGGTCGTCAGCACATAGGTCAAAAGCAGCGCCTTCAGTGCGGCGAGCAGACCGAGATTGAGCGCCCGAACCAGCGTCTGGCCGCGCGCGAACAAAAGCTCGGCCTGGTATTCGACCAGATTGCGCAACCCCGGCACGCAGATCGCCAGCACCACCAGCGGCGCGGCCTCGGCGACATTCTTGCCAAGCGCATTGGGGAAGAAATGCAGCACGATGCCAAGCGCCAGCAGGGCCGCCGTCGAGACCGCGAACACGCCGCCTTCGATGCCGCTCTTGACCGCCAGCCGTGACAAAAGTTCCGGCGCGCGCATCATGCGCTGCACCAGCATCATGGAGAAGGTTCGGATCGGAATGGCCGTCAGGTCGACCAGCCGCATGATGATGGCGTAGATACCGGCCAGATGCGGGCCGCCGATCGCCAGAACCAGCAGCTTGTCGAACTCCATCTGCAGGTAGAACAGCACTTCGGCGCCGGCCACATAGATGGAATCGGCCAAGCGCGTGACATAGAGCTCGATGCGAAGCCGCAGCCGTTGGCGTGGATAGAAGAAGCCGAAGGCAATCAGCAGCGAGGCGGCATTGGCGCCGATATAGAACCACGACCATATCCAGACGCTGTGTTGCGCCCCGAACATGAACAGCACCGCGCCGAGCGCCCGCAGCGCCGTCGCCAGGATGGCCAGCAGCGCGGCGCGGCCGAATTTGCCCAGACCGTTGTTGACGATCAGCGCCACTTCAACAGGCCGCCACAGCAGCGCTTCGGCAAAGACGATTGCCGCAAACACCGACAGCGGCACGGTGTCGGCGAAGAAAATCAGATAGACGCCGAACGAGGCCGCGGCCAGCAGCGGCAGCGACAGCACGCCGAGCAGCAGGAAGCCGGCGGTGAAGGTGCCGATCAGATTGGGGCGGATGGTGGCCGTGCGGTAGAGAGCCGAGATGAAACCGAAGGCGAGGATGCGCGACAGCATCACGCCGGCCGCCGATGCGGTGGCGAACATGCCGAACTCGGAAATGGACAGCGTGTTGGCCAGCGCGATGAAATAGGCGAGTGAAAACACCAGTCGCCCGCCGGCGCCGCTGATCGCCGAGAAATAGTCGCGAAGCAGCCCCCGTCGTTCGGCCAAAAAGCTGCCGATCCGGGCGAGGGGCCGCCTTTGCGGTATGTCACTGGCCTGCGTCATGTCTCAAGCAGAGCCTAGGGCGGAAAACTTAACGCGCCGTTCTGGGGCGTGGAGTTAGCCGGACGTCCTTCTGGGACGCGAATTCCGTTCAGAGCCCGCCGAATTCGTCCTGAACGCGGATTGTTAAGTCCTTGGGAAGGCCACAGGCGGCTATCATGTAGTCGCTTGCCGCCATGATGAACTGTCTTGCTCGCTTGTGGGTAGACAGCATCAGGGAGAGGCGCTTCTCCGGTTCCTTCAGTTTCCCGGACAGTATACGGATCGACATTTCTCGGCAGACGTGGACGCACCCAAAAAGCTCTTGAGGTCCTGCAATCACCAGGCCTGCGAAGGAGACGAGCCTTTCCCAAGAAGGAAAATCTTGAATGGCCCCTGCTGTATCCGTCTTCTGCCGAAGCTCTTGCCGGATCACATAGGATTCCTTTCCGCCCCAAATGTAATAGAGCAGTACTTTCTCAAAATCGGTTTTGCTCATTTTTGGATCGTAGAAGCGCCGGATGTCCCGGCCCATCGTCGACCACAGTATGAATACCGCAGCCATGACATCGAGGAAGATGGCCACATGCTCATCCTTCGCCGGATCAAACTGCCCCTTGGCACTCCGTAACTCTGCGACCATCTTCCTGAAAATTCGCCATGGTTGAACGCTAAGCGGAGCTGTATTGCGACCAGTTAAAAAGAGTGACTCAGACCAGGAATTCTTGCTGTAAATGTCGTAGACAGAGTTCCATCGATCTATGGACGATTGGTAGTTTAAGTCATCGTTGAAACCTATGTCCCTCGCGTTGCCGAGATCTTCGAACGACGCTTCATCGTGTAAATCGACGCCGATGCTTAGCGCGGATAGCCGATGATTATAGACCGCTTTATTCTTGAGGATGATGAATGCCTCGTCACATCCTGAATAAGCTAGGATGCCCGCAGCCCAGAAGGCTCGGTTCACTGCGCTCATCTTATTGGTTGTCTTGCAGTCGAATATCAACCGCCGGAACCCGCCGTCCGCGATAAAATCCAGTCCAACCACATCGAGGTCGGTCAGGACCTCCGTCGTGTCGCTCAGATCGGACGCACTAGCGATCACCACTTCAAGGCAGGGTGACATGCCTTGAGCAAGGCAATATCGTATCGCCATTTCCTTCTGATGGCGGTCTTTGTCATATTTTCCCATCAGGCTCAGTCCAGTTTCAGAAGGAGTTGCTCAAATTCGTGAACGGCCTGCTCGTCCATTAGCTGCTTCTGCCGCTTCTTCATCTCAGCAGAGGATATGAGGGACTGGACATACTCTTCACCCTTCGAGAGCGCGATCCTTGCCTCCCTATCCACTTCCATATTCGACATCGTGCCAGTCCGCAGCAGCTCAATAGCAAGCTTCAGAGCGGCCTCATTCTCCGGGGTCCTGTTCAGGTGGAGCTCCCACCTACTCGGCGAGGTTTGCTTGAGGTGGGCCACGCGCAAGACGACGAGATTCTGATACTGGTCGCGCGCTTCGGAGTTCGACCTAAGGAAGCCAGAATCGCGTAGTGACTCAAGTATGCGCACAGGCGACCGAATCCGGTAGGCATCGGGGAGAAGTTGTCCCTTTCGCACGGCCGAAATTAGCGCCATCGCGCGTTCATAAACCTCTCGATTGGCGGCATTGAGCCTTGTCGACCCGGGCTTGGGGGTGAAAAGGAACGATTCCGTTCTCCCCCCGAACTTAATGGTGGGAGGTCTGACGATGCCTTCGGCGGCAAGTTTCCGCACCAGTTGTGCCTCAGTCACGGAAAGCTTGGTGCCACCGATCTCGCCAGTAGAAGCCACCAATGACAGCGGCCATCCTTGATTGTCTTTCACCTTCTTCAGCGTTGACTGGAGAGCGGGTGTTCCACCTCCGGCGACGATATCTGCGAGGCCGTCGAGGTTGTCCGCGAAGTAGAACGGGCTAATTAGGATATTTTTCCCGCGCGCGATGTGCTGGGCCACGATGCCGCTTTCGGACCCAAGTTTGACGCACCGGTCGAAGACCTGACGATCAATCCCAAGTTTCGAGAAGAGGGAGTCCTTGTTCCGCGGCGCGTCGTACAGAGAGGAGAGGATAGAGACCGTTGCCTGCTCATGTTCATTGAAAACGACCTCGTTCTCCGCATATTCGCCAAGGCCTTCATACACATTTTCGAATAGCGGAATGTTGGGCGTAATCTTCTCGATAGTCTTACCGGTTTTGAATATCCTGATGAACTCAACCTCAGCCAGCACCTCAAGCACCGACTTGAGGGCGTAGGATGGGATCGACATAAAGTGGTCCGAGACCTTTCTCAGGACCTCATACTCAATGTCGCCTAGCCCTTTGATGTGGATAGCTAATGTCGCGGCCATGCCAATAATCTGCAGCTGATCGAATTCAGGCACTTGTAGCGTAGAAAGACCTGTGTGCAGGTCAAACGCGAATTCGGCCGTCTCCCGGGACATCGTTGGTCTCTTACTTCTTTGCTGCTGCAGTTTGTGAGAAGCACCCGAGAGAGGCTTCACCACTCTAAATGGGGGCAGAAATCAAAAGTCAGCTTAAATTTGAAAAAGGGCACGGTGATTCCTCACCCAATACCTAGTTATGACGCAGCCTGAGGCTCCTTGGCAAGCACAATGGATGGAAGATCCTATCATTTCGCAGACATCCTGGTCGCCAACAAGCATCCGATTTTCACTACCTACGTGCAGGGAGCACTTCAATGTCACTGGGCCGCTGCATGGAGCATGTTGGGACGCTTACCCAGCTAGTACAGGGAAGCCCAGGGCACAGAACGCGGCTACATGGTATAGGTTAGGAATGCTCTCCCTAGCTGAGTCGCAGATGCAACGTGTCTTCGATTTCTTTCTGCACCTGTGGGTTGGAATTGCCGATTTTCTGGGATCGGTCATGCCTATGGAGGCAACCGTTTGAAACCCAAAGAACATAGGCTGCTTCACGCAGCATGCCGAGCCACGGCAATAAGCGATCCAGCGCTCCAGCAAAACCAAGGAGAGACCTCGGACCAAAGCGCCAAATCACTTGAGAAAGAAATCTCAAGCTTCCTCAAAGCAGTGCGCCAAGATCGCGAAAGCGTCTACAAATCGTCCGAAGGAATGCTTCAGCCGCTTATGCTTCTTTATGATCTGGCGCTGCTTCAGGTCTGCGACATGTCCAATTTCGGGTTCGAAAACGTCGATCACCGAAGGAGAGTCATCTGGCCGAACTTGGCGTTGCCACGCAGGCCTCGGCCTAATGGCGTCTTCTATATCCTGACGGCGAACTTGGCCCATTCTATGCAGGCCTTCCGACTGCTGATCCTTCACGGCTTTGAAAGCCAGGCACGCGCCAGTTTCCGTAACGTCATCGAGGTTATTGACCTGATGACCATGGTGCTGGCGAGCGAAGCCACGTACCGCGAGTACATCAAATCTTTCGAGGATGACAAGGTCAGCTATCGCCACTGGAAAAGCCACCTGTCCCCAGCCGTAATTAGGGCCTCAATTTCGAAGCTTGAGGCCGACAACCCCATTGCGCTCCCGATTGATTTAACAACCGAAGAGATCAGGAAGGGCACATACACATGGTTGTCCAACTTCACTCACGTCAACTACGTCGCCCATGTGGTGGCGGCGCATCCGTTACGTTTCGATGGAACCTCCAGGCGACTAGCGATGCTTGGTGGGGTTGGTGAAATGTCGAAGTCCACGCTCGCCCATGTGCTCGTTAATCTTTGGATTAGCCTTTTAAGAATCGAACACTTGCTTTGGGAAAAGCACGGCTGGGGACGCTTCCGAGGGGATCGTTCCCGCCACTGGTTCCGCTATCGCTGTCGTGCGATGGATGATCTGTTCCGATCATACCTGCCGACCTTCTGGGAAGAGCTTTCGTCAGCCGACCTTTGACCTAAGAGAGTGAAAACACCAGTCGCCCGCCGGCGCCGCTGATCGCCGAGAAATAGTCGCGAAGCAGCCCCCGTCGTTCGGCCAAAAAGCTG
>NZ_JAMYRC010000005.1:0-208584 GCF_040321205.1 Mesorhizobium sp. M0496 | reverse complement strand
GGTTCACAGAGCTGGTCGCCCAATACTTGTTCGGGCGGCGAAAAATACACGCCATCGACAAGCCGCCGCCGGTCAATCCGAGCCGACCAAGAGACCGATCCTCCCTCAATCAGATGGCCTTCATATATGAATAACTTTCCCCGGACAGTCCTGCGCAAGGGGGGAGATCGGATGTCACGCCGGCTTCGCCAATCACCAACATCGAAGGAGAGGTGCCGGCAGTGGAGCTGCCAATCTCCCTCCTTGCGGGGGAGATGGCCGGCAGGCCAGAGGGGGGTGCCTCGCGCCAGGGTCTCACAATCTTCTACACCCGCGCCACGCAAAAGGGACGCCGAAGCGCCCCCTCCAACGGTGACCTGACTCACCCATTCACCAGCGCCAGCAACTCCTCCGTATAGCGCTTGCCAACAACCTTGTCGGGCGACAGCGCGTCACCGATGGCCTGCACCTCGGCAGCGCTCAGCTCAATCCTGGCCGCAGCCGTGTTCTGCTCCAGATGATGGATTTTTCGCGCGCCGGGGATCGGCACGATGAAATCGCCCTGGTGCAGCACCCAGGCCAGCGCCAGCTGTGCCGTGGTCACGCCCTTTTCAGCCGCCATCTTTTCCAGCGTGGCGATGACGGCGGCGTTGGCCGCCATCGCGTCAGCCTGGAAACGCGGCAGGCCACGGCGCCAGTCGTCGTCGCTCAGTGCCTCAGGCTTGGCGATCGTGCCGGTCAGCAAGCCACGGCCGAGCGGGCTGTACGGGACGAAGCCGATGCCGAGTTCGCGGCAGACGGCGAACACCTCGTCTTCCGGGTCGCGGCTCCACAGTGAGTATTCGCTCTGCACAGCAGCGATCGGATGCACGGCATGCGCCCGGCGGATGGTCGCGGCACTCGCCTCCGACAGGCCGAGCGCGCGTACCTTGCCTTCGCGCACCAGTTCGGCCATAGCGCCGACCGTATCCTCGATCGGCACGTTGGGGTCGACGCGATGCTGGTAGTAAAGGTCGATGACATCGGTGCCCAGTCGCTTCAGCGAGGCCTCGGCAACGGCCTTGACGTGCTCGGGACGGCTGTCGACACCGGCCATGCGGTCCATGCCTGTGCCTTCTTCCAAAATCTTGAAGCCGAATTTTGTCGCGATGGTCACCTTGTCGCGCACCGGTTTCAGCGCCTTGCCGAGCAGGATCTCGTTCTCGTAGGGACCATAGACTTCCGCCGTGTCGAAGAAGTTGACGCCGATCTCGACGGCGCGGTGCAGGGTGGCGATCGCGTCGGCTTCCGCTGGCCGCCGTAGGCGAAGCTCATGCCCATGCAGCCGAGGCCGACGGGGTAGACATTCAATTCAGTTCCAAGCTTGCGGGTTTGCATCACGCGTCTCCTTGTTGTGATGCGACAAAAATAGCGCCTTGCCCTATGTTCGATAGTCGTCGTTCATCCGCACGGCCTGTTCTAAAAGATAGATCAATGAATCGAGCCCATCTTTCACAACTCGCGGTTCTGGCGACCGTCGCCCAATGCGGCAGCTTTCGCGGCGCGGCCAGGGAACTCGCCATCGCGCCATCGGCGGTCAGCCATGCGGTGTCCAGCCTCGAAGCACGGCTTGGCGTTCGCCTTCTGTCGCGCAGCACGCGCAGCGTTGCGCCGACCGAAGAGGGCGCGCAATTGCTGGAGCGACTGCGGCCGGCGCTGTCAGAGATCGACCTGGCGCTGGAGACGGCGATCGAGGCGCGCGACCGGCCGGCCGGGAATCTCAGACTCACCGTGCCGCGCACCGCCGCACAGCTCACATTGGCGCCGCGGCTAGGCGCCTTTGCCCAGGCCTTTCCCGATATCGTGCTGGAGATCGTCGTCGAGGATCGCTTCACCGATGTGGTCGAAGGCGGCTTCGATGCCGGGGTCAGGCTCGGCGAAAGCCTGCAACGCGACATGATCGCGGTGCGGATCGGGCCATCGATCCGTGGCGCCGTGGTTGCCGCGCCTTCTTATTTCGAGACAATGCCGCGCCCGCTGCATCCGCGCGACCTGGCGGCACATCGCTGCGTCCGCTTCCGCTTCTCGAGCGGCGTGCTCTACCGCTGGGAGTTCGAAAAGGACGGCGAGGAGCTTGAGATATCAGTTGAGGGTCCGCTGATCGTCGGCGAGGATCGCCTGAATGTCGAAGCCGCGATCAACGGCGCCGGCCTGACCTTCGTGTTCGAAGGCTATGTCAGCGAGGCGCTTGCCGACGGCAGGCTGGTACGCGTGCTGGAGGACTGGTGCCCGCCCTTCGACGGGTTCTTCGTCTACTACCCCAGCCGCCGCCAGATGCGGCCGGCGCTGCGCGCCTTCGTCGATTTCTTCAAGGTGAGCGGGTAAAGCGCGCTCACCCTCCCTCTTGTGGGGAGGGTCGCGCAGCAAATGCCGCAAGGCGGCTTTTGCGGAGCGGGGTGGGGGTCTCGTAGTGCGCACCCCCACCCCGTCTCGCAGTCAAGCCCGAGGATGACGAAGGCGCGCTTTGATGGACAGTCTCCAATTGGCTTTTCCGGCGATTTCGGGCAAACCTCGTCACCTGTAATCGTGATGGAGAAGCCTGATGTTCCGATGGGGTGTGTTGTCCACGGCCAAGATCGGCCGCGAGCATTTGTTGCCGGCAATGGTCGAGGCGGAGAACGGCGTGCTGTCGGCGATCGCCAGCCGTGACCTGTCGAAGGCCAAGGCGCTGGCCGAGCGCTTTGGCGCCCGCCATGCCTTCGGCTCCTATGAGGACCTGCTCGCCTCCAACGAAATCGACGGCGTCTACATCCCGCTGCCGACCTCGCAGCATGTCGAGTGGACGGCCAAGGCCATCGAAGCCGGCAAGCATGTGCTGGTCGAAAAGCCGCTGGCGCTCGACGCCAAGGACATTCTCCCGCTGATCAAGCTGCGCGACCAGAAGAAGGTGCTGGTCTGCGAAGCCTTCATGGTCATCTACCACCCGCAATGGATCAAGGTGCGCGACCTGATCGCCAGCGGCGCCATCGGCCGGCTGCGCCATGTGCAGGGTGCCTTCTCCTACTACAATGTCGACCCCAACAACATGCGCAACAAGCTCGATCTCGGCGGCGGCGCGCTGCCCGACATCGGCGTCTATCCGACTGTGTCGACGCGCTTTTCGACTGGCAAGGAGCCGCTGCGCGTGCAGGCGACAATCGAACGCGACGAGAAATTCGGCACCGACATCTATTCCTCGATCCGCGCCGATTTCGGTGATTTCGAACTGTCCTTTTACCTCTCGACGCAGATGGCGGCGCGCCAGGTCATGGTGTTCCATGGCGAGAAGGGTTTCATCGAAGTGTTCTCGCCCTTCAACGCCGGGCTCTACGACCATCACCGCGTCGAACTGCACAACCAGAACCACACCGAAGCGCAGGTATTCCGCTTTCCCGGCACCCAGCAGTACCGGCTGGAGGTCGAGACCTTCGCGCGTGCGGCACAGGGCGGCAAGGAGCGGGTCTTCACGCTGGAGGAATCCGTGCTCAACCAGAAAGTCATCGACGCCATCTTCCGCGCCGGCGGCAAGGATAGCTGGGAAACCATCTAACGCTTGTTTCGACGCGATTCCCTAGGGAAAGCGCCTCGCGCTTTTCCCGGGAAAACCGCTTCACACTTTTCCTGGAATTGCGTTAGCCGGCTAATGGGGAGGGGAAAATGTCTGATGATGCGGATGTGATCATTGTCGGCGCCGGCCTTGCCGGGCTGGTTGCTGCCGCCGAGCTTGCCCAGGCCGGAAAGAAAATCATCATCGTCGACCAGGAGCCGGAGCAGTCACTCGGTGGCCAGGCATTCTGGTCGTTCGGCGGCCTTTTCCTCGTCGATTCGCCGGAGCAGCGGCGCATGCGCATCCGCGATTCGCATGATCTGGCGCTCGAGGACTGGCTGGGCACCGCCGCTTTCGATCGGCCGGAGGATTTCTGGCCGCGCAAATGGGCGCAAGCCTATGTCGGCTTCGCCGCCGGCGAGAAACGCTCCTGGCTGATGCAGCGCGGCCTGAAATTCTTCCCCGTCGTCGGCTGGGCCGAGCGCGGCGGCGGCAATGCCATCGGCCACGGCAATTCGGTGCCACGCTTCCACATCACCTGGGGCACCGGCCCCGGCGTGCTCGAACCATTTGTCCTGCGCGTTCTCGAAGCCCAGAAGCAAGGGCTGATCAGCTTCAAATTCCGCCACCGCGTCAACGAGTTGACCCGAACGGGTGCCACCGTCGACGGCGTGCGCGGCGATATCCTGCAGCCGAGCACTGTCGAGCGCGGCCACAAGAGCTCGCGCGACATTGCCGGCGATTTCGAGCTTCATGCGCAGGCGGTGATCGTAGCCTCCGGCGGCATTGGCGCCAACCATCAGCTTGTCCGCGAAAACTGGCCGCAGCGGCTCGGCGCGGCACCCAGGCGCATGATCACCGGCGTGCCCGATCACGTCGACGGCCGCATGCTGGCAATCACTGAACAGGCCGGCGGCTCGATCATCAACCGCGACCGCATGTGGCACTATGTCGAGGGCATCAAGAACTGGGCGCCGATCTGGACCGATCATGCCATCCGCATCCTGCCCGGCCCATCATCATTGTGGCTCGACGCGCGCGGCAAGCGCCTGCCGGTGCCGCTCTATCCCGGCTTCGACACGCTGGGCACGCTCTCCCACATCATGAGTACCGGCTTCGATTATTCCTGGTTCATCCTGACCAGGAAAATCATCCAGAAGGAGTTCGCGCTGTCGGGCTCCGAACAGAACCCCGATTTGACCGGCAAGAGCTGGCGCCAGGTACTCGGCCGCGCCACATCAGGCATTCCCGGCCCGGTGAAAGCGTTTATGGAGAAGGGCGAGGATTTCATCGTCGAGGCGGACCTGCCGACGCTGGTCGCGCGCATGAACGCGCTGGCCGGCGGTGATCCACTGCTTGAGTTGGCCCAGGTGGAGCGCGAAATTCGCGCTCGCGACCGGCAGCTCGACAACCCGTTCTCCAAGGACATGCAACTCACCGCTTTGCGCGGTGCTCGCGCCTATCTCGGCGACAGGCTGATCCGCACGGCCAAGCCGCACAAGATGCTCGATCCGGCGAACGGCCCGCTGATCGCGGTGCGCCTCAACATCCTGACCCGCAAGACGCTGGGCGGCCTGCAGACCGATCTCGACAGCCGCGTGCTGGGTGCCGATGGCCAGCCGGTCGCCGGGCTCTACGCCGTCGGCGAAGCCGCCGGTTTCGGCGGCGGCGGCGTGCATGGCTATGCGGCGCTTGAGGGCACCTTCCTGGGCGGCTGCATCTTTTCGGGCCGCAGCGCCGGCCGGTCGGCGGCTGCCTCGGTGCAATAAGGTTCAGGCCGCGAGGCGAAAAGACCGCTCACCAGTGCCAGGCACCCTGTCCAAGGGCGGCAACTGCGTCAACGATGCGAGTGAAGCTGGCGCGGGCGCGGCCGACCGTGTGCCGGGCCCTGAGATAGCCGTGCACCAGCCCTTTTTCCTCGAACCAATATGCCCGTCCGCCAGCCGCGACGATGCGGTCGCGATAGGCTTCGCCGTCGGACGACAAGGGGTCGCATTGCGCGGTGATAAGCACGGTCGGCGGCAGGTTGGCGAAATCGGCGTCGGCAAGCGGCGACTGTGTGATGTCGCCGGTGCCGTCTCGCCCGCCGGTGCGAATGTTCTTGTAGAATTCGAGATCGCGCGTGGTCAGCATCGGCGCTTCGGCATGCCTGAGATATGATCCCTTCGATCGGTCGCCGCCAAGACCGGGATAGATCAGCACCTGGCCGATCGGCCTTTTCGCGTGGCCGCGTGCCGCATGGCTGACGGCAGCGGCAAGATTGCCGCCGGCGCTGTCGCCGCAAAGCAGAATTGGGTGGTTGCGTGTAGCAGCAGCCCATTCGAAGGCGCTCATCACGTCGTCGAAGGCGGCTGGGTGCAGGTGCTCCGGCGCCAGCCGATAGTCGACCGAGACCACCTCATAGGTGGTGCGGGCGCAGAGTTCGGCGCAGACATCGTCATGGCTGTCCAGCCCGCCGAGGATGAAGCCGCCGCCATGGAAATACAGCACCGTCGCGGCTGGTTGGCTTGCGCCTCGGTAGATGCGGATCGGGATGTGCGTGGGCGCTGCAATGGCGGAGGTTTCGACCGCGACGCCGTCGGGATAGCCGGCAAAGAATTCGCGGCACATGCGGTCATAGATCTCGCGCTGCCGCGCGATCGTGTAGTCGATCGTATCGGGCGGATAGTAGGAATTGGTCCGCTCGATGAAGGCCCAGGTCTCGGCGTCGATGAGGGTTTTGTAGTCGGTCATGGAGCCCGGGCACCCCCCTCTGTCCTGCCGGACATCTCCCCCTCAAGGGGGGAGATTGGATGTCGCATCGGCTTTCGCCAATCTCTGGCGTTGCAGGTTGAGCTGTTGCGCTGAAACTGCCAATCTCCCCACTTGAGGGGGAGATGTCCGGCAGGACAGAGGGGGGTAAGCGCCGTCATTTCCGCAACAATCCTCACTTCCCCTTCCACACAGGCTCTCGCTTTTCCGCAAACGCTCGAAAGCCTTCCATATTGTCCTCGGAGCCGTAGAGTGCATCGACGGTCGGCAGCTGGCGGCGCGTCACCTTGTTCATCGCGTCCTGGAAGGTGAGCGCCTCGGCCACGCGCGCCGTTTCCTTGATCGCGGCGAAGACCAGCGGCGGACCGCCGGCGAGCAGCCGGGCGATCTCCCAGACGCGGTCCTCGAGCTTTTCCTTGGGCAGCACCTCGTTGACCAGGCCCCAGCGATGCGCTTCGGCGACGTCCATCCAGCGGCCGGTGAGCAAAAGGTCCATGGCGACATGGTAGGGAATGCGCTTCGGCAGCTTGATCGTTGCCGCGTCGGCCAGCGTGCCGGCTCGGATTTCGGGCAGCGCGAAGGAGGAATGGTCGGAGGCGTAGATGAGGTCGCAGGACAGCGCCAGCTCGAAGCCGCCGCCGACCGCCATGCCGTTGACGCAGGCAATGACCGGCTTGTTGAGGTCGCGCAACTCCTGCAACCCGGCAAAGCCGCCGACGCCATAGTCGCCGTCGACCGCGTCGCCGCCAGCAGCGGCCTTCAGATCCCAGCCGGCGCAGAAGAACTTGTCGCCGGCGGTCTTGACGATGGCGACACGCAAGCTGGGATCGTCGCGGAACGCCTTGAAGGTCTCGCCCATCAGCCGCGAGGTCTTGAGGTCGATGGCGTTGGCCTTGGGCCGGTCGAGCGTGACTTCGAGGATGGTGCCTTCGCGGCGGGTCGAAATGACGTCAGACATTCTTCTTGTCTCCCAGCACCAGCAGTGCGTCGGCGATCCAGGCGCCCTTGCCTTCGGTGCAGACGATCAGCGGGTTGATGTCGAGTTCCTCGATCTCGCCGGCATTCTGCTGCACGAAGGCGGCAATGCCGGAGATGGCGTCGATGGCGGCCGCGACATCGGCCTTCGGCCGGCCGCGATAGCCTTCGAGCAACGGGAACAATTTGAGGCCGCGCAACGCTGCCTCGATGTCGTCGCGCGTCGCCGGCAGCATCAATGTGACGCTGTCGCGCAGCAGCTCGACCAGCACGCCGCCGGTGCCCAAGGTCATCACCGCGCCGAACATCGGATCGCGGGTGAAGCCGACGATGAGTTCGGCGACACCGTCGCGCACCATGCGCTCGACATAGAGCCCGGTGCCGAGCGGCAAGAGGTCATGCGCCGCGGTGCTGACGGACTCGGCGTCTTTGAGATTGAGCCTGACAGCACCGACCTCGGATTTGTGGGTGACACCCAGCGCCTTCAGCGCCACCGGAAAGCCGAGTGCCATCGACGAGATCACCGCCTCGACCGCGTTGGCGGCGCGCTCGCCTTTCGGCACCGGCAGGCCGGCCTCGATGAGGCGCGATTTTGCCTCGGCCTCGTCAGGAGTGATGTGATCACCGCCAGGCGCGCCGGAGGCGGACGTGTCGATCGGCTGCGCCTGCGGCTCGTGCCACGCCCAGCCGATGAAGGCTGCCGCCCCGGCGGCGTCCATGGCTTCGGAAATGCCGAACAACGGCACCATGCCGCGCGCCATCAGCTCGGCGGTGTATTCCTCCGGCAGGTTCTCCGGCAACGAGGAGACGATCGCGCCGTGCGCCTTGTTGGTCTTCAGCGCCGACTCGAAGGCGCGCAGCGTCGCCCACCAGTCGGTGACCGAGCAGCGGTCGGGGCGCGGGAAGTCGAGCACCAGCATGTTGAGGTCGAAGCCACCCGACACCATGGCGGTGAAGGTGGCGGTCATCGCCGGCTCGTTGTTCCAGATGAAGGTGTGATAGTCCAACGGATTGGCGACCGCGACCAGCGGCCCAAGCGTCGATTTGACATGGGCGCGGTGGGTGTTGCTGAGCACAGGAAAATTGACCCAGCGGCCTTCGGCGCTGTCGGCCATGACGGAGGCCTCGCCGCCCGAGCAGCTCATCGAGGACAGCCTATAGCCGGGCAAAGGTCCGGTGATGTGCAGTAGCTTCAGCGCCTCGATGAAGGCGGGGATGGAATCGACACGCGCTATGCCGAGCCGCCTCAGAAAGGCGCCCGAAGCCGCGTCCGAGCCAGCCAGCGAGGCAGTGTGCGAGACAGTGGCTTGCCGCGCCTGTTCGGAACGGCCGACCTTCATGGCAATGATTGGTTTTTTCAGTTCGCGTGCTCGCGCCGCCAGCCGCTCGAAGCCGGCTACGGAATCGAAGGCCTCGATGTGCAGGCCGAGCGACGTGACCCGCTCGTCCTCGATCAGGCCGAGCGCCATTTCGGAGAGGCCGGTCTGCGCCTGGTTGCCGGCGGTCATCAGAAAGGCGATAGGCAGGCCGCGCTTCTGCATCGTCATGTTGATGGCGATGTTGGATGACTGGGTGATGATGGCGACTCCCTTGCCGCCCTCGGCCAATCGGATGCCGCCATGCTGATCGGGCCATAGCAACGCGCCGTCGGCATAGTTGATCAGGCCGTAGCAGTTCGGCCCGATGATCGGCATCGAGCCCGCCGCCGCGACCAGCTCGGCCTGCAGTCGCTCGCCGTCGTCGTCATAGGCCTCGGTCTCGAGGAAGCCAGCGGCAAAGCAGACGGCGCCGCCGGCGCCGCGCTCGGCCAGCGCCTTGACCACCTCGATCGTCAAGTGTCGGTTGACGCCGACAAAGGCGGCGTCCGGTGCGCCGGGAAGATCGGCGACGGAGCGATAGGCCTTTCGGCCGGCGACCTCTTCCTTGCTCGGATGGACCGGCCAGATCTCGCCGGCAAAACCCATCTTGATCGATTGCGCCACGACGGCTGCGGCCTGCGCGCCGCCGAAGACGGCAATCGATTTCGGCCGCAGGAGACGTTCAAGCTTGTGCATATGCTATGCTCCGAACGGACGCAGCAGCGCCCGCGAAATAATATGTCGCTGAATCTCCGAAGTGCCTTCCCATATTCGCTCCACGCGGGCGTCGCGCCAGATGCGCTCCAGCGGCAGGTCGTCCATCAGCCCCATGCCGCCATGTATCTGAATCGCCTCGTCGGCGACGTATGCGAGCATCTCGGTGGCCTTCAGCTTGGCCATGGCCATGTCCTGGTCGGTGACGGTGCCCTGATCGTACTTCCAGCCGGCTTCGAACACCATCAGGTCGGCGGCCTTCAGTTCGGTCGCCATGTCGGCAAGTTTGAACGACACGCCTTGGAACTTGCCGATCTGCTGGCCGAACTGCTGGCGCTGCGCGGCATATTCTACCGCATGGCCGAGCGCCCGCTCGGCACGGCCGAGACAGGTGGCGCCGACCTGCAGCCGGGTGGCGCCGAGCCAGGAATTGGCGACGTCGAAGCCTTTGTGCACCTCGCCCAGAACCTGGGAAGCCGGCAAGCGGCAATCATCGAATTCGAGGATGGCGTTGGTGTAGCCGCGATGCGAGACGTTGCGGTAGCCATCACGAACGGTGAAGCCTTTGGTGCCCTTATCGACAAAAAAAGCGGTAATCTTCTTGCGCTTGCCGCGCGGCGAATCCTCTTCGCCGGAAGCCATGAACACGATGGCAAAGTCGGCGAGGTCGGCGTGGGAGATAAAATGCTTGGTGCCGTTGAGCACCCAGTCGTCGCCATCCTGCACGGCCGTCGCCTTCATGCCGCGCAGGTCGGAGCCGGCGCCCGGCTCGGTCATCGCCAGGCAGTCCCATTTCTCGCCGCGGATGCAGGGGAACAAATATTTCTCGCGCTGCTCGGGCGTGCCGGCCAAGAGGATGTTGGAGGGCCGCGCCACGCAGGTCCAGTGCAGCGCATAATTCGCGCGGCCGAGTTCCTTCTCGTACAGCAGCCAGGTCACGGTATCCAGGCCCGCGCCGCCGACATCGGCCGGCATGTTGGCGGCATAGAGCCCGGCTTCGATCGCCTTGGCCTTGATTTCCTCGATCAGCTCGCGGCGCAGCACGCCGGTGCGCTCGACCTCGCGCTCATGCGGGTAAAGCTCGTTCTCGACGAACGCCTTCGTCGTCTCGACGATGAGCCTCTGTTCCTCCGACAGCCCGAAATCCATGCTCTCAGCCTTTCTTCTTGCCGGTCTTTTTCTTCGGCTTCTCGGCTTTTTTCACCGGCTTCAACGCCTTGGCCTTTTCGGCCGCCTTGGAAGCTGTCGGCTTCTTCGCTGCCAGCTTGGCCAGCTGCCTGGTATAGTCCTTGTGCAAGGCACCGGCACCCCAGCCCTTGCCTTTGTTCTGCTTCGACAGCGCATCCATGATCGCGACCAGATTGTCGTCGCGGATCTTTTCAAGCTCGCGGATCGACAGCCCATGCGCCTGGCCGTCCGACTGCGTGGCGATCAGGTCGACCAGTTCGTCGTTGAACTCCGGCACGTCCATCAGCTTGGTCCATGGCCATTTCAGGCACGGCCCGAACTGCGCCATGAAGTGGCGCATGCCGGCCTCGCCGCCGGCGACGCGATAGACCTGGAACATGCCCATCTGCGCCCAGCGCAGGCCGAAGCCATAGCGCATAATGTCGTCGAGTTCCTCGACGGTGCAGATGCCGTCCTTGATCAGCCATAGCGCCTCGCGCCATGCCGCTTCGAGCAGGCGGTCGCCGACGAAGGCCTCGATCTCCTTGCGGATGACGACAGGCTTCATGCCGATCGAGGCATACATTTCCTTGGCGACCTCGATCGCCTCTGGGAAGGTCTGTTCGCCGCCGACGATCTCGACAAGCGGCAAGAGGTAAACGGGGTTGAACGGATGCCCGACGACCAGCCGCTCCGGGTGCTTCTTCATCGCCACCTGCATGTCGGTCGGCTTGATGCCCGAGGTCGAGGAGCCGACAATGGCGTTGGCCGGCGCATGGGTATCGATCTCGGCCAGCACGCGGTGTTTCAGGTCGAGCCGCTCGGGCACGCTTTCCTGGATGAAATCGGCATCGGCAACCGCCTCGGCGATGGTCTTGGCAAAGGTCAACTTGCCCTCTTTCGGCAGTCCGCCGGGCACCATCTGCTTGTAGGCGCGGCGCGCGCCCTTCATCACTTCGCCGACCTTGCGCGATGCCTCGGGATCGGGATCGAAGATCGACACGTCGATGCCGTTCAACAGCAGCCGCGCCACCCAGCCGGCGCCGATGACACCGCCACCGATGGCGGCCGCCTTGTTGATGATGCTCATGCGGAAGCTCCGGTTCTTGTCTTGGCTGTTGCGGGATCGACCAGAGGCACGCGCTCGCCGGCGCGGATCACGGACGCGTCGTAAGCCTTGCGGGCAAAGACCTCGAGCACGAAGGGCCGGAAGAACTCGATCGGCAGCGTATCGTAGTCGGGGTCGAAACTCGACTGGTCCCAGCGTTCGCAAAACTGATCGCAATCGTCGAAATAGGCGTGGCCGGCGAAGCGGTCGCGCGCATGGCGGTTGCCGCCCAGATGATGGGCATAATAGAGCCGCTGGAAATCGCCGTGCTTTTCCACCACCCAGGTGCATTGTTCGCGCACGAAGGGTTTCAGGATCGAAGCGGCATATTCATCGTGATTGTAGGGCGCATAGATGTCGCCGATGTCGTGCAGCAACGCACAGGCGATCCAGTCGGTATCGGCGCCGTCACGCCAGGCGCGCGTCGCCGCCTGCAGCGAATGGCCGAGCCTTGTGATCTTGTAGCCCGACAGGCCCTCGTCGAGCTGAACCAGCGCGTCGAGCAGCCGCTCGCCGGTCCTGGCCGCATAGTCGATCTCATGCGCGGTCAGGAACTCGTAGTCGTCCCTGTCGCCATCCTTCATCGCGGTGAATTTTACGGTAGTCATGTTGGCCCTCCCAGCGAATAATTTATGCCGCTATCGGCGCCCGCTTGGTCAGGTTCAGTTTCTTGCGCACTTCCTCCGGGCCGATGATCCTGGCGCCCAGATTGGTGACGATGCTGGCGGCACGCTCGACCAGCTGCGCGTTGGTCGCCAGCACGCCCTTGTCGAGCCACAGATTGTCTTCCAGCCCGACGCGGACATTGCCGCCGGCCAGCACCGCCGCAGCGGCATAGGCCATCTGGTTGCGACCGATGGCGAAGGCCGACCAGTTCCAGGTCGACGGCACATTGTTGACCATGGCCATGAAGGTGTTGAGGTCGTCCGGCGCCCCCCACGGCACACCCATGCAGAGCTGCACGAGCGCGTCGGGATTGAGCACCTTTTCCTCGACCAGCTGCTTGGCGAACCACAGATGGCCGGTGTCGAACGCCTCGATCTCCGGCTTGACGCCGAGCGCCGTCATCATGCCGCCCATGGCGCGCAGCATGCCGGGCGTGTTGGTCATGACATAGTCGGCCTCGGCGAAATTCATCGTGCCACAGTCGAGCGTGCAGATCTCCGGCAGGCACTGGCGCACATGTTCCATGCGGTTGGTGGCGCCGCCCATGTCGGTGCCTTTTTCGTTGAGCGGCAGCGGTGCTTCCGGCGAGCCGAACACCATGTCGCCGCCCATGCCGGCGGTCAGGTTCAGCACCACATCGACATTGGCCTCGCGAATGCGCTCGGTCACTTCGCGGTAGAGGTGCACGTCGCGCCTGGGCTTGCCGGTTTCAGGGTCACGCACATGGCAGTGGACGATGGCAGCGCCGGCCTTGGCCGCATCAATGGCCGAATCGGCGATCTGCTTGGGCGAGCGCGGCACATGCGGGCTGCGATCCTGCGAGCCGCCGGATCCGGTCACGGCACAGGTAATGAAGACCTCACGGTTCATCGCAAGCGGCATGGAACTCTCCTCCGATAGAAACAGCCATGCATGTCGCCCAAAAGTGGGAACCGGTTTTGGGATGACGACATGCACAAGAACCGACCCACAATGCCCGACTTGCCGGAAACTGTTTTGCGTTTTACGAAGCTTCCATGACGAAAAGCGAAAAGCCAACGATCTTTCGTGCCGAGCGCCTGCCGCTCAAGGTGACGCTGCTGGTGTTTTCCGGCTCGTCCATCATGTGCGTGGCCTCAGCCGTCGATCCTTTGCGCGCCGCCAACCGTATCTCCGGTGAGACCCTGTTCGATTTCAGGCTGGTCTCGGTGACCGGCGAGGCTCCGGTCACCACATGCGGCTTGCCGGTGGCGGTTAGCGGCCGTTTCGATGCGGGCGAGCCAACCGACGTTCTTGTCGTCGTCGCCGGCTTCGGCACCCAGAACTATGCGACGTCGACCTTGCTTTCCGGCCTGCGGCGGGCGGCGCGTACGGCCCGCGCGTGCGGCGGTGTCGAGGCCGGCACCTGGCTGGTGGCGCGCGCCGGCCTGCTGGAAGGGCGTAGCGCCACCACCCACTGGGAGGACATGGAGGATTTCTCGTCGGCTTTCCCCGGCGTCGACGTGCGCCCGGACCGCTACGTCATAGACGGCCCGGTGTTCACCTCGGGCGGCGCGTCGCCGACCTTCGACCTGATGCTGCATCTCATTCGCACGCGGCTGGGCATGGCCGTCGCGCTCGATGTCGCCAGCGTCTTCATCTACGACCAGGCGCGTGCCGCGACCGACGCCCAGCCACTGGTCTCGCTTGGCCGGCTCGACGGCTACGATCCGCGGCTGGCGCAAGCCATCCGGCTTATGGAATCGCATGTCGACCAGCCGCTGACCATAGAAGCGGTGGCAAAACGTGCCGGGGTGACGGCACGGACGCTGGAAAGCATCTTTCGCAAGTCGATCGGCGAGACGCCGGGCGCCTACTATCTCAGGCTGCGCCTGGGTGCTGCCCGCAGGCTGGTGGTCGACACCAGGGTGGCGATGGCCGATATTGCCGGGCGGACCGGATTTTCGTCCGCCGCGGCATTTTCTAGGGCGTTTTCAAGGGCTTTCGGTGAAGCGCCGGTCAGGCTGCGCCGGGGCTGAGTGCAGGTCGCTCAAAAGGACGACGACATGCACAATCGGAAAGATCAGGCGGCGTCTTGGAGATCGCTGCTGCTATCGATCTGCGAGCGCATCTGTCTGGCAAGGTGGGTCTCAAACCGGCTGGCGACGGCGCGGTCCCACTCGTTCGAGCGGCGCGTGCCATCCTTCGGATGCGGCATTGCCATCAGCCTATCGATGATCGATCCGGCCTCGCCAGGTGAGAGCAGGGCGTCGATTTCACGTTCGTTCTGCATATCGGTTCGCCTCCTTCTTCCTCTCCCGCCACGAGCCAGTCTTATACGAGATACGTGACGGCAGTTTGAAGGCAAGAGCGAGGTCATTGAAGGGCGTCAAAGGGCAAAACCGTGTCGTCGCACCCGGCCTTGCGCAAAGTTTCTTCCCGTGTCTGGGCAGGTCAGGCCAAGGAGAGTTCTACAGCTGCTTTTCGAACAGCAGGCAGCCGAGAATCTATGCGATCCTCGGCTGCCTGTCGCGAATGGGCTGACTGGAGCATTTCACCGTCTCACGGAAACGGCGAACCCTCTAACTCTTTGTTTCGACGCAATTCCGGACGGAAAACCGCTTCACTTTTCCTGGAATTGCTCTGGCAGAAGGCGATGGCGGCGGCTTTCAGCCAGAAGTGGCGGATGTCAGTCCAGAGATCGGATTTCACACGTACCGGTTGACGATGTTTTCCAGCAGTTCCTGGCGGCCCGACCTTGGCTGCGGCTCGATCTTCTTCTTGACGACACGCTCGGCGATGTCCTCCAGCGTGCGCTTGCCGGACAGCATCGCCTTGCCTTCGGCCGTGTTCCAGCCGGCATAGCGTTCGGCCAGCGGTGCCGACAGCGCCTTGTCCTCGACCATGCGGGCGGCGGCCTTCAGGCCGCGTGCGCAGGAATCCATGCCGCCGATATGGCCGATCAGCAGATCCTGCGGATCGAGCGACTGGCGGCGCAGCTTGGCGTCGAAATTGGTGCCGCCGGTCTTGAAGCCGCCAGCCTGCAGGACTTGGTAGTAGGCCAGTGCCATTTCCGGCACGTTGTTGGGGAACTGATCGGTGTCCCAACCCGACTGGTAGTCGTTGCGGTTCATGTCGATCGAACCAAAGACGCCGAGCGCATTGGCCAACGCCAGCTCGTGCTCGAAGGAATGGCCGGCCAGGATGGCGTGGCCCTGCTCGATGTTGACCTTGACCTCCTTCTCCAGTCCGAAGCGCTTGAGGAAGCCGTAGACGGTCGCGACATCGTAATCATACTGGTGCTTGGTCGGCTCCTGCGGCTTCGGCTCGATCAGGATCGTGCCCTTGAAACCGATCTTGTGCTTATAGTCGACGACGAGGCTGAGGAAGCGGCCGGCCTGCTCCTGCTCGCGGGCAAGGTCGGTGTTGAGCAGCGTCTCATAGCCCTCGCGCCCGCCCCACAGCACGTAGTTCTCGCCCTTCAGCCGCTTGGTCACGTCGATACAGCTTTTTACCGTCGCCGCAGCATAGGCAAAGACATCCGGATCGGGATTGGTGGCCGCACCCGACATGAAGCGGCGGTTGGAGAACAGGTTCGCCGTGCCCCACAAAAGCTTGACGCCGGTCTGTTTCATCTTTCCCGCGAAGTAGTCGGCAATCTCGTCGAGGCGCGCCGCGCTCTCGGAAAAGTCCTTGCCCTCCGGCCGCACATCGGCGTCGTGGAAGCAGAAATAGGGCGCACCGAGCAGCGAGAACATCTCGAAGGCGACATCGGCCTTGAGCTTTGCCAGCTCCATCGTGTCGGTGCCGCCGGCCTTGGGGAACCACGGCCGGTCGAAGGTCTGGCCGCCGAACGGATCGCCGCCCGGCCAGGCGAAGGAGTGCCAGTAGGCGACGGCAAAGCGCAGATGGTCTTCCAGCCGCTTGCCGGCGACCACCTCGTCGGGATTGTAGAACCGGTAGGCCAGCGGATTGGTCGAATCCGGCCCCTCATATTTGATCTCTTTGATGTCGCCGAAAAATCCGCTGCTCATGTTTTTTCCTCTCGAATAGTTCGCCGTGATTACCTCAGGCGTAATTGGTTTCGCTCTTCCGCTGGTCGAAAAGGTTCGTGTCAAAGCCGCTCAATAAAGGAGACAGACCATGACCGACCTCAACAAGATCGCCCAAAACTACATCACCGCCTGGAACGAAAGCGATGCCGGCCGCCGAGCCGAATTGCTCAAGGCGACCTTCACGGAAGACGTCAGCTATCGCGATCCGCTCATGCAGGGCGATGGCCATGCGGGTGTCGCGGCGCTGATCGACGGCGTGCAGCAGCGATTTGCCGGGTTTCGCTTTTCGCTGAAGGGCACGCCGGACGGTTTTGCCGACAAGATCCGCTTCTCGTGGAATCTTGGACCTCAGGGGACGCCTTCGGTGATCGAAGGCACCGATATCGGCGTCATCGAGAACGGCCGCCTGAAGAGCGTCACCGGTTTTCTCGACAAGGTGCCGGCGCAATGAGGACTTCTGGGTAAAGCAGGTGCGAGGCACCCCCCTCTGGCCTGCCGGCCATCTCCCCCGCAAGGGGGGAGATTGGTTGGCATCCGCGCCTTCGCCAATCACCCACCTTGCAGGACTGGCATATCCGCCAACGCTGCTAATCTCCCCCCTTGCGGGGGAGATGCCCGGCAGGGCAGAGGGGGGTGCCTCGCGCCGACTCACGCAGTGGCGACCTTGATTGCCGGGTACAGCGCTCGGTAGCGCTGATAGGCATCCGCATAGGCGCCGCCGAGCGTCACGTCCGGTTCGATCGTGGCATCCGTTCTGGGTGCCGTACAGATTTCGAGCGGATCGGCACCCGTCGCCGCGATCAGGCCGAGCCGCGCAGCGCCAAAGGCGGCGCCGAAGTCGCCGTCGGCGGGAATGTCGACAGGCAGTTGAAGCGCGGTGGCAATCGCCTTCAGCCAATAGCGCGAGCGCGAACCGCCGCCGATCGCCGTCACCCGCGTCAAGGTCGTGCCGGCCTTGGCCAACGCTTCGAGACTGTCGCCGAAGGCAAAGGCGACGCCCTCCAGCACGGCCTGGGTCAGCACGGCACGGCTCGATTCATGCGCCAGCCCGGTGAACGCGCCGCGAATGGCGGAATCATTGTAGGGTGTGCGCTCACCCGAGAGATAAGGCAGGAAGGACACGCCGCTGGGCGCCTTCAATGTGTCGCCGAGATCGGCGGTCAACTCGCCGGCACTCTTCCCGGTGATTTCGGACAGCCAATTGAGCGAATCGGTTGCCGACAGGATGACGCCCATCTGGTGCCAGGTGTTCGGAAGCGCGTGGCAGAAGGTATGCACGGCACTTGCCGGGTTGGGCAGATAGGAAGCATTGGCGGCAAACAGCACCCCCGACGTGCCGAGCGAAACGAAAGCGTTGCCGGCGCCGACCGTGCCCATGCCGCAGGCCGAGGCCGCATTGTCACCGGCGCCACCGGCGATCGGAATGCCGGCCGGGACACCCCATTTCGAGGCCAGTTCGGCACGCAGCGCGCCTGCCTTCTCGGTGCCCTCGACCAGCGACGGCATCTGCTTTTCATCGAGCGATGTCGCCGCGAGCAGGTCGGCACTCCAGCGGCGCTTGCCGACATCGAGCCAGGACGTGCCGGCGGAATCCGACATTTCCGAAATGTGTTCGCCCGTAAGCCAGAGCCGCAGGAAATCCTTGGGCAGCAGCACTTTTGCGACCTTGGCGAACACGGCTGGCTCGTTGTTCTTCACCCAGGCAAGCTTCGGCGCGGTGAAACCGGGAAACACGATGTTGCCGGTCAGCGCGCGGAAGCGCGGGTCGGCGTCAAGCGCCGCCGCTTCGGCATGGCTGCGTGTATCGTTCCACAGGATGCAGGGGCGCAGCACCTTGTCGGCGGCATCGAGCAGCGTTGCACCGTGCATGTGGCCGGACAGGCCGATACCCTTGACCGCGGCGAACTCCCCGGGATGCCTGGCTTTGAGGTCGGCAATCGCCTCCTCGCAGGCGCGGATCCAGTCGTCGGGGTTCTGTTCCGACCAGCCTGGATGCGGTCGCGACACGTCGATCGACGCATGGCCGGAACCGATGACGGTTTGCCCGGCATCGATCAGCAGCGCCTTGACGCCCGATGTCCCGAGATCGAGGCCGAGATACATGGTTTCCTCCCTTGCCATTAATTTTTTCGAGCCTCGAAAAAATCTGGCTTGGTCAGTTTTTAAGACAAGATCGGTCGCGGGTCAATTCTCTGACAAATTGGCCGCACGCCGCGAAAGCAGCGCCGACAGCGGACTGTCGGGCCGTGCCATCGATCGTTCTGCCGTCAGCGCCCTGGCAAGCGCATCGTCCCCGGCACGCAGGGCCGCCTCGATCAGTGTCAGGTCGATGACGTCGCGTTGGGCGTGGCTGCCGCCGAAACGGTGGGCGATCGCCCGGATCGGCGGGATCAGCCGCACGGTCTCGGCGTAGTTGCCCTCGCCGAACGCCTTGATGGCGAGCGTCAGGGGATAGCCGACATCCCTGGTGAAAGCCGCGTTGTCATCGCCGCCACACATGGCCTCGCGCTGTGCGTCGAGCAAGGTCTGAACCGGCGCGTCGAGCCCGGCGCCGACAAAGGCCATCATCGCGTGGGCATCGTTGAAGGCATAGTTGCCGGCGCCGGCCTTGGGCACCCAGTTGGCGGCGAGCGCCGTCCAGCGGTCGCCGACATCGACACCGACGAGATAAAGCCGCCACAGGATTGCCGAGGCGTCGACCATGTTGAGCGCCAGCGTCGAGCGCGCGCCGTAGATGGGGCCGTCATAGAGCGCGAGCACTTCGTCCGTTTCGCCGAGATCATAATGGAACAGCGCCAGGTGCCACCAATTGTGCACCTTGAGGAAGCTTTCCTTCGTCCACGCTTCGGGATTGGCGCGCATCCAGGCGATGCCATCCCTTTGCCGGCTTTGCATCTCCATGACATGGGCGACGGCGTGCTGCGCCCACCCGTCGCGTGGCTCCAGATCGATCGCGGCGCGGCCAAGCCTCTCGGCCCTGATATAGTCACCCATTTCCTCCAGCCCGAAAGCCTGCATGCCGAGGATGGCGTGGTAGCCCGGCATGTCGCTTTGCCAGGACGGCAGCGCGCGGCCGATACGGTCACGCAGCATGCGGGCATTGCCTGTGAAGAAATCGATCTGATGTCCGGTCTGCAGCGCCACCGCGTCGAGCGGGAAGTCGATGGCGATATCCCTAAGCATGGCTCCGGCATCATGCCAGCGCCCGCTGGCGAGATGGCCAAGGGCCGCGACATGCGCCTGCTCGCGCGTGGTCGCGGCAAGCGGCAGTGCGGCCTGATGGCAAGCCTTGGCCACGGCCGTCGCCTCCCGCTCGGTGGCGAGGCCGAAGAGATAGCCCTTGAAGACATGCGCCATGACGAAGCCGGGAGCTTCCGCAATGGCGCGGTCGATCGAGGCTACGGGATCGCCGATGAAGCACTGCAGTTCACGCACTGCCTGGCTGTAGGGCGTGAACCCCGGCTCCGTCGCGCCCGAAAATGTCAGGCCGAATGCGTCCCTGATTGCCATGCAACATCCTTTGATCGGCCCGTTGCGGGCGCCACGCCCTTCGGGCCAGGACAATCTTAAGGCATGGACCACAAACGTGCCAACCACGCGCTACTCTGGGCCATTTCAGTAGTCTTTGCAGTTTAGCAACCATGCGGGGCAGATTAGGCTTTGTAAAGGCGAACGAATTGTGTCTTCATTGCGGCATCGGGCGGGGGCTTGAAATCGCGAATCGAGAGGGGCGCGATGCGGCATCTGAAAAACAGGCTTCCGAACAGTCGTTCGGAGGATGCGGAAGACACAGTTGCTTTGCTGCGGCGAAGGCCGCCCGGGCTACATCCATGGTTCATTAGCCTTCTCGCAACTACAGCCTTTGCGTTGCTGCCCAGTTCCGCTGCATTTGCCGCATGCGTGCTGGGCCCATCCGCCGGGAACACCGTTTACACCTGCGACAGCGGCTCATCAGGCGGCAGCCTCACCGATGCCGATGGCGACAACACGCTGAATTTCCCCGCCGGCGGGACCGGGCAGATATCAGGCAACGTCACCTTTGGCGTCGGTACGGATCGCATCAACATGCAGTCCGGCACCATTACCGGCACTGTCGATCAGGGCGGCGGCACCGATTTCTTCACCATTGGCGCGGGTACCGTAGCCGGCAATGTCCAGCAGGGCGCCGGCATCGACGATTTCAACATGAGCGGCGGCCAGATCGGCTCGCTCAACCAGGGCGATGGCCTTGACACGTTCACCATGACGGGCGGCCGCATCGTCGATTTCTTCGACGATGGCGACAATGCCGTGATGACGGGCGGCCGCATCGGCCGCGTCAACATGAAGCTCGACCAGAACTATTTCAACATGTCAGGCGGCACCATCGACCGCAACCTCGTCACCGGCTTCGACAAGGACACGATCATCCTGTCGGGCGGCACCATCGGCGGCAACATCAGCGTCAGCGGTGGCAATGACAGCGTGACGGTCACCGGCGGCACGGTGGGCGGCGACATCCTGATGAGCTTTGGCGCCGACAACTTCGTCTGGAATGGCGGCGGCATCATTTATGGCGCCGTCGATCTCGGCGGCGACAACGACACCGCCAAGCTCAGCAACCTCACCAACGCCAATCTCGGCGCCACGGATGCAATCACTGGTGGCCTCGGCACCGACGCACTGACCCTGGACAACGTCAAGCTGCATGGGATCAGCCGGCTCCAGAACTGGGAAAGCATCGGCGCCACCGACGACACCGAGCTGACGCTCGACGGCAATCTTGTGCTGGGCGACAGCGGCACCGGGACTGGTTCGCTCAGCGTCGATGCCGCGAGCACGCTCTATGGCGGCGGCTTCAACGCGGCGATCCAGGCCTTTACGGCGGGCCAGCTGGCGCAGGTCACCAATGCCGGACGCATTGATCTGACCAACGGCAGCACCGGCGCGACAGATCGGCTGACGATATCAGGCAATTATACCGGCCTGGGCGGCCTGCTGTTGATCCAGACCGAACTCGGCGATGACAGTTCCGCGTCCGACCGGCTTGTCCTGTCGGGCGGCACGGCTTCCGGTTCGACCGGCATCTCCGTGGTCAATCTCGGCGGCGCCGGTGCTGCGACGACGCAGGACGGCATCATGGTCGTCCAGGCGGTCAACGGCGCCAACTCGGGCGCCTCCACCTTCGCGCTCGACGCACCGGTCGCCGCCGGTGCCTTCGAATATTATCTGTTCAAGGGTGGCGTCAGCGCCGGCAGCGAGGAGAATTGGTACCTGCGCTCGACGTTGAACACGCCGGCCCCGCCGGCCCCAGCCCCGCCAGTGGTCGAACCTACGCCGCCGGAACCGGTGCCGCCGGCGGCCGAGCCGCCGCCCCCGCCGCCTTCCGAGTTGCCGCCAACGCCGCCGCCGACCGAGGGCGACATCAACAACCCGCCGGTCGACCCGACACCACCAGTGCAGGCCGCCGATCCGGAGCCCGAGCCGCCGCCGCCACCACCACCGGCGCCACCAGCGGATCCGCCACCGCCACCGCCACCGGTGCCGACGGAAGCGCCCGACCTGCCAACACCGGCCGGGGGAGAGGAAATCCTGCTCTATCGCATCGAGGTTCCGGTCTATTCGGCCTTACCGCCGGTCGCCGAACATCTGGCAATGACGACGCTCGGCACCTTCCACCAACGGCGTGGCGAGCAGAGCCTGTTGTCGAACACCGAGCTGTCGCCGGTCTGGGGCCGTATCTTCGGCCAGGACAGCAAGATGGCTTATTCGGGAACGGTCTCGCCGTCCTTCGACGGTACTCTGTTCGGCTTCCAGGGCGGCTTCGACGTGTTCGGTCGAGAAACCAGCTCCGGTTCGGTCGATCGCGCCGGCCTGTTCATTGCCTATGCCAGTATGAATGGAGATGTGCGCGGCCAGGCGCTGGGACAGGACAATCTGTCCGTCGGCGGTATCGATCTCGATGGCACCAGTGTCGGCGGCTACTGGACCCGCATCGGCCAGGGCGGCTGGTATCTGGACGGCGTCTTGATGGCCACGTTCTTCGGTGGAAACGCGACATCGTCGCGCGATGTCGGCATCGACATCGGCGGAACCGGCATCACCGCTTCGCTGGAAGGCGGTTATCCCATAGCGTTGGGACAAGGCTGGACGCTCGAACCGCAGGCGCAACTGGTCTGGCAGCATCTGTCGCTTGACGACACCAAGGACCTGTTCTCGTCGGTTTCCTTCGATCCCGACGACAGCGTCACCGGCCGGCTGGGCGTGCGGCTGCAGGGCGAGACTGCTATCAACGGCGTGCCACTGCAGCCCTACCTCAAAGCCAACATCTGGCATGATTTCGGCGGGACCAGCCATGTCAATTTCGACACCACCGACATCTCGACCGAGGGCAGATCGACCTCGTTCGAATTCGGCGGCGGCGTGATCGCCAAGGTGACGGACAAGGTCAGCATCTTCGCCACCGGCGACTACACCACCAATCTCGGCGGCGACAAACGCCGTATCCTCGAAGGCAATCTGGGATTCAGCGTCAAGTGGTGAGGCTGATCATGATCCCGAAACCGGGTTTCGGGGTCATGATCAGAATTCAGAATAGAGCCTAATTGCCCGAACGCATCGCCACCGTGGCGATGCCGGCGCCAACCAGCAGCGTGCCGCCGGTGCGGTTGAAGATGCGGATTGCCTTGGGATTGCGCACGACGTTGCGTGCGCGTGCCGCGATCAGCGCATAGCCGAAGGCATTGGCGAAGGCGAGCGCCAGGAAAGTCGTCTCGAAGATCAGCATCTGCGTCCAGAAATCGGCGTGCCGGTCGAGGAACTGCGGCAGGAAGGCGACGAAGAAGGTGATGCTTTTCGGGTTGAGCGCGGTGACCAGCCAGGCATGCGCCATCATCTTGGCCGACGACACCGCATCGGTCCGCGGTTCGGCCTTCAGCGCGCCGCCGGCGCGGAACAGTTTCACGCCGAGATAGATCAGATAGCCGGCGCCGATCAGCTTCAGGATGGTGAAGACGGTCGCCGAGGCCGCAAGCAGCGCGCCGATGCCCAGCATCGACAAGGTCATCGCGGTGAAGTCGCCAAGCGCCACGCCGACGGCCATCGGCAGCGCGGTGCGCCAGCCCTGGCCCAGCGCATAGGACACGACCAGAAGGATGGTCGGACCCGGGATGATGAGGAGGATCGTCGATGCGGCAGCGAAGGCGGCCCAGTTTTCGAAGGACATGCTCGTCTCCTTTGAGCGTAAAGAAGAGGATAAATCCTTGGGTCCGGGAGAATGTAAAGAGGCGATTTCTCTAATTTCGCCAACGGCAGGCCGGTGTCAGTTCGCGCCGCTCAGCGCGCTCACGATATCGGCCAGGCTGACATTGGCACCGAGAACGGTTGCCGCCGCCACAATGGCCGCGGCAAAAAGCGTGATGTCGGTTTTTAACGTCTTGCACATGGAGGCCCCTCGCTGATCGCTTGAGGAGTACGAAGCGCCAGCGCCGGGATTATGACCCGACCGAGGTCTTTTCGCGCAGCAGCTCCCCAGTCGACGGGTCGAGAGGGAGGTCGAAAGCCAACACGGTCATGCGCAAACGCAGGCTGTGCAAGGCCTTCACGCTTTATCAGCCATGAATGATGAAAATGCCTGCTATCCGGCCGGACCGTGCTTCCCGCCGACAGCGTAGGGTTTGGGTATATGGGTGAGTTGCCGCAAGGTCCAACGCCGCCGCGAAACGGCGACGCAAGCGTAGCCGATCATCATCTTTCCCGCCGCGCCATCCTGTCCGGGGCAGGCGCGCTGGCGCTGCTCAGCGCCGCCGGTTGCTCGACCTCGGGCGGTGGCCTGCCGGCGCTCGAACTCGACGATACCGTCACCAGCTCCGTGCCGATCCGGCCGAGCATCAGTGTCGACAAGAACATCACCAGCCCCGGCGTCATGTATGCCGCGCTGACGGATGGCGGCTTCAACGTGCCGGAAGTGCCGTATCTGAAGGTCAAGCCGGAATTCCGTCGCCAGATCGTCGTCGACACGACAGGCGAGGCACCCGGCACCATCGTCGTCCATCTGCAGGAGCGCATGCTCTATCTCGTCCAGCCGGGTGGGGACGCCATCCGCTACGGCGTCGGCATCGGCAAGGACGGCTTCCGCTGGTCCGGCCGCGCCAACATCCAGTACGGCAGGGAATGGCCGACCTGGACGCCGCCGCCGGAGATGATCGCCCGGAAGCCCGAACTGGTGAAATGGCAGGCCGGCCAGCCCGGCGGCCTCACCAACCCGCTCGGCGCGCGCGCCCTCTATATCTACCAGGACGGCAAGGACACCGGCTATCGTATCCACGGCTCGCCCGAATGGGCGAGCATCGGCCAGGCGATGTCGTCGGGTTGCGTGCGCCTGATCAACCAGGACATCATCGACCTCTACAGCCGCGTCTCCAAGAAAAACCCGGTGGTGGTCGTCTGACACGTCACCCGCTCCACTCTTCCGTTGCGCGATAGCGAAAGACAGGCGAATGTGCCTGCGAATTCATCGCTCGGGAGACGTCAGGAATGGCCGGAACTTTTGTCATCGCGCAGGGCGGCGGCCCAACCGCCGTCATCAACCAGACGGTGGTCGGGGCGACACTGGAGATCCGCAAGCGGCATCCCGGTGCCAAGGTTCTCGGTTCCATCCACGGCGTGCGCGGTATCCGTGACGGCAACTATGTCGATCTTTCGGCAATCCCGGAGGATCGGCTGCGGCTGATTGCCGGAACGCCAAGTGCCGCCCTTGGCTCGACGCGTGACAAGCCGGATGCCGCCTATTGTGACGTCATCCTCAACGGACTGAAGAAGGCGGGCGCCGATGCCTTCATCTATATCGGCGGCAACGACACGTCGGGCACGCAGCAGATCCTGACCGATGCCGCAGGCGGCACGATCGCTTTCGTCCATGCGCCAAAAACCATCGATAACGACCTCGAGGAAAACGACCACACGCCGGGCTTCATTTCGGCGGCCGAGTTCGTCGCCGGCGCCTTTCTCTCCGTCGACCTCGATTTTCGCGCGCTGCCCGGCATCTATGTCGGCATCGTCATGGGCCGGCATGCCGGCTTCCTGACCGCCGCCGCAGCAGCATGGCAGCTCGACCCCGACAGCGGCCCGCACCTGCTCTATGTGCCCGAACGCCCATTCTCGGCCGCCGGCTTCATCGACGACGTGCGCGCCACGCTCGACCGCCACAAACGCTGCATCGTCGCTGTCTCGGAAGGCGTCAGCACCGCCGACGGCAAGGCGCTGGTCGAAAGCCTGGTGCCGCCGGACAAGCTCGAGCGCGATGCGCATGGCAACGTCAAGCTGTCGGGCAGCGATCTGCCGGCCGCACTTGAGCGTGCACTGGCCGAAGGCCTGCCCGGCAAGCGCGCCCGCGTCGATGCGCTCGGCTACATGCCGCGCGGCTATGTCGGCGCCATCAGCACGGTCGACGCGCAGGAGGCGTTCGATGCCGGCGCTTTCGCCGTCACTGTCGCTGAACAGGGCGGCGGCTCGGTGGCGCTGCAATATGACGGCGCCAAAACGGTGCTGAAGAAGGTGCCGCTGAAGAACGTCGCCGGCAAGACCCGCCATATGCCGGATAATTTCATGAAGCCCGATGTCAATCAGCTGTCCGATGCCGGCATGGCCTATCTCAAGCGGCTGGTGCCGGAAAAGTACAAGGTCGGGAAGCCTTTCGTCTGATGCCGGATCACAGCTGATGCCTGGCTCACACCTGATGCCGGCGTGGTTCAGCAGAAGCATTGTTGACGACAAGACGACGATGCTGACCGAACCGTTCGTGCATGAGTACCTGCGCGCCAACATCTGGCACCTGCGCGGCCGCGACGCCGACCTTTTGGTCGACACCGGCATGGGCATCCGTCCGCTGGCGCCGCAGATCCAGACGCCGCAGGGCAAGCCGCTGCTGGTCGTCGCCACCCACATCCATCTCGATCATGTCGGCTCGCTGCACGAATTCCGATGGCGGGCAGGGCCAAGGTACAGCGCGGAGCAGTTCGAGAGCATGGATGAGGCGGCGACCTACGCTTACATGTTCCACGATCTCGAAGGCGCCGTCTCGAAACCGCCGGCGCCGGGCTGGAAGGCGGCCGACTACAAAATCCCGTCCGCACCGTTGACGCGAACCCTGGACGAGGGCGACATCGTCGATCTCGGGGACCGGCAATTCCGTGTGCTGCATCTGCCTGGCCATTCGCCTGATTCGATCGCGCTGTTCGACGAGGCCGACGGCCTGTTCTTCAGCGGCGACGCTATCTACGACGACACACTGATCGACGATCTGCCGGATTCGGACCGAACGGCTTATATCAGTACCATGCAGCGCCTGCTCGACCTGCCGATCCGCATCGGCCATGGCGGCCACGGACCGAGCTTCGACAGCAAGCGCATGCATGACATCGCCACTGCGTATCTCGGACGAATCGGTGGGATCTGATGCGCCCGGCGGGGCAGGGAAGACCGGACTGGCGCGTCGCCTGACAACATCGTGACCGGCCGTCATCCGGAAATTAAATCTTCGTAAGGTCGCCCGAAAACCCTAAATCGGGCCAACCCGCACCCTAGATGGAACGCTGTCGATCCGGTCGGCTGCCATGCCAGGCGAGACGGGCAATCGCGACCTTCGACACGCCAGATGGCCGGTTTTTCCTCACAGGGGCCGCCACGGCGCCGGATCAACTCTCGCCCGGACAAACGACCATGTCAGATATCCTTCGCAGACATCGCGTCGCGGCCTTGCTGGGCGCTGCGCTGATCATATCCCCCTTCGTCATGACTTTTGCTCAAAGCGCCAGCGACGCGATTCCGACAACCCAGACACCTGTCGCCGGCATAACGGCTCCCAACGGCTCGTTCGCCCCCATCGTGGCGGCCGACAAGCCGGCGGTGGTGACGATCACCACGGTCATGAAGGCACAGCCGGAAAGCCCGGACGACGGCATGCCTCTCGGCAACTCGCCATTCGACGACTATTTCCGCCAGTTCTTCGGCGACCAGGGCATGCCCGCCCCGCGGACACCGCCGCAGCAGCAGGCACCGCGCGCCGAGGCACTCGGCTCCGGCTTCATCGTCGCCGCCGACGGCACCATCGTCACCAACAATCATGTCGTCGATGGCGCCTCTTCGATCAAGGTGACGCTGGACGATGGCACCGAACTTCCCGCCAAGCTCGTCGGCCGCGATGCCAAGAACGATCTCGCCGTGCTCACGGTCAAGTCGGACAAACCCCTGCCAACCGTCAAATGGGGTGATTCCGACAAGCTCATGCCAGGCGACCAGGTATTGGCCTTCGGCAATCCGTTCGGCATCGGCACCACGGTCACGGCTGGTATCGTTTCGGCGCGCGGCCGCGACCTGCACAGTGGCCCGTTCGACGACTTCATCCAGATCGACGCCCCGATCAATCATGGCAACTCCGGCGGTCCGCTGGTCGATGTGAACGGCAATGTCGTCGGCATCAACACGGCGATCTATTCGCCCAATGGCGGCAGCGTCGGTGTCGGCTTCGCCATCCCGTCGGACCAGGCCCAGAAGGTGGTCGCCAAGTTGATGAAAGGCGGTTCCATCCAGTACGGCTATCTCGGCGTCGAGATCCAGCCGGTGACCCCGGATGTGGCTGGTGCCATCGGGCTCGACCATCCTGGCGGCGCGCTGGTTTCGCATGTCAATGAGGGCTCGCCGGCCGCCAGGGCCGGTGTCGAGACCGGCGACGTCATCACCGGCTTCGCTGGACAGGATGTCAAGGATCCCAAGGATCTGTCGCGGGCGGTCGCCGATGTCGCGCCCGGCGCCCGGGAGACACTGAACGTCTGGCGCAAAGGCAAGGCCGTGGATATTTCCGTCAATGTCGGGCGCAACACCGATGACGTGAAGACGGCGTCGGTGGACGACGGATCCGGCGCGCCTAGCGCCGGCCAAGGCTCGCGCGTGCCGGCGATGGGGCTTGGCCTGATGGACATCACTCCCGACATCCGCGAGCAGCTGAATCTCGCCGACAATCAGCGCGGCGCGGTCGTTGCCAGCGTCAATCCCGACAAGGCAGCCGCGGCTTCCGGAATCCAAGCCGGCGACATCATCGTCGCCGTCAATCAGATGCCGGTGAAGAGCGCCAGGCAAGTGACGCAGGCGATCGCCCAGGCCGGCAAGTCCGGCAAGAAGTCGGTGCTTCTGCTGGTCGAGCGCGACGGCAGCCAGATCTATGTCGCGGTGCCGTTTGCCAATGGCTGACGCATCGCGCTGAATTAGGACAGAGGCGTCAGGTTCGACAAGCCTGCCGCCCCTGTCCGTCAAGATTTCGGTTGCCCGCAGCGGCATCATCGAGAAAACTGCGACGGGCTGATGGATGCCTGCTGCAGAGGAATTACCGCGATGGTCACCCGAGGTTTCTCTTCAGGACGGCGCCCGCCAACCGATGATGATGCGCGCATACCGCCCGGCCAATATCTCGAGCAGGGTTTTCCGGTCCTGTCGGCCGGTCCGACGCCGCGCGTGCGCATAGAGGATTGGTCTTTCACGCTAAAACATGGCCCGCGGCCCATCAAGAAATGGACCTGGGCCGAATTCAACACACTGCCGTTGACCGAGATGACACGCGACATCCATTGCGTGACCGCATGGACCAAGTTCGACACGCCGTGGCAGGGCGTGCTGGTCGACGATATCCTTGCCGACGCAGGTTTGGAGCCGCCGACCGGCTTCACGCTGGCGCACGCGTTCGACGGTTACACCACCAATGTGCCGGTCAAGGATCTCACCGCCGGCAAGGCCATGGTGGCGCTGCTTTACGAGGGCAAGCCGATCACGCCGGACCACGGTGGCCCGGCAAGGCTGCTGGTGCCGCATCTCTATTTCTGGAAGTCGGCCAAATGGCTTAACGGCCTGCAATTCACGACGCGCGACGAACCCGGTTTCTGGGAATTGCGCGGTTACCACATCTATGGCGACCCGTGGCGCGAGCAGCGTTATACGGACGATCCATGAGCGATGCGGCAGCAGTGCAGTCGCCTTGGCAGACGGCCGGGATCGTCCGCATCGAAAAGCGCACGCCGCGCGTCACCAGCTTCTTTTTCCAGCCATCGCGGCCGTTTGCCTATCGCGCCGGGCAGCATGTCGATGTCAGGCTGACGGCGCCGGACGGTTACCAAGCCCGCCGCTCGTATTCCATCGCCTCCGCGCCCGAGATTGACGGCGTGATCGAGCTGGCGATCGAGAAGCTCGACGATGGAGAGGTTTCGCCATTCTTCCACGAGGTCGCGGCGGTTGGCGACGAGGTTGAACTGCGCGGGCCGCTCGGTGGGCATTTCGTCTGGCCCGATGAGGAGAGTGGGCCGCTTGTGCTGATCGGCGGCGGTTCGGGTGTCGTACCCTTGATGTCGATGATCCGTCATCGCGCCGCACGCAATTCGCCGGTCCCCGTCGTCCTGGTCTTTTCAGCCCGGGTCTGGGACGAAGTGATCTTTCGCGGCGAGCTGATCGGCCTCGACGACCGCAGGGACGGCTTCGACCTGGTGCTGACGCTGACGCGCGAAGCCGCACGCCGTCCCGCCGATTATTCGCGACGGGTGGACGTCGCGATGATGGTGCAAGCGATGGCGCGGCTGCCCGAGCCGCCAGGCATCGCCTTCGTCTGCGGCTCCAACGCTTTCGTGTCAGCCGCCGCCCAGGCGCTGATCGATGCCGGCGTCGCAGCGGAAGTCATTCGCACCGAACGCTACGGGGTCTGAGGAGTCCTATAGAGATCGCGCTCTCAGCCAATAGGCGAGAAGTGCGCCGACAGCAGCTGGAAAGGCAAGGCTCCATAAGCAGCCACCGTGGCCTCGTCGTTCCATTCGCGAAACTGACGCGACGGTCGCGCTTCGAGCGTCAGGTCATTCCGTGCGCCGTCGAGCGTCACCCTTCCACGAAAATACAGCACGCGTTCCTTTCCGGATCGGCTGATGGCCATAGCGCGCAGCCGAGCGATATGGCCATCACCGGCATTGATTTCCATTTCGATGCGGCGCCGGACAGGCGGAACACTGATTCTCACGACGATAGCAAGCATCATGTCGCCCATCATCGGCGGGCAGGCGATGGCTTGCGAAAACGTCAAAGGCATCGGTGCGGCTTGCGGGTTGCGCGCGGCTGGCCTGCCACGCCAAGGTTTGGCGTGGGGCTTCTGCTGCAACCGGCCCTTCTTGCGCTTCAGGCGCAATTGCTTGGCAAGTCCGCGCGACAGCCAGACAAGGGTGCCGAAATCCGTGCGCGGCTTGGCTTGCAAAATCGACGACCAACGCGACAGGCCAGCCCTATCAGCCATCCCGAAGATTTTGGCCAATGTCGGCCCCGGCACGGAAACGCCGATCTCAAACACCAGGTAGGACAATGCCACTGCCGCCGGAACGGCCAGACCGCGTCTGCCGACGATGTCGAGGAAAACATCCCAGTCGACGTCTCCGCCACGGATGGCGACGGCACAATCGACAAGCCAGTCGCTGTGGGTGTGGGCGTCGAGGCCGCCATGGGCGATGGCCAAGGCCATGCGATCGGCCGGCGACGGCACGAAGACCGCGACGCCGCTGAATTCGGCCGGGATCGCTCGCTGCCAGATCGCCAGATCGTCTTCCGAGCTCATCTGCGAGCCGTCATAGCCGAGCTGATGCAGGTCGATGTCGCCGAAACGACCCTTGAAAAAGTTCATCGACCGCAGCGACGCCAATCGGGTTCGCAGATATTGCGCACTGACGCCCGAGGCGATCTGCCAGTCGCGATCGCGCAGGATGTCGAACACGGCAGCCATGTCGCGCGGGCGCACCAGTATATCGATGTCGTGGGCCACCCGACCACGCTGTGCCGAGGCGTCCACCGCAACGCGGCTGGCGCCCTTGATCAACATGATATCGGCGCCGCCGTCGATCATCGCCTTCAGCACCGGCTCTGCTTCGCGCATCGCCATCCGTGACTTCGTCCACAGCATCTTCTGCAGGCCGACGAGGCGCGGATGGGCGGAATGGCCAGCCAACTTTCTTCCGAACCTGTCGGAGATGGCAGCGAGCAACCGGTGTTCTCTAAACGAGACAAGATCGATGTCGTTCTCATCCAGCCAGCGCGCGGCGCAGCCGGCGGCTGCGTCTTCATCGGCGAACAGGGCTGCCTTGAGCAACTGGTCGAGCTGGCCGGTCGGCCAGGACCAACCATAGTCCGGAAAGCGACGGCCGATACGGCGAACCGGCCCGGCTTTCAACTGGAGCCCGCCTTGTTCTGGGCTCGCCGCTGCATGGCGAGCCTTGCCACCTGGAGATAGCCGCGGTCGCGTTCCGGATCCCGGCCATGGGAAAGGCTGCCCGGCCTGATGCGGCGCAATGCAAGCACGTCGTCGAGCATGGCAAGGACAAAGCCTGCCTCACGAACCCGGGCGATCCAGTCGATCATCTCACCGCGCCCGCCTGCTTGGTCGATGACTGGCCCGACGGCCTCGGCAACCGTGCGGCGGATCATCATGGTCGTCCGCAACCAGCCGGGCACGGTCGCTGCCTCGGGTGCGTCGGGCCGGTCGTTGCGGAAATTCCGCAGGTGACAGAAAACCCCGGATGTCGCGGGCGATCCGTCAAAGAATGCGATCTGCCTTTCGATTTTATTAGGCAGCCACAGATCGTCTGCGTCCAGCGTCGCGATAAGCGGCGTCGAGAGTGCCGCAATACCACGGGTCGTAGCACTGCCGGGTCCCGCATTGTCCTGGCGTAGGAGTTGCATCTGGAGATCAATGCCGTCGATCGCCGAAGCAAGATCGTCGGTCGAGCCGTCGTCGACGATCACGACCATTTCGGGTCGCACCGTCTGGGCCGCGACCGACCGCAACGTCTCGGAGATCGTACCGCTCGCGTTGAAGGCCGGAATGACGACGCCGTATCCGCTCATCACATGAAATGCCAGTCAGCGAGATCCCTGAGATCGAAGATACCTTCGATTCGACGCAGGGACGGATCTGCCTTGCGGCGATTCATCGACTTGTGAATAGCGCGCATGAATTCACGCGACTGGACATCGGTTTGGCGGGTCATGTTGCCAGGATGACGTCTGTAGTAGAGGGCCACTGTCTCCGGCATCGCATGTCTTGGCCTGCTTTCGAAGGTGCGCAGCAGGTAGTCGGTATCCTCGGCTTGGTTGAAGGCCTCGTCGAAGCAACCGATACGCTCGACAAGCCTGCGCGAAAAGATCGCCGCCGACAGATGGATGCCGCGAACCGTAATGCTGTGGCTGTCGGCGGCCGGCTCAAGGCGGTCGTCGTCGATCTTGTCGACAAGCATCATTCTTGAATAGGTGAGGTCCAGGTCCGGATCGTTCCGGAACAGTCCGAGATCGGTCGCGAACCGTTCGCATGGGGAAATATCGTCCGAATCGAGAAAGGATACCAATTCCGTTTCCGGCTTGATCAGACTAAGCCCGACGTTGCGCGTGCGGGTCACACCAAGATTGGGCTGTTGGAAGAGGCGGATGCACGGGTTCTCGTCCATCGCCGAGCGCACTGCTTCGGCCGATCCGTCGGTCGACCCGTCATCGACGACGATGATGTCAAGATCGGCAGCGTCGCGTTGCCTCAGCAGCGAGCGCAGGGCCGGGCCTACAAAGGCTTCGCGGTTGTAGACCGGCATGATCACGCTCAGCCTCATAGGCGGCTCCACGACCGTTCGCGGCTTGGCTGATGCGGCCCGATTGTGTGCAGCATCATAGCATCTGCCAATCAGCGGGACTCTTCAGTTCGAAGATTCCCTGGACGTCTCGCAGCGAGGGGTCGGCCTTGCGCCGTCGCATCGACTTATGAATTGCACGCAAATTGTTGCGAACCCTGCCGCCATGCTCCTTGGTAACATTCCCGGCGTGCCGTCGATAGTAGATCGCGACGGCGTCCATCAGTTCGCAGTTCGGTCCCGTTTCGAAAACGCGCAGCAGATAATCAGTATCCTCGGCCTGCTCGAAATCCTCATCGAACTGGCCCGTCCGGTCGATAAGCTGCCTTTTGAACAGGGCCGCACTCAGCGAAATTCCGCGCAGTGTCATCGTGCGGCTGTCGGGTGTCGGTTCCAGCCGCTCGTCGTCAATCCGGTCTGCCAGGGTTATCAGCGAATAGGTCAGCTCCAGGTCGAAATCGGCTTTGAAGCGCGCAAGATCTGCCTTGAACCGCCCGGCCAGCGAGATGTCGTCAGAATCCAGAAAGGACACAAACGCGGCGTCCGGCGGCAGTTGCCGCAGCCCGGCATTGCGCGCCTTGGCGATGCCCATGTTCGATTGCTGGAACAGGCGGATGCAGGGTGTCTCGCGCATCATCGAGCGCACGGCTTCAACCGAGGCGTCGGTCGAGCCGTCATCGATGACGATGATGTCGAGATCAGCGGCGTCGCGCTGCCGCACCAGCGAGCGCAATGCCGAAACGACATAGCGCTCGCGATTGTAGACAGGCATTATCACGCTCAGTTTCACGAAGCGCCCCGCGCGAGAAAGTCCGCGACCGTGCCGGCTATCTCCCGGGGCTGCGTTCCCAGCGACAGACGGTAGCATGGCAGCAGGCGCGTCAGGTCGCCGAAGAAGCGAAAACCGCTTTCCCGCTCGCCCGGCATCTGCGCTATGCCAGACGGAGCCAAGGCAATCATGGCATCTTTGCGCGACACCGGCACGATCGAACTTACCTCGCCACCACCGATATGTGGCACCACCAGCGCAACGATGTCCAGAGTTTCAGGCACCGGCTGAGGCGCAATCTCACCAATGTGAAAGGTGTGCTTGCCTTGCCAGTTGAGCGGACCATGCGCCGGCAGCCGTTGCTTCAGCCCAAGCCGTGCAAATCCCTGGGGATCCTGTTTGAGTGTTGAAAACAGCGGGCGGGCAGTCACGCCGCCGGCGAGGTCGATCAGCACATAATCATCGCCGACGCTGTCCAGCCCGTTGAGGAGGCCGGCAGCGACCGTCCCGGATTTCCCTGCACCGCCCGCGCCTGCCAGCAGCACGCCCTTGCCGTTGGCGCCGAGCGTGCCTGCATGGGCAAGTCGCATGCCGCGTGCCGCATATTCCCAATGCAGGAAAGCCCGCAACGGTGCTCCCGGCTCCCATGGTGGAAAAGCTTCAGCCGAGGCCATCAACTGAACGCCAACGCGACGTTGCGGATCATAGAACTGCCAGAAGTCGAGATCGTGAAAGTGATGGCCACGCAACCCGGCCTCGGCGAGCCGCTTGGCAAAGCCGTGCTCGGTGAAATGCGCGTCGGCCCACTTGGCTGGCTCGGGGATACCAGCGACGCCCGGATGCACAATGAAAATGCGGCAACGGGACGTTTCCGGCTGATCATCCCGGGTCTCGAGAAAAGCATGGCTGAGTGCATCCGCCAGCGCGCCGGGGCTGAGATGCGCGCTAACCTCAAGCCGGGGAAGGTTGATCCTACGCACGACTGAATTGTATGCGGCCGTGCGTTCAGCGGCGGCAATGAGATACCGGGCGTAGTCCGGCAAGATTTCGAGAGTGACGCGCGATATGGTCAGGTCCAGTGTCCCTCTCTGGCGATGCAACCAGTCGCCCGTCAGGATGTCTGCTTTACCGCCGGCCAGCCAACGGGTTCCTCGACTTCATGGATAGGATCCACGATGATGAGGTCGGCAAGGTCGTCGTGAACGCTCACAGCGAGCGACTCGGTTGTGGCGGCAAGGTCGGCAAGCAGTTCGCCAGGCAGCGGCAGCGGTGGCGCATCCAGGCGAACCAGGAGCCCCAGTTCAAGCAATTGCGATACGAAACCTTCGAGTTCATCGGGGCCAATCGTCCTGGCGCCAACGGTCAGCCCGACCAGAGCCTGGGCATCGACGCCGGACGATAGCGCCTGCCAAATCCTGCTGCCCGAATCGGAAAATCCGAAATACTTCCCGTTCGAAAGATCGAGCACGACGGCTTCGCCGTCGAAAGATTCAAAGACAATATCCTTGCTCGAAATTGCGTAGACATCGCTATGACGCATTTGTCTTGGCCCCCGCAGCCGCGCGAGCAGTCGCCGGTCGGCGCGGTCGCTCAGCCTATAACGCCTGTAAACACTCGATTCTTGCTTGGCAAGCCAACGTGCGCCAGCGGCTCCAAGCCGATCACGCCTCGATTTCGAGCGCCGAAAGCGGTTTTGAGCAACAGGCGAGGATAAAGCCGTCGTCGATCTCGTGGTCCAGGATGCCGCCATTGTGGCTCATCTCGACGTCGCCCGCGACCTTCTTCACCTTGCAGGTGCCGCACAGACCGAACTCGCATGCGGCGGGTATCCGCACGCCGGAGGCCCGCGCGGTCTGCAGCACGGTCTGCCCGGCGACGCATTCGGCGTCGACATCCGAAAGCGCGAAACGGATCGGCGTCGCGGCTTCGACCGGGGCGACGGCGTCGTCTCTCGCCGGCAAAGCGAACGGCGCCGGGATCTTCTCCACGGCAGGCGCCGCAAAGCTCTCCTGATGGTATTTCGTCATGTCGAAGCCGGCGGAGTCCAGCATGCCGCGCACGGCGCGCATGAAAGGATCAGGGCCGCAGCAGAAGATTTCGCGCTCGCGGAAATCGGGCGCCAGCAGCGGCAGCCGGATGGCGTCGATGCGGCCCATATGGCCAAACCAGCCCTCGCGGCTCGACCGCTCCTCGATCATGAAGCCGAGCGACAGGCCGGGCATCCGGCTGCCGAGCAGCTCAAGTTCCTTGCGGAAGATGATCTCTTCCGGACGGCGCGCGCAATTGACGAAGCCGACATCGGTCCATGGCGCACAGTCGTTCAGCCAGCGCAGCATCGACATCATCGGCGTCACGCCGGAACCGGCGGAGATGAACAGATATTTGGCCGCCGGGTGGCTGTGCAGCGAAAAGTCACCGGTCGGCCCATAGGCCTTGACGTGCGATCCGGGCGTAAGATGGTCGAACATCCAGCGCGTGCCGATGCTGCCGGCCTGCGCCTTCACCGTCACCGCGATCGAGAACGGCCGCGATGGCGAGGACGACAGCGTGTAGGTGCGCATCAGCGGCCCGTCCGCGGCCGGCAGCTCCAGCGTCAAGAACTGGCCCGGCTTGTAGCGAAACCAGGTCTGGTTGTCGGAGCGGAAGGTGAAGGTCTTGACGTCAGGCGCTTCGTCGCTGACGCCGATCACTTCTAGCACCTGCAGCCGGTCGTTCCAGGGCGTCATCTGGTCGAGATGGCGATAGAGGCCAAGATCCGTCATCGCATTCATCCTCTTATCTCTTTTGTTTTGTGCATGATCCCAAGGCCGCTGCGCATTTTGGGCGACATGCGCTAGGCGACGCTGCGCAGGGTCGGCCGGCCGCCTTCGGCGAGGCGCGGGCCGATGAACGACGCGTACCATTCGACGAACTGGATCACGCCACCCTCATGCAGCTCCGAATAGGGGCCTGGTTCATAGGCGGGCGACAGGATGCCGAAGGCGTTTTCCTCGACGATGCGACGGTCCTGGTCGTTGGTCTCGGTCCAGACATGGGTGAGATCGTCGATGGTGTAGTCGACCCCCTCGACCGCATCCTTGTGCACCAGCCACTTCGTCGTCACCGCCGTTTCCGTGGCGCTGATCGGCAGCACCCGGAACGTCACCGCGTGATCGATGAGGATGTGGTTCCAGGTCGTCGGGTAGTGATAGTGCATCAAGGTGCCGATCCGGTCGGCGGAGACAGTGTCGGAGAGGTTCTTCTTCACCGCCCGCTTGCCGGTCATGGTGTAGCTGACGGCATCGCGCAGCAACGGCGCGCGGGTGGCGCGGTACTGTCCGGCCGGATCGATGCGAAATTTGCTCGGCAGGCCTGATGCCTCGCATTTGGCCCAATGCGCGACCATTTCGGGGTCACTGTCGGCGCCGTTGACGCCGGTTACGGTCGGCGCCTCGGGGAAGGTCTTGCACAGCTCGGGATGATTGGCGACGCAGTGATAGCACTCGCGATTGTTTTCCCAGACCAGCTTCCAGTTGCCCTTCTCGATGATCGTACTCTCGAAGGCGATCTTTGCTTCGCGCAACCGGTGCGGCAAAAGATAAGGTTCGATCATCGCCCGCATCGGCGCGAAATCGGCGGGCTCCCTGGCCAGGCAGATGAAGATGTAGCCGCCGACGCTCTCGCAGGCGACCGGCTTCAGGCTGAACTCGCTCTTGTCGAAACCGTCGGCCATCTGGCGGGCAAACAGCAGGCGGCCATCGAGTTCATAGGTCCACTGGTGATAGGGGCAGACGAGCTTTGCCGCCGTACCCCTCTCGGTATTGCAGACGCGGCTGCCGCGATGGCGGCAGGAATTGTGGAAGGCGTTGATCTTGCCTTGCTGGTCGCGGACAAGGACGACCGGATAGTCACCGATCTGCACCGTGATGTAGCTGCCCGGCTTCGGCAGCTCGCAATCGTGGCCAATGAACAGCCAGTCGCGATACCAGATCAGCTCCATGTCGAGCTTGAAGTAGTCCGGATCGGTGTAGAAGGGCTGTTCTAGCGAAAAGCCTTGCCGGCGGCTGTTCAAGAGCCTCAGCATGTCGTTGCGAGTTTCCATGTCCTGTCCTCGTTTCTAAGGACTGAACTGGTGGTGACGGAGGAAGGATTGGACGCAGGCCGGCGATGCGCCGGACATGCACTATCCACCTCTTGACCGCCCACCGCGATCAGTCGAGTTCAATGATCTCGGGCTGGTTTCCGGGCTCTGGAGTTGTCCTTGCGGACCATCGCGACACCTTCCCAGGCAGTTGCCCAGTGGTCTCCCGTTGCGACTTGAACTCCACCACCGTTGCGGGGGCAGCGCCGGATTCTGACCGGCTTCCCAATTCTCCGCCTCGTCGTCACGAAGCGGCACCTGAGATGATATGATCTAACCACGATCGCGGGCGCGCCATCGGCATGAAAACGACATCGTATCCATGCGGCGCGACACGGATGCGAAACGTTCCGGTTGGCGATTGCAGAGCTGAAATCCTATCTCCGCGGCGGCCATTTCCATCTGCAATCTCCTCGAAACCGACCCCTCACCCGGGGCCAAAAAAGTTAACAGTTTCGAAAAGTGACTATTAGCTCTTTCTAAAATCGAACCGAACGGTTCGTTTCTGTTGACGGTGCGTGCAGGACGGTGTGAACGCCGGACCTTCGAAACAGTTGGTGATCAAGCGGGCGGTTTTTCTTAAATCATTGAAAAATATAAGTAAAAAGTGGTGTGTAGAAGCCCTTGGCACAATTTCAAGTGGCGGACTCATGGTCCACACGAAACAACTTCGTGATTGGAAAAGGCGAGGATGCCCTCCCACATCGGGGCTGTCCGAACGACGCGATTTCTTCCCAAGACACGCCGCTAGACGGACGGGAAAAATACTGGAGTACATAAAATGAAAAAGATCATTCTCACTGCCGCCGTCCTTCTGGCGATTTCGGGCAGCGCCTTCGCTAATGGTAGCGACCACTACGGTTCGAACGCCGCGGCAGCCACTGCTGTCGACAGCTCGTCCACGGCTTCGGTCAAGAAGTCGGAACCGGCTGCTCAGACGCCTGCCCAGGGCAGCGACCGTAATCTCTTCGGCAACAACTAAAAGCCGATTACCGGCAGACGGCGGGCTTGCCCGCCGCTCTGGCGAAATTCAGAAATCAGGAGACTTGAAATGAAGAAGATCATTCTTGCTGCCGCTGCGGTTCTCGCCATCTCGGGTAGCGCCTTCGCAGGCAGCGACAACTTTGGCTCCAACGGCGCCAACCAGCCTGCCACCACCGCCACCGACAGCTCGTACACGGCTTCCACCCAGAAGTCGGAGCCGGCCACGCAGGCGCCTGTCAACCATGGCAGCGACCGCAATCTGTTCGGCAACAACTAACATCCGACCAAACCAACATCAGACAGCGATGCGGCGGGTTAACCCGCCGCATCGAATTCGAAAATACGGAGTATCAAAAATGAAGAAGATTGTTCTTACTGCCGCCGCTGTTCTGATTGCCGCCGGCAGCGCCTATGCCCGCAACGACAACGTTGGCGGAACCGACATCAACAAGCAGGCGACCGTCAACGTCGACACTTCGCATACGGGCTCGATCCGCAAGAGCGAATCGCCCATCTACAAGCTGCTCAATTCGTCGGGCGATGTATCGAAGTCCGCCCCTCAGGGCAGCGACCGGAACCTCTTCGGTCGCTAACAGCCGAAGCCGATGTCCAGAAAAGAGCGGTGGGCCTTGCCCGCCGCTCTTTTTTTGACCGTCGAGATGGTTCCGTATCAGGCTGCCTTTGCTTCCGCTTCGTGAAGCGCGAAGGACCGCCCATCCGTATCGAAGATATGCAGGTCTTCGCCATTGGCGCTCAAGCGCAATGTCGAGCCACGCTTGACTTCGACATTACCAGGCAGCTTGGTCACCAACGGCAGGTCGGCGCGGCCGATGTCGACATAGACAAGCTGAACCTCGCCGAGCTGCTCGACATAGTCGACCGTCCCTTCGAACAGATAGTCCGCACCGCTGGCGATGATCAAATCCTCCGGCCGCACGCCGAAGCTCACTGCGGCGCCCTTTGCCGAAGCAGGCGTCGTGATCGGCACGGTTGCCTTGCGCCCGCCGACATGGCTGACGACAGTCGGATTTCCGGTCTTGTCGATGGTCGCGGGCAGGATGTTCATGGCCGGCGAGCCGATGAACTGGGCGACGAACAGATTGCCGGGCTTCTTGTAGAGATCCATCGGCGTGCCGACCTGTTCGATATGGCCGTCCTTGAGCACAACGATGCGGTCGGCCAGCGTCATCGCCTCGACCTGGTCGTGGGTGACGTAGATCATGGTCGTGGCGGGCATCGATTCCTTGAGCTTGGCGATCTCGATGCGGGTGGCAACGCGAAGTGCGGCGTCAAGGTTCGACAGCGGCTCGTCGAACAGGAACACTTTCGGATTGCGCACGATGGCGCGGCCGATAGCGACGCGCTGGCGCTGTCCGCCCGACATCGCCTTGGGCAAGCGGTCGAGATATTTGGTCAGCTGCAGGATTTCCGCCGCCTGGCGCACGCGCCGGTCGATCTCGGCCTTGTTCTCCTTCCCGATCTTCATCGAGAACGCCATGTTGTCGTAAACGGTCATGTGCGGGTACAGCGCGTAGGACTGGAACACCATGGCGATGCCCCGCTTGGATGGCGGCACGTCGTTCACGACCTCGCCGGCTATTCTGAGCTCGCCGGAGGTGATTTCCTCGAGCCCGGCGATCGACCTCAGCAATGTCGACTTGCCGCAGCCCGACGGACCGACAAAGACGATGAATTCGCCCGACTTGATATCGAGGTCGATGCCGTGGAGAATGTTCAGATTGCCGTAGGACTTCTTCACTTGCCTTAGCGTGACATCGGCCATTGGTTTCCTCCAGTGATTTGAAATTCAGTCGACGCGCCCGAACCAGGCGCCGTAGCCGCCAAGCTCGATGGAACCGCTGCTTGCCTGCCCCGAAAATCCATGCCCGGGCAAAGGTTGCAGCGATCGGCTGCCAAGGTCAACCTTGGTTGGCCCGGCTCCCAGATTGAAGACGCAGACGAGCTGCTCGTTGCCTGCGCGGCGGGTGAAGGCAACGGTGTCGCCCTCGCTTTCGATAAAGGTGATGTCACCCTTGACGAGCGACGGATGGGCACGCCGGAACGTGAGAAAGCGACGATAGTGCTCAAGCAGCGAATTCTCGTCGCCCTGCTGGACATTGACCGCTTGCGAAAGATGTTTGGTCGGCACCGGTAGCCAGGGCTTTGCCGAGGAGAATCCGCCATTCTTGGTGCTGCCGTCCCACACCATCGGCGTGCGGCAGCCGTCGCGGCCTTTGAATTCCGGCCAGAAGCGGATGCCATAGGGGTCCTGTAAATCCTCGAACTGGAGGTCGGCTTCACCGAGCCCAAGCTCTTCGCCTTGATAGATGCAGACCGAACCGCGCAAGGACATCAGCAGCGCCGAGATGACCTTGAGATAGGCGGTCGGGTCGGATTCGCCGGCCGCCCAGCGCGAGGCCGGGCGCATCACGTCGTGGTTGGAAAAGGCCCAGCACGACCAGCCGTCGCTGGCGACCTTGCCGAAGGATTCCAGCACCGAGCGGACCTTGGCCGCACTGATCTTTTCCGGCGCCAGGAAGTCGAAGGAGTAGCACATGTGCACGCGCTTGCCGCCGGCCGTGTAGGCAGCCACCACGTCCAGTCCGCGCTGCGAATCGCCGACCTCGCCGACCGCGGCGGTTGCCGGATATTCATCGAGCAGGGCGCGGAACCGCTCGAGGAAGCCGAGGTTTTCGGGCCGGCTCTTGTCGTAGAGATGGTCCTGATAGTTGTAGGGATTGACCGCTGGTGCGGTCTGGTCGTTGCGCTCTTCCGGCGGCAGCGGCGGATTGTTTTCCAGGCCCTGGCTGTGGAAATAGAAATTGATGGTGTCGAGCCGAAAACCGTCGACGCCACGCTCCAGCCAGAAGCGGGTGACGTCGAGCAACGCGTTCTGGACCTCATGGTTATGGAAGTTCAGGTCGGGCTGCTCGGACAGGAAATTATGCAGGTAATATTGCTGGCGGCTGGTGTCCCATTGCCAGGCCGAGCCGCCGAAGATCGACAGCCAGTTGTTGGGCGGCGTGCCGTCCGGCCTGGCGTCAGCCCAGACATACCAGTCGGCCTTGGGGTTGGTGCGGCTCGACCGACTTTCCTTGAACCATGGGTGGTTGTCCGCGGTGTGCGACAGCACCTCGTCGATCATCACCTTCAAGCCCAGCCTGTGCGCCTCGGCGGTCAGCGCGTCGAAGTCGGCCAGCGTGCCGAACATCGGATCGACGTCACAGTAATCGGTGACGTCATAGCCGAAATCCTTCATCGGCGATTTGAAGAACGGCGAAATCCAGATGGCGTCCGCACCGAGTGCCGCGATGTAGGGGAGGCGACCGATGATGCCCTTGAGGTCGCCAATGCCGTCGCCGTTGGAGTCCTGGTAGCTGCGCGGATAGATCTGGTAGATCACCGCACCTCGCCACCAGTCGCTATCGATGGCGAGATCAGGCTTCGAGCTGGCCTTCAAAGCGGATTGCATCGTCTCAGCCTCCTTTCACCGAGCCGGCAAGCAGCCCGCGGACAAAATAGCGCTGCAGCGAGAAGAAGACGATCAGCGGCACGATGATGGTCACGAAAGCCGATGTCGTCAGAATCTCCCAGTCGCCACCGCGTGAGCCCAACAGCGCATTGAGCTTGGCGGTCAGCACGATCTGGTCTGCCTCTGTACCCAGGAAAACCATCGCCACCAGCAGATCGTTCCATACCCACAGGAATTGGAAGATGGCGAACGAGGCCAGCACCGGGAACGACAGCGGCAAGACGATCTTGACGAAGATCTCGAAATCGCTGGCGCCGTCGATGCGCGCCGATTCCATGATTTCGCGCGGCAGGCCGGCAATGTAGCTTCTGAGCAGGTAGATGGCGAAGGGCAGGCCGAAGCCGGTATGCGCCAGCCAGATGCCGAGATAGGTCTTCGACGGCATGCCGAAGAAAGCGCCGACACCGTTGTAGAGTTTCAAGAGCGGGATCAGCGACATCTGCAGCGGCACAACCAGCAGGCCGATGATGACCGCGATCAGCAGCGCCCGGCCGGGAAACCGCATCCAGGCCAGCGCATAGGCGGCAAAGGCGGCGATCAGGATCGGTATGACGGTCGCCGGGATGGTGACGGTCAGCGAATTCATGAACGACCGCCCGATGCCCTCGGAAAACAAGACTGTCTTGTAGTTCTCGGTGGTGAATTTCGGTGGCGCCGACGAGGCATAGTAGATGCGCTGGCCGCGATCGCCTTCGAAGGCCTTGGGCGACTGCATGACAAAGCTGCCGTCTTCATTCAGCTGCAAGGTCACGCCATCGCCGAGATCCGCCGAAGTGCCAGCGGGATATTGCGTTGGCGCCGCCGATTTGACACCGAAGGCGCTGATGTTGCGCTTGGCGCCGTCGCCGAAGATGTTGCCCTCGAGAACGAACTTGCCGTCCTTTTCGACCTGCGTCGAGGCGGCCGGCAGCCGGCCGGCTTCGGTCTGGGTGGAACTGGCGAACGAGTTCCACCAGCCCGAGGCGATGATCTGGTTCTTGTCGCGCAGCGAGGAGACCAGGATGCCGAGCGTCGGTATGGTCCAGATCGCGACGAAGACAAGCACTGCAATGTGGACGCCAAAGCGGCTGGCGAAGGAATTTCCGGTCGCAACGGCCATCTCAATGTCCTCCCGTCTCTTTGTTCGCCTGGCGGATGTTCCAGACCATGATCGGAATGACCGCGATCATGATGATGATGGCGATGGTGGCGCCGCGGCCGAAATCGCCGCCGCCACGGAACATCCAGTCGAACATCAGATTGGCCAGGACCTGGCTGTTCCATTGGCCGTTGGTCATGGTCAGCACGATGTCGAACACTTTGAGCACCAGAATGGTGATGGTGGTCCAGACGACGGCGATGGTGCCCCATATCTGCGGCACCATGATCTTCCAGAAGATCTGGAATGGATTGGCGCCGTCGATGACGGCGGCTTCCAGCGTTTCTTCGGGAATGCCGCGCAAGGCTGAGGACAGGATGACCATGGCAAAGCCGGTCTGGATCCAGATCAGGATCACCATCAGGAAGAAATTGTTCCAGAACGGCAGCGATATCCAGACCTGCGGCTGGCCGCCGAAATGCTGGATGATGGCGTTGAGGATGCCGATCTGCGTCTGGCCCTCGCCGCGATATTCGTAGATGAATTTCCAGATCACGCTGGCGCCGACGAAGGAGATCGCCAGCGGCAGGAAGATCAGGCTCTTGGCGATCGTGCCCCACCAGATCTTGTCGGTCAGCACGGCGATGATCAGCCCGAGGAAGGTGCAGGCGGCCGGCACCACCGCCAGCCAGACGATGTTGTTGAGAATCGAGTTGCGGAATTCACGGTCGCCGAAGGCCCATTGATAGTTGGCCAAGCCGACGAAATTGACGCCGCCGCGATCGAGGAACGACAGCCGCAGCGTCTCGACCACCGGATAGATCAGGTAGATGGTCAAGATGATCATCGCCGGACCGACGAACAGCCACGGCCGGACCAGCCCTTGCCGGCGCAGATTGTCGATAGCCGCGGCGCCAGCGACACCACGCGATGGAAATATCAGGTCGACCAGTTTGTTGGCGCCCCAGAAATAGGCGACGCAACCGCCGACCCCGACGATGATGACGAATATGGCCGAGAAAATCTGAGCCGCCATGGGTCCCTCCCCCTGCGCATCACTAGCCAAGGCCGAACGGTCAGGGCGGTGAGATGCGCCGATTCAGTTGTTCAGAGCGCCATCGCCAGGCAAGACAGGTCTTCCTCTTTGCTGGTCGCGCTTCATGCCGGATGTCTGTGTGCTCATGATAGTCGCCGCGGCACGGGCCGCCGGTTGGATCCGGGCCCCTGGGGCCCGGATCCAGTCAGGATCGATAGTTCAAACGTCCAGCCGAACAATCGGCGGCTTGCCTACTTAATGGCGTCCCAGCTTTTCTGAATGTCGGTGGCGACATCCTGCGCGGACTTGCCGCCGACCAGGTCGATCATTCCGGTCCAGAAGGCGCCGGCGCCGATCTTGCCGGGCATCAGGTCGGAACCGTCGAAGCGGAAGGTCGAGGCGTTGGCGAGGATGTCGCCTTGCTTCCTCAGCGCGTCGCTGGCATAGGCCTCCTTGTTGACCGACTTGAGCGGCGTCACGAAACCGCCTTCGGCCATCCAGATCTCATGGGCGAGCGGCATCTTCAGGAATTCGATGAAAGCGCGGGCGCTCTTGCTGTCTTTCGTGATCATCGCCAGCGTCCCGGCACCGAGCACGGGCGTGCCCAGTTCAGGCTTGGAGGCATAGGGCGGGAAGTAGAAGAAGTCCGCGTCCTGGCCAATCTTGGTGCCTTCCGGGAAAAAGGTCGGGATGAACGACGCCTGGTGGTGCAGGTAGCATTTCGGCGGCACAGCGAAGAGGCCCTTCGGGCTGTCGCGGAAATCGGTCGCCGCAACCGCCTTGGCGCCGCCGTCGACCATCTTGTCGTCGGTCGCGATCTTGCCGAAGATGTCGATGGCGTTGACCACCGCCGGATCGTTGAACGGGATCTCGTTCTTAACCCACTTGTCGTAGGTTTCCGGAGACTGGGTGCGCAGCATCAAATCTTCGACCCAGTCGGTCGCCGGCCAGCCGGTGGCGCCGCCGGAGCCGAGGCCGATGCACCACGGTTTGCCGCCGTCGGCGATGATCTTCTTTTCGAGATCAGCGAGTTCTTCCTGCGTCTTCGGCACCTTGTAGCCGGCTTCCTCGAAATTATCCGGCGAGTACCAGACCAGCGACTTCACGTCGGCCTTGTAGGGGAAGGCGAAGAAGCCCGGCTTGCCGTCCTTATCCTTGAAGGTGCCGAGATCGACCCATGACTGGCCGGCGCCGTAATTGTCCTTGACCCATTTGGCGGTGTCGTCACCGAGTGGCGTCAGCAGGCCCTTTGATGCCAGGTCCTGGATCAGTCCCGGCTGCGGCAGCACGGCGATGTTGGGCGGGCTGCCGGCCTGCGTGTCGATGACGATCTGCTGTTCGTAATTCTCCGAGGAGGAGTATTTGATCTCGACGCCGGTGGCTTCCGAGAAATAGTCGAGAACGCCGCGCACCAGGCCTTCGTCCTCACCGCGCCACGGTCCGAAGATCGACAGCGTCTCACCCTTGAGGTCGACTTTCTTGAGCTCTTCGTAGTTGGCCCAGTTGAAGCGCTTGTCCTCACCCGGCTTGAATTTCAGTTCGGCATGCGCGGGCGCGTTCAGGGCGAGCGTGGCAAACGCGGCACCCAGCAAAAGCATTTTCTTCATCGGTATTCCTCCCAGTGGATCATACACACCGGACGGAACCTCCATTCCGCCCGCCGACGCCGCAGGACTGTGACTCAGTCAGAAAGGAACCGCAACCTTTCGAAGAGTCTTCCAAAGCGCTTTGGCCCTTTTGATCTCGCCATTGAATCGGCCGGAAGTCAAGAGGCAGCTGGGCTAATCGATTTAATCTGACGCGTTTGCGGCCTGAAAAGTGCGCTGCAACATGCTTTTATGGCAATGCAGCAGCAATTTTTGTTTTAAACACGTCTGAAGCACGCTTATGGTCCGTTGTCGAATGGCCCAAGCCCGAGGCACTTGGGTCGATTCAATTTAAAAGCGCTTTGAGGGAGATGGAGAGTTTTTGTGAACCTCAAGCAGCTTGCCCATATGCTGGCACTGTCGCAGACTACGGTAAGCCGCGCGCTGAATGGCTATCCTGAGGTCAACGAGGAAACGCGAAGGCGTGTCATGGACGCCGCCAAGCGCCACGGCTACCGCCCCAATCCCAGCGCGCGCCGGCTGGCGACCGGCAAGACCGGGATGATCGGCTATGTCCTGCCGACCGGTGCATCCGTCGACATCGATCCGCACTTCGTCGAGTTCCTGTCCGGCCTTGGCGATTATGCACGCTCGCACGAGCTCGATCTGGTGCTGTCGCCGGCCGACGCCGACGATCAGGAGACGACCTACCGGCGCATCGTCGCCAACCGCCAGGTCGACGCCGTCTACATCTCCTCGCCGAGGCCCGCCGACCGGCGCGTGGCGCTGGTCAACACGCTCGGCATACCATTCATCGTTCATGGCCGCAGTGAGGGCTTCGATTTCGACTATGCCTTTACCGACATCGACAATGAGGGCGCCTTCCGCGAGGCGGCGAGGCTGCTGATCCAGCTCGGCCACCGGCGGCTGGCGCTGATCAATGGCGACAACCGCGAGACCTTTGCCATCCATCGCGAACGCGGCGTGCGCCGGGCGCTGGCCGCGAGCGGACTGGAACTGGACGAACGCCATGTCTGCTCGGTGGTCATGACCGAAGAGAACGGCTATCGCGCCACCAGGCGTTTGCTGGAAGAGGGCGATGCGCCGACGGCGATCGCCTGCTCCAGCCTGATCATGGCGCTGGGCGTCGTGCGTGCGGTGCGCGACCTCGGCTTGAGCATTCCGGGCGACGTGTCGCTGATCGCCCATGACGACGTCTTCCCCTGGTTGCGGCCGGAGAATTTTTCGGTGCCGCTGTCGACGACGCGTTCATCGATCCGTCTTGCCGGCGCGCGCGTCGCCGAGCGGCTGGCGGCACGGATTTCGGGGCTGGAAGAGGGCGCCCGCGGCGAGGTCTGGCCTGTCGACTTGGTGGTCCGAGGATCCGTCGCCGGCGCGCCTGGCTAGGGATCAAACCCGATCGCTCCGAAAGGCCGAGTTCGCCCCCTGCGGACGTCGCCGGAAGATCGATTGCATCTCGTGGGACAACGGTCTGCCTGCGCCTGCTCTTGATTTGGCTTTTAGAGGGTGACAACCAGTAAACCAGAGTCATCGACCAGCACTCCTGGATGCGCCACTTGCCCAAATTCCCGTTCTCCGAGATGGATCCAATCCAACATCCTGGCCCACCGCCGAAGACTTCGGAGGTGGTCATTGTCGGTGGCGGTATCATCGGCGTGACGACAGGTCTTTTCCTTGCGAAACGGAACATTCCGGTGACGCTGCTGGAAAAGGGACGCGTTGCGGCCGAACAGTCCTCCCGAAATTGGGGATGGATTCGAAAGCAGGGACGAGACGCGGATGAGCTGCCGATCGTTGTCGAGGCTTGTCGCCTATGGCGGCAGCTGGCCGAGGAATGCGGCGAAGACATCGGGCTGAACCAGACAGGTGTGACGTACCTGGCGAACTCGGACAAAGACATGGCCGGCTTCGAAGAGTTCATGAAGATCGCCGCGATCCATGCGCTCGACACGCGCCTCCTGGACACGGACGAAACCGCGAAACTCATCAAAGGCATGTCGCGCAAGTTCAAGGGCGCGATGACGACGCCCTCCGACATGCGCGCGGAGCCCTGGCTGGCGGTGCCTGCACTTGCTCGGCTTGCCGTCCGAAATGGCGTCAAAATCGTAGAGAATTGCGCAGCGCGAACCCTCGAAATCTCAGCTGGCAAGATCAGAGGAGTGTGGACCGAGGCGGGATACATCGAGACCTCCAGCGTACTCGTCGCGGGCGGCGCCTGGTCATCCCTGTTCCTGAGAAGACACGGCGTGTCCATCCCCCAACTCAGCGTCAGGGTAACCGTAGCCGCAACGGAGCCCATGCCTGAAATCTATGCAGGTGCGGCAGCTGACGAAGACATCGCTTTCAGGCGCCGACAGGATGGCGGATACACGCTCGCTCCGGGAGGCAGTAATTTGCTCTACATGGGGCCTGACGCATTCCGGCACGCCACCAAGTATCTTCCCGCCCTCATGGCCAATCCGCTCGGAACCCGCTATTTTCCGTTCGCTCCATCGGGTTATCCTGATAGCTGGTCGACGCCGCGCGATTGGGCACCGGATACACAGAGTCCTTTCGAGAGAATGCGGGTGCTCAACCCAGCCGCTGAACGCTCCGGCCTCCGTTCGATAGAGCGCAATTTCAGGCGCCTTTTTCCACAGTTCGAAACAGTTCGCCTAAAGGCAGGCTGGGGCGGCATGATTGACGCCATGCCCGACGTCGTCCCCGTCGTGGATCACGCGCGGGCAGTCGGCGGTCTTTTCGTCGCGACGGGAATGAGCGGTCACGGTTTTGGCATCGGGCCTGGAATCGGCCGCGTCATTTCCGACATGATTCAGGGAAACGAGACTGGGCATGACCTCAGCCGCTTTCGGCTGTCGCGCTTCTATGATGGAAGCGCCCTTCGGTTGGGTCCGGCCCTGTAGCAAAAGGGTTGCGCCAAGCCATCGTTCATCGCCATGCCCAGGATCACTCCTTGGCCGCCCCTGCCGCCTTGATATCCAGCAGCCCATAGCCGAAATCATTGTCGCGTCCCTTGGGGCCGAGATCCCTGGCCGTCGCCGCGAGCGCCTTCTCGATGTCGTCGGCTGAGCGATCGGGCGCGGCATGGATGAGATTGGCGATGGCGCCGCTCACGATTGCCGCCGCGAACGAGGTGCCGGTGACCACATCCGAGCCGGCGCCACTCGGCGCCACCATCTCGACCCCGGGTGCCGAGATGAAGACATAGGCGCCGCGATTGGCCTGCGGCATCAGCCCATCCTTGGCATCGGTTGCGGTCACCGCGATGACGCCGTCGAAGGCGGCCGGATAACCATAGGGTGCTTTCGGCCCGTTGTTGCCAGCGGCGGCGACCAGCACCATGCCCAGCGCGCGGGCATTGCGGCAGGCGACACCGAGCAGGTCGTTCTTCGGCCCGACGAAGCTCATGTTGATGATGCGAACGTCCTGGTCCGCCGCCCAGTCGAGCGCCGCCAGGATGACATCCATGGTCGACTTGCCGCCCTCGAAGGCACGGGCGTGGTAGATCCTGGCGCCCGGCGCCATGCCCTCCAGCGCGCCGACACCGGCGATCAGGCCGTCGATCGACGTGCCGTGATCGCGCTTTTCGATCGGCACGTCGGGCATGGCGTCGAACTGCCCCGCAATGACGCCTGCCAGCGCCGGGTTGGTGTCGTCGATGCCGGTGTCGATCACCGCGATGCGGACGTTTTCGCCGCTGGCCTGCTTGGCATCGAGCGCAATGCGGTCGAAGGCATAGTTTACGATGCTGGCGGCCTGCTGCAGCGAATACACATGGTTGGGCTCGCGCCGCTGGGTGCGGCCGTCGGCGGCGAGTTGCGCCAGCACGACGCCGACGGGCCGGCCGTCGGGAATCCCAAAACGCACCAGCGTGCTGCCAAGCAGCCGCGACTGGCGCTGCGAGCGCACCTGGAGGCCGAAGGAAGCGGCGATCTGCTGCACGGCCCCGGCATCGCCGTCGACCGTCACCAGCACCTCGTCCGGCACGAAATCGCCGACCACCGCGCGCGGCGGCTGAACGGCGACGAGATCGGTCGGAGAGACGATCGGGCCGCCAGGCGGAGGGCGGGCTTGAGTATCGGCAGGCGGCGCCGCTGGCGCCGGCCGTGGCCTCGGCACTGGCGTCGCCGCCGGGTTGGGAAACAGGTCGACGATTAGCGTCGGCAGGAAGACAGCGCCGGATTGGCCTGTGTCCGATCCGCTCTTTGTGTCACTGCCACCCTTGGCGCAGTCGGCTCCCGCCGCGTTGGTCCCGTTGCGGCAGTCGGTTTTCGTCTGGTCTGGATTGGGGTCGTTGGTCTGCGCTGACGCGGGCACAGCGGCGATTGTCATCGCGGCCGCGAGGATTGTCACAAATCGAATGACCGCCTCAGCCGCCATCAACCGGTTTCCTTCCCTCGATCACAGTCTCCGTAAAAGGCTGGGCGGCAATAAGGCCGATTTGCCTGGTGTAGTCGGCAGCGGTCGTAGCGGGAATGCCAAGCCGGAAGACGCCGTCGGCGGTCGGCCCACCGATTATCTTCAGCCCGTTGTTGCCGAGGAAGGCGGAAATGTCCGACATCCTTACATCCGGCTTGAACTTGACCAGGGCGAACGGCATTTTCGCTAGATCGTCTTGCGCGCCGGCAATCTCGAAATCATTGCCCTTGCCGCCGGGCTCGACAAACGACTGCACCATGACCAGGGCCAGCAGAACCGCGGCCGCGGCCCAGGCGACGCCGACCGGTACCGCCATGAAGCGGCCCCAGGCCTGCGCCAGCCAGGACGATCCTGCCGGCGCTCGCGCCGGTCCGGCCTCGGCATCGAGCGCCCTGGCGAAGCGGCTCAGCGCGTCGGCCGGCGGACGGATCGCTTCGTTGGCAGCCGCCGTGCCGGAGAATTCGGCTTCGGCCTCACCAAGGGCGGCAAGTGCCGCCGGATCGCTGGCCAGCCATTCCTCGACGGCTTCCAGGTCCGAACCTTCCAGCGAGCCGTTCAGATAGAACGGCAGCAGCATTTCCATTTCGTCGCGGCGCGACATTTTTTCAGCGGCGCTCATGGCCACCCCCTGTCGTAACCGGCGGCCTTGAGGGCCTCACCGAGTTTCTTGCGGGCGTAAAACATCCGGGTCTTGACGGTCGCGACCGGAATGTCGAGCACCTCGCCGATCTCGTTCACCGACTGTCCATGATAATAGGCAAGATCGATCACCACGCGGTGCTCTTCCGGCAAGGCGTCGACGAAGCGGCGCAGGGCGGCAGCCTTGTCCTCCTTCATGGTGACGACTTCCGGCGTGTCGGCACTGTCAGGCACCGCGGCGGCGGCCTCGTCGTCGATCCAGGCTTCCTTCTTCTTGCGCAGCAAGGACAGCGCCTTGAAACGGGCGATGCCGAGCAGCCATGTCGAGACTTCGGAGCGCCCTTCGAAGCCTGGCGCCTGGCGCCATAGCTCGAGGAACACTTCGTTGGCGATATCGTCAGCCATCATCTCCGATCCCGTCTGGCGCGCCACGAAGCGGTAGACCCGCGCGTGGTGACGCATGAACAGGAGCCGCACGGCGGCACGGTCGCCCTTCGCGACCCGGTCGACAAGCGCGCGATCGGTCTCCGTCGCTGCCGTCATGGCCGGTCGAGCCGCCTGGCTCCTGTCTGCTCTGTCGCTGATCGGCCCAAAAAGGTTCATCCTCCGCCAAGGAATTTTTGGGAGGCTAACCGAAGTCATTAGGTGTTGCCAGAGGCAGGATCTTCCCTTCTCCCCTTGTGGGGTGAGCAGCCGGTTCGCGAAGCGAATTCATCGTGCCAATGGCACGATGAAAGGCCGGCGAACGCCGGGACGCGGCGAAGCAGCGGGGACCCGGCGGGGCGGATCGTCCACCGCCCGAGCCCTTCGCAGGCTCAGGGGGCGTTCGAAGCTCGAAAAGCCAAGAAAATTGGCTTTTCGTCTGCTGCGCGAACCGCTTCTCACCCCAAAAACGGCTTCGCCTTCATCGTCTCCGGCACGGGAACACCCAGCCGGCTCAGCACTGTCGGCGCAAGCTGCAGCTGGTCGAGCAGCGTATCGGCCTGCGGCCCCTCGCCGGGGCCGAAATAATACAGCGCGAAATCCTGCATCTCATCGTCATGGCCGCCATGATGACCACGGTCGGTCTGGCCATGGTCGGCGGTGACCATCACCTCATAGCCGGCTTCGATCCAGCGTGGCAGGAAGGCAGCCAGCATGCCGTCCATCGCATAGACGGCATGGTCCATCTCGTGGCAATCATGGCCGAAGCGGTGGCCCATCGAATCCAGCGTGCAGGTGTGCAGGATGCCGTAGTCGATGCCGTGGCGTTTGGTCAGCATGGTCAGCGTCGCGAACAGGTCGACATCGCTTGGCGTCATCTGGTTGCGGGCATTGTAACCGGTCATGGTGTGGAAGCGGCCATGCGTGATCGGCCCGCTCGGCTCGTCGAATTCCATGTCCTCGACCAGGTCGAACGGATAGGCCCGGAAGAACTCGGACCAATACGAATGGGTCACAGCACCCGTCTTGCCGCCGGCCTTGCTGACTTCGGAGAAGATGTCGGGCTGCGCCACGCGGAACCGGTTCTCGTTGGAGAGGATGCCGTGCACCTGGGGCGAAACGCCGGTATGGATCGAGGCATAGCAGCAAGCCGAGGTCGACGGCAGCACGGAGCGCATCTTCCAGACCCGCGCCTCGCCCGATTGCACCCAGCCTTCGAGATTGCCCATCAGCCGGCGCCAGTTCCTGTAGGGCACGCCGTCGAGGATGATCAGCAACAGTTTTGTCGCGAGCGCCATGGGCGACTCCGGAAGGCTTTGTTGTTGAAGGATGGTTTCGCGGCTTATGCCACGAATTCCCTAGTTCCCCGCGCTGGCCATGCGCCGTCCCTTGATCGCCTTTTCCAGCCAGCCGATCTCCATTTCCGGAACCGAAGAGAGGAGAAGATCGGTATAGGCGTCGAAGGGTGGACTCAGCACCTTGCTCTTCGGACCGTAGCGCACCACCTCGCCGCGATACATCACCGCGATCGAGTCGGCGATCGACTTCACCGTCGCCAGGTCATGCGTGATGAAGAGGTAGGCGACGTTCTCCTCCTTCTGCAGCTCAAGCAGCAGCTCGAGGATGCCGTGTGCCACCAGCGGATCGAGTGCTGAAGTCACCTCGTCGCAGATGATCAGCTTGGGTTTGGCGGCAAGTGAGCGAGCGATGCAGACGCGCTGTTTCTGGCCGCCGGAAAGCTCGGCCGGGTAGCGGTCGGAAAAGCCCTTGCCCATCTCGATCTTGTCGAGCAGTTCGGCGACGCGTTTGTCGCGCTCGCGGCCGCGTATGCCGAAATAGAACTCCAGCGGCCGGCCGATGATGGTGCCGACGGTCTGACGCGGGTTCATCGCCACGTCGGCCATCTGGTAGATCATCTGCAACTGCCGCAGATCCTCCTTCGGCCGGTCGGCCAGCCGGTTTGCCAGCGGACGCCCATCGAAGGTGACAGTGCCTTCTTCTGGCGGCAGCAAACCGGTGATGGCGCGCGCCAGTGTCGACTTCCCGGAGCCGGACTCGCCGACGACCGCCAGCGTCTGGCCCGGATAGATGTCGACCGAGACGTTCTTCAGCACCTTGATGTGGCTGCGGCCATAGGCGGCGGTGACGTTCTTCACCGACAGGAATGGCGACGTGCCGGGCTTCTGTTCGGCATGCTCGATCTCATGCACCGACACCAGCGCGTTGGTGTACTCCTGGCGTGGCTCCTTGATGATCTGCCTTGTGCCGCCCCATTCGACCAGCCTTCCATGACGCAGCACCATGATTTCGTCGGAAACCTGGGCGACGACAGCGAGGTCATGCGTGATGTAGAGCGCCGCCACATGGGTATCGCGGATGGCGTCCTTGATAGCCGCCAGCACGTCGATCTGGGTCGTCACATCGAGCGCCGTGGTCGGCTCGTCGAAGACGATCAGGTCCGGCTCGGAGCACAGCGCCATCGCCGTCATCACGCGCTGCAGCTGGCCGCCCGAGACTTGGTGCGGAAAGCGTTCGCCGATGGTTTCGGGGTTCGGCAGGCTGAGCTTCTTGAACAGTGCGACGGCACGCTTTTCAGCCTCGGCGCGCGTCGCAGTGCCGTGCAGCAGCGTGGCTTCGACCACCTGGTCCATCAGTCGGTGCGCCGGGTTGAAGGCCGCTGCGGCCGACTGCGCGACATAGCAGACCTCGCGGCCGCGCAGCTTGCGGAAGCCGTCCTTGCCGCCTTTGAGGATGTCGCGGCCGTTCAGGATGACCTCACCGCCGGTGATGCGCACACCACCGCGTCCATAGCCCATCGACGACAGGCCGATGGTCGACTTGCCGGCGCCGGATTCGCCGATCAGCCCAAGCACCTTGCCCTTCTCGAGTGTCAGCGAGACATCGTGCACCAGCACGATGTTCTTGGGCGGTTCGCCCGGCGGGAAGACAGTCGCCTCGATGCGCAGATTGCGGATGTCGAGCAGCAGGCCTGACTTTGGTTGCCCGGGCTTCGCTTTGCTGTCGGCCATCACCCGCGTCCTCCCTTGAGGCTTGTCGTCCGGTTGAGCACCCAGTCTGCGACCAGGTTGACGGAAATCGCCAGCAGGGCGATCGCCGCCGCCGGGATGAGTGCGGCCGCGATGCCGAAGACGATGCCGTCCTTGTTTTCCTTGACCATGCCGCCCCAGTCGGCGTCCGGCGGCTGTACGCCAAGGCCGAGGAATGACAGCGTCGACAGGAACAGCACGGCGTAGATGAAGCGCAGGCCGAGTTCCGAAACCAACGGCGACAATGCGTTGGGCAGAATCTCGCGGAAGATGATCCAGGCGCTGCCCTCACCGCGCAGTTTCGCCGCCTCGACATAGTCCATGACGTTGATGTCGACGGCGACCGCGCGCGACAGGCGGTAGACGCGGGTCGAGTCGAGAATGCCCATCACCAGGATCAGCGTCACCAGGTTGGTCGGCAGCACGGAGAGCACGACCAAGCCCATGATCAGCGTCGGAATCGACATCAGCAGATCGACGAGGCGCGACAGCAGCGTATCGAACCAGCCGCCGAAGACCGCCGCCGAGAAGCCGAGGATGGCGCCGAGCGAGAACGACAGCGCGGTGGCGAGCACCGCGATGAACAGGGTGATGCGGGCGCCGTAGATCATGCGCGACAGGAGATCGCGGCCGAGATTGTCGGTCCCAAGCAAATGGCTAGCCGACATCGGTTCCCATACGTCGCCGACGATTTCGCCATTGCCGTGCGGTGCGATCCACGGTGCGACGACCGCCGCCAGCACGAACAGTGCCGTCAGGATTATGCCGATCAGGGCAGGGATGGGGATGCGTTTAATATCGAGCATATCCGCCCCTTATTTTGGATGTCTGAGACGCGGATTGGCGACGATCGCCGCTATGTCCGCAATGATGTTCAGGCTGATGTAGACAGCGGCGAAGATCAGTCCGACCGCCTGCACCACCGGCACGTCGCGTTTGGTGACGTGGTCGACCAGATATTGTCCCATACCCGGATAGACGAAGATCACTTCGACCACGACGACGCCGACGATCAGGTAGGCTAGGTTGAGCATGACGACGTTGATGATCGGCGCGATGGCATTGGGGAAGGCATGCTTGCGGATGACGTTGAAGGCCGACAGGCCTTTCAGTTCCGCCGTCTCGACATAGGCCGACTGCATGACGTTGAGGATCGCCGCACGCGTCATGCGCATCATGTGGGCGAGCACGACCAGCGTCAGCGCCGTCGCCGGCAAGGCGATCGCCTGCATGCGTTCGCCGAACGGCATGCCGTCATAGACGGTCGAGATGCCGGGGAATATCTGCCATTTCACGGCGAAGAAATAGACGAGCACATAGCCGATGAAGAACTCGGGAAAGGAGGTCGAGGCGAGCGCCAGTCCGGAGATCAGCTTGTCGACCCAGCCATTGCGGTAGCGCACCGCGATCAGGCCGAGGATGATCGCCAGCGGCACGGCGACGATCGCCGCCCAGAAGGCGAGGAACAGCGTGTTCCACAGCCGGCCCTTGATCGACGTTGCGATATCCTGCCCGCTCGACATGGCCGTGCCAAGATCGCCGGTCAGCACGCCGCCCAGCCAATGGAAATATCTGATATAGGCTGGCTGGTTGAGCCCGAGCTGTTCGCGCAGATTGGCGAGCGATTCCGGTGTCGCCGATTGCCCGAGAATGGCTTGCGCGACATCGCCGGGCAGGATCTGGGTGCCGGCGAAGATCAGGACCGAAACGGCCAACAAGAGGAGAATGCCCAGCGCAACGCGCTGGGCCACCAGTTTCAAGATGGGTGAGGACATCTCCGCAAGGCCAGGCTCAGGCTTCGAGCCAGCACTTCGCCAGCGCGTAGCCGTTCATCAGCTCCTGATGCGGATCGTCGATCCAGCCGCCGACCTTGGCGCCGGTCGCGTCGATGAACTGGTTGAACATCGGCAGGATCAGGCCGCCCTCGTCGCGTACCATGACAGCCATGTCGTGGTACATCTGCTTGCGCTTGGTCTCGTCGAGTTCGGCGCGCGCCGCCAGCACCATCTTGTCGAAGTCCGGACGCTTGAAACGCGTGTCGTTCCAGTCGGCGGTCGACAGATAAGCGGTGGAATACATCTGGTCCTGGGTCGAGCGGCCGCCCCAGTAGGAAGCGCAGAAGGGCTGCTTGTTCCAGACCTCGTTCCAGTAGCCGTCGCCGGGCTCACGCTTGAGCTCGATCTTGATGCCGGCCTTGGCCGCGCTCTGCTGGAAGAGCTGGGAAGCGTCGACGGCGCCGGGGAAGGCAACGTCCGAGGTGCGCAGCAGAACGGCGCCGTCATGGCCCGACTTCTTGTAGTGGAACTTCGCCTTGTCGGGATCGTACTTGCGCTGCTCGATCTCGGTAAACAGCGGATAGGACGCGTTGATCGGGAAGTCGTTGCCGAGGGAGCCGTAGCCGCGCAGGATCTTGTCCAGCATCTCCTCGCGGTCGATGGCCAGCTTGAGCGCCATGCGCAGATCGTTGTTGTCGAACGGCGCCGTGTTGCAATGCATGATGAACACGTAGTGGCCGGGACCGGCGTGATTGCGGATGGTGACGCCCGGCAGGCGCTTGATCAGGTCGACGATCTTCGGCTCGACGCGGTTGATCATGTTGACCTGGCCACCCTGCAGGGCCGCGGTACGCGCCGTCGCGTCGTTGATGACAATGACCTCGATCTGGTCGGCATGGCCCATCTTGTCGCCTTGCCAGTAATTGGCGAAGCGCTCGGCGCCATGGCGCACGCCAGGCTCGTTGGTCTTGACCACGTAAGGGCCGGCTGAGATGCCGGCGTCTGGCTTGTCCTTGCCGCCGTTCGGCTGGACGATCAGGTGATAGTCGCTAAGCAGATAGGGAAGGTCGGCGTTCGCCTCCTTCAGCGTCAGCACCACTTCCTTGCCGCTGGCCTTGATGGTTTCGATGCCCTTCATGTAGCCGAGCGCGCCGGACTTCGACTTTTCGTCCGAATGGCGCTCCAGCGTGGCGGCAACGTCTTCGGCGGTCACGGTCTTGCCGTTGTGGAATTCGACGCCGTCACGGATCTTCAGCGTCCACACCTTGGCGTCGTCCGACGAGCCGATCTCCTCGGCGATGCGGTTCTCGAGCTTGCCCTCCGGCGAAAGCTCGACGATCATTTCGCCCCAGCACTTGCCGAAGGCGAACGGCACCTGCGTCATCATCAGTGCCGGATCGAGGCTGTTGGTGGATTCACCGCCGACCAGGCCGGCCTTAAGCGTGCCGCCCTTGACAGGGCCGGCCGCGCGAGCCGCACTTGAAAGCAGCGAGTTGGCGAAGGGGGCGGTGACGCCGAGCGCTGCCGCCCGACCGAGAAAATCACGACGGCTCAGTTTGCCCGACGCGACACGCCGGCTAAGAAATTCCAGTTCGTTCGACATTTTGAGTTCCTCACTCTGTTGGTTCGACTCTGCGGTCGTTTTTCTTGTTTCTTGTGAGGAGAATAATGACCGCAAGGGAAAGCGGTAAGCAAGACCGAATGCGACATGCCGTGGCGTAAATCGTACGTCGCAATTGGATCAATGAAATCGGCGCTCAAAGAAGCGCGCGTGGCACCTTCTCCTCGAAATTGCGCTCGAAAACGAGCTCTTCGCCCTCATAGGCTTCGATTTTGGCGCTGACGATGAAGTTTTGCGCGTCCGATCGCATTTCTGCCGATGTCTCGGTGCGTACCGACCATCCATTTCGCGACAGGGTCTGCGTCCAGCGCGTCTTCCCCGAGGCCGACAGCGGATCGTCGGGGTGGATCGTCCAGGTCTCGCGGGCGATGCTGCCATTGGCCAGGCCATGGGCGAGATCGCGAACCTCGCCGAAATCATCTGTTATGGAAAGCGTGACAATTCCGGTCTTCTCGTCGCGATCGACATGGCGCTCGGAACTGGTGGCGCGGATCGTTTCGGTTGCCCAGGGGGTGGCACCTTCCGGCGAGGCGAACGTTACTTCGTCGCCTGTCGCCAGCGGCCGTAGCGGCAAGCTGAGCGTCGCCGCCGACAAGGTGAGCTGTACCGGCTCCGGCGACGGCCAGATCATCGGCCAATAGGTGTTCGAAACGGCAACACGCAAGCGGTGGCCGGCCGGCACGCGGTAGGCGCATTGATCGAGCACGACGCGTGCCGACACGGTTTCGCCCGGCACCAGCGCTTCCGGAAATTCGTGCGAGTTGCGATGCGTCAGGTTGAGCACGCCATAGGAGATCAACTCCGAGGCGCCGTCGGGATGCACGTCGCAAAGTCGGACAGCGATGTTGGCTTGGCGCCGGTCGGAGGACAGCCGCACCTCGACTTCCGGCGCGCCGACAATGTCGATCGTCTCGCCGAGTTCCGGCTGGTCGAAACACACCGACACCGCATCGTCCGGGCGCTGGTCGCCGGGCAGTTCCGGGCCGAAAGTGAAGGGAAAATACTCGCCGCCGGCCAGGCCGCAGCTTTGCGGCGAGGCAACGATGGCAGGCCTGCTACCATCAGCGATAAGCTCAATCGATTGCGTCTTGATGTTGGACGACGGCCATTGCTGCTCCGCAACCCAGCGGCCCGGCCGCTCGGGATGCCAGCGCGCCGGACGCACGCTGTCCATGACATAGGCGCGGTAGGCGGGGTCGGCCTCGACGCCTGTGTCGATATCCTTCAGCCATCGGTCCCACCAGCGCAACGCCTCCTGCAGGAAGCCGATGGCGGGCTTAGGCCCGGCGTAATGCGGGTATTTGTGGATCCACGGCCCGATGATGCCCTTGACCGGAGCTTTGATGTTGCTGGCCAGATGCGAGACGGTGTTGCGGTAGCCGTCATGCCAGCCACCGATCGACAGCACCGCGGCCTTGACGGCGGAAAAATCCTCGCAGATCGAGCCGCGCTTCCAGTAGGCGTCGCGGTGCTGGTGCTTCAGCCACAGCGGCGCCAGGAAGGACTGGTTCTCCAGTCGGGTCAGCCACAGGTCGCGCCATCTGTTGTCGCCGGCCAAAAGAGGATCCGGCGGCCGCGACGAGTAGGACAGCATGGTCGAGGCCCAGCCGAAATTCTCGATCAGCAGGCAGCCGCCCTTGTAGTGGATGTCGTCGGCATAGCGGTCGACGGTCGAACACAGGCTGATCACCGCCTTCAGCGCCGGCGGCTGCTTGGCCGCGACCTGCAGGCAGTTGAAGCCGCCCCAGGAAATGCCCATCATGCCGACATTGCCGTTGCACCAGGGCTGGCTTGCCGCCCAGGCGATGACGTCGCAGGCATCCTGCAATTCCTGCTCGGAATACTCGTCGTCCATCAACCCTTCGGAATCGCCATTGCCGCGCATGTCGACGCGGATCGAGGCGTAGCCGTGGCCGGCGAAATACGGATGCGTCAGCTGATCGCGGAAGATGGTGCCGTCGCGCTTGCGGTAGGGCAGATGCTCGAGGATCGCCGGCACCGGATCGTCGCCGGCATCTTCCGGCATCCAGACCCGCGCCGACAGCCGGCAGCCATCCGGCATGACGATCCCCATATCCGGAAATTCGACGACCTTGCGGGGAAATTCGGTGACTGTTTTCATGGCTGCATAACGCCCCGCGACGCGGCGACTTTCAATCGCCATTCGCGACTGGAGCAGCGAAAAATGCGACCTGTGCCGCTACCGCAATTCATCCAGCAGTTCGGGATGTTTTTCCAGCAGCGTCATCAATTGAATGGTCGGGCCACTCGGCTCGATCAGGCCCCTTTCATACTTGTCGAAAGCATTCTCGCCGACTTTGAACAGAGATCCTGCCTCGCGCTGCGACAGATTGAGCTTTGTGCGCATGCGGCGGATGGTTGCCGGGGCCGGCACACCATCGATCTTCTCCTTGAGGGCGCGGAGCGCGGCGTCGACGGCAGCCATGTCATCTCCGACATGCACACCCTCGTCACCGGATGCTGGATAGTAACCCGGAAGGTCGACAATTATGCTCTCGCCCTTGTACGCTACGGTGAATGGACGCACTTCACGCGTGAGCGTTTCCCCGGTTTCGGGGGAAATCATGGTCCGATTTTCTTCTCTTGTCGCCATGATCATTTCTCCTTGAACGACATGACCGTGAACTCAGTCACGACATCCGCTTGGAATTTCACGTAGAGGATCAGGTCGCGCACCGGCACGTGATAGACATCCTGCCAGACCCGATGATCCGCAAAGGTCGTCATGGACTTCACGAACATTTTTCGCGTCATGCCGCCGATCACCTCGACCACACCGGCACGGTCGAAGCCAAGACCGGTGGCATCCCGCAGAGCGGATGTCGTGATCGCCAGCGTATCGACAGACCCGAACGTCGTCTTGATGGCATCAAGATCGTAGGTGGGCCTGCGTTTCTCCATGACACAATATGCCACCATAAAGGGGGCAATTCAAGAGTGTGCCATCGGCAGGCCTGAGAGCCTAATTCAGCGGAATGTCGTTCTCATCCTTGTTCGCCTGATAGGCGCCGGACAATTCGTCGTAGCGTGCCGAAATCTCGCTGATCCGCGTTTCCAACCGCTGGCGCTCGGCCTTGGGCAGCGACCGCACCAAGCGGCGAATGGAAAAACTCTTCCAGTAAGCGTTCTCGGCATTATAGCCGCCGGGATCGAGGGTGAAGACCTCTTTCAGGATCTTCAAATCATGCGGGATGGCGAAACTGTCGCGTGAGTCCTCATGGCTGAACAGATAGTAGAAATTGTCGAAGCCGGTCCAGGTGATAGCCGACAGGCACAGCGAGCACGGCTCGTGCGTGGCGATGAAGATGGCGTCTTTCGTATCGACGCGCTCCGCCTTCGGCATTTCGTAGAAGCGCTTCAGGCAGTGCACCTCGCCATGCCAGAGCGGGTTCTCGATCTCGTTGTTGGTCTCGGCCAGCACCAGCGAATGGTCGTCCTTGCGCAGGATCGCCGCGCCGAACAGCTTGTTGCCGTGGGCGACGCCTTCGGCCGTCTTCGGCACGATATCGTGCTCGATGACGTCGAGCAGGCGGTCGATCAGCGAAATGTCGGTCATTACGGGTCTCCTGCTGCATGTCGCCCAAAAGTGCCCCCGGTTTTGGGGCGACGACATGCACAAAAAATCAAGGGAGATGGATCTCGTAGGCGTGCGAGAAATGGAATTCCTCGAGGTTGGAGCCGTCGCCGCCACGGTCGACGATCAGGAAGTCCTGAGCCTCGCCGAGCGGCGTCAGCACGCCATGCCAGAGATTGCGGGAATAGTTGATGCCCTGTCCGGATGCGGTGATGAAGGCATGCGGCTCGCCCGGCCCCTCATCGCCATCGTGGCAGACGACGACCAGGAACGGGCGTGGCGACAGCGGGATGAAGGCCTGGCTGCCGAAGGGGTGGCGCTCGACCATCGTCAGCTTCAGCGGCAATTCGTAGGGCGTGCCGCGCACCATCGAGATGAGCACGCGGGCATTCGGCCCGGTCGCCTCGGCGGTGGCGAGATCGTGGTAGCGCTCGGCCCTGCCGCCATTGATCGGGTAGTGGTTGTCGCCGCCCATGTCGATGACGTCGCCAAATGGAGCAAAGCTTTCGCGGGTCAGCGGCCGCGCGACGATACGGGTCATGGCGCGCGCTTTGCGATGCCGGCGCCGCCGAGCTTGGCGTGCCGGTTGACGTCCTTGTAGAGCAGATAGCGGAATTTGCCCGGACCGCCGGCATAGCAGGCCTGCGGACAGAAGGCGCGCAGCCACATATAGTCACCGGCCTCGACCTCGACCCAGTCCTGGTTGAGACGATAGACCGCCTTGCCCTCCAGCACATAGAGCCCGTGCTCCATGACATGGGTCTCGGCGAAGGGAATGACCGCGCCGGGTTCCAGCGTCACAATGGTCATGTGCATGTCATGGCGCAAATCGGCTGGGTCGACGAAACGCGTCGTCGCCCAGCGGCCCTCGGTGCCGGGCATCGGCGTTGGCACGATCTCCTGTTCGTTGGTGAAGAAGGCTTCGGGCGCATCGAGACCGTCGACCGCCTCGTAGGCCTTGCGAATCCAATGGAAGCGGACTTCGGCCTTGCCTTCGTTGCGAACCGTCCAGACGCTGGCCGGCGGCAGGAAGGCAAATCCACCAGGCCGCAACACGTGCTTCTTTCCTGCAAGCAGAACCGTCAATTCGCCCTCGACCACGAACAGGGCGCCTTCGGCGCCGGCATCGGGTTCCGGCCGATCGCTGCCGCCGCCGGGCGCGACCTCGACAATGTACTGCGAGAACGTTTCGGCAAAACCGGATAGCGGTCGCGATAAGATCCAGACGCGGGCCTTGTCCCAGAACGGCAGAGCGCTGGTGACGATGTCCTGCATCACGCCCCGGGGGATGACGGCATAGGCCTCGGTGAAGACGGCGCGGCCGGTCAGCAGCTCGCTTTGGCCGGGGTTGCCGCCATGCGGTGCATAATAGGTTCGCTCGGGCATCCTGATCGTATCCATGGGTTTCAAACCTATTGCGGAAGCATGTCCTTGAGGCGGAGCAGCGCGATGCGCTCGACCTGTTTGCAGGCGGTTTCGAACTCGACGCCCCGGCTGTTGCCGATGCGCGTCTCGAATTCGGCGAGGATCTCCTCCTTCGTCTTGCCCTTCACCGCGATGATGAAGGGGAAGCCGAAGGTAGTGACGTAGGCGGCGTTCAATTTGGAGAACAGCTCGCGTTCCTTGTCGGTCAGCGCGTCTAGCCCAGCCGAGGCCTGTTCCCTGGTCGATTCCGCCGTCAGCCGTTTGGCCTTGGCCAGCTTGCCGGCAAGGTCGGGGTGGGCGTTGAGCACCGAAAGCCGCTCGGTCTCGCTGGCGGCACGGAAGATGCGGCAGAGCGCATTGTGCAGGCCACCGGCGGAGTCATGCGCCGGCCCCAGTTCCAGTTCATGGGCGCGTTCTGCGATCCAGGGCGAATGCTCGAACACGCCACCGAAGGTATGGACGAAGGTCCCGAATTCCATCTTGGATGGCCTGAGTGCCGCCGGCTTGTAGGGATGGTTCTCCTGCCAGTGCCTGGCGATATCGATGCGTCGCGCCAGCCAGACCTTGTCATGCGATTTGACATAGTCGACGAAGCGCTTCAGCGCCGCGGCCCGCCCCGGACGCCCGACGAGGCGGCAATGCAGGCCGATGTTCATCATGCGCGGTCGGCCGGCCTTGCCTTCCGCGTAGAGCGTGTCGAAACTGTCTTTGAGATAGGCAAAGAACTGGTCGCCCGAATTGAACCCTTGCGGCGTGGCGAAGCGCATGTCGTTGGCATCGAGCGTATAAGGGATGATGAGCTGCGTGCCGCCCGCGTGCTCGAACCAATAAGGCAGTTCGTCGTCATAGGTGTCCGACACGTAGTCGAAGCCACCCTCTTCCGCCACAATTCGCACCGTGTTGACCGATGTGCGGCCCGTATACCAGCCGGTCGGGCGCTGGCCCGTCACCTCGTAATGCAGTTTGATCGCCGCTTCGAGGTCGCTACGCTCATCCTCGGCGCTATGGTCGCGGTAGTCGATCCATCTCAGACCGTGCGAAGCGATCTCCCAGCCGGCTTCCTGCATGGCCGTGACCTGATCGGGCGAGCGGGCGAGCGCGGTGGCGACGCCGTAGCAGGTGATCGGCACCTCGGCTTCGGTAAGCAGCCGCAGCAGCCGCCAGAAGCCGGCGCGGGCGCCATATTCGTAGATTGATTCCATATTCCAGTGACGCTGGCCCACCCAGGGTGCCGCACCAACGATTTCCGACAGGAAGGCCTCGGACGCCTTGTCGCCATGCAGCACGCAGTTTTCGCCGCCTTCCTCGTAATTGACGACGAACTGCACGGCGACATACGCACCGCCAGGCCATTTAGGGTCCGGCGGATTGGCTCCGTAGCCGCGCATATCTCTGATGTAACGCATCGTCCCTCCCGCCGGGCGCCGCCCGAAGTATGATCAGAATATCGAAAGGACTGCTCGCGCATTCCCCCGAAAATTTTTGAAAGTGTTTTTGTCGCACTCCGCTCGACCGGGACTTATGCATCGCCTTTAATTGGCGCACAATTCACTGTTGATACTTGATCGTACCGGGCCAATTCGCTCGTACCGGAAATGGGAGGCGGCCAATGGCAGAAACGTCGAAAGCCGATGGCGGGCGTCTGACGACCCATGTCCTCGACACGGCGACCGGCAAGCCGGCGGCGGGACTGTCGATCGCGCTTTATCACCTCGAGGGCAAGGCGCGGACACATCTGAAGACTGTAGTCACCAATGCCGACGGCCGTTGCGATAAGCCGCTGCTCGTCGGCGCGGAGTTCCGTACCGGCGAATACGAACTGGTCTTCGCGGCCGGTGATTATCTGCGCCAGCAGGGAACGAAATTGCCGAGCCCGGCCTTTCTTGACTTGATACCAATTCGTTTCGGCGTGGCCGAGCCGGTGCACTATCATGTGCCGCTGCTCGTCTCGCCCTATGGCTACTCGACCTACAGGGGGAGCTGAGGCATGGCCAATGTCAATATCCGCAACGAGATCCGCTTCATTCTTAATGGCAGGGATGTCGTGCTTTCATCGGTGGCCCCTGATGCAACCTTGCTCGACTGGCTGCGGCTCGACCGTTCGCTGCGCGGCACCAAGGAAGGCTGCGCCGAAGGCGATTGTGGGGCCTGCACGGTGCTGGTCGGCAAACTATCCGCTGGCGGATTGGTCTACGAAAGCGTCAATGCCTGCATACGCTTCCTCGGCTCGCTGGACGGCACCCATGTCGTAACCGTCGAGCATTTGCGTGGGTCACCGGGGCAGTTGCACCCGGTGCAGCGGGCGATGGTCGATTTCCACGGTTCGCAATGCGGCTTCTGCACGCCGGGTTTCGTCATGTCACTCTATGGCCTGTGGATGAGATCATCAGATCCGTCGAACGCGGCAATCGAAAAGGCGTTGCAGGGTAACCTATGCCGTTGCACCGGCTACGAGGCGATCATGCGCGCGGCGCATGCCATCTCCAGCTACGGCAAGGTGGCGAAGGACCCGCTGGCGGCGGAGCGCAAGGCGATCACCGCGAGGCTTGAGGCCATGCATGACGGGGCGCGGATCGAGATCGGTTCGGCCAAGACGCGGCTGGTCATTCCGGCCAACGTCGACGATTTCGCCGCCGTTCTGGAAAAGGAACCGGGCGCCACCATCGTTGCCGGCGCGACCGATGTCGGTCTGTGGGTGACCAAACACATGCGCGATATTTCGCCTGTCATTTTCATAGGCAATCTCGACGGGCTTTGCATCATCTCGGAAGACGACGGCGTCATTTCGATCGGCGCCGGCGTGACCTATACCGAGGCGTTCTCGACGCTGGCCAGACGCATCCCTGCGCTGGGGCCGCTATTCGATCGCATCGGTGGCGAGCAGGTGCGCAACATGGGCACCATCGGCGGCAACATAGCCAACGGCTCACCGATTGGCGATATGCCGCCGCCCCTGATCGCGCTCGGCGCGCGGCTGACGCTGCGCAAGGGCAACAAGCGGCGCACGATCCCGCTGGAAGCCTTCTTCATTGCCTATGGCAAGCAGGACCGGCAGCCGGGCGAGTTCGTCGAGGCCGTGCAGGTGCCAGTGCCGGCCAAGGGCACAAAATTCGCCGTCCACAAGATCACCAAGCGCCGCGACGAGGACATCACGGCAGCCCTCGGCGCCTTCTTCCTGACGCTGGCCAGGGATGGCACGGTCGCGGATGTGCGCATCGCCTATGGCGGCATGGCGGCGACGCCGAAGCGCGCATCTTCCGTCGAAAAAGCGCTGCTCGGCAAGCCGTGGACCGAACAGACAGTAGAAGCGGCGATGGCCGGATATGCCGAGGATTTCACCCCGTTGACCGACATGCGAGCCTCGGCCGAATATCGCGCCCTGGCGGCGCGCAACCTCTTGCTGCGCTTCTTCGCCGAGACCAGCGGCACCAGGGAGCCGATCCAGGTTTCAAGGCACGAGGCGGCATGATGAACAAGCACGCCGCGCCCAACCCTAGGGCTGAAAAGATTTCCGGCGGCGTCGCCACCGATCAGCGCCACGATTCCGCGCACAAGCATGTCAGCGGCACCGCCGTCTACATTGACGACATGCCGGAACCGGCCGGTACGCTGCATGGCTGCCTCGGACTTTCGGCTGCCACGCATGCCACCATCACCAGCATGGATCTCTCGGCGGTGCGTACAGCGCCCGGCGTTGTCGACGTGCTGACGGCCAAGGACGTGCCGGGCGAGAACGACATTTCGCCGACCGGCCGCCATGACGAGCCGGTGCTGGCCGATGGCAAGGTGCAATTCTACGGCCAGCCGATCTTTTGCGTCATTGCGCAAACCCGCGAGCAGGCGCGTCGTGCAACAAGGCTGGCCAAGGTCGAATACGAGGAATTGCCTTTCGTCACCGACATCGGCGAGCTCGATCCGAACAGGGACAAACTCGTCACGCCGCCTCTTACGCTGAAGCGCGGTGATGCCGCTACAGCGATCCGTCAGGCGCCGCGCCGACTGAAAGGAAAAATGCGCGTCGGCGGTCAGGAGCATTTTTATCTCGAAGGCCATATCGCCATGGCCGTGCCCGGCGAGGACCAAGACGTCACCATTTATTCCTCGACCCAGCATCCGAGCGAAATCCAGCACATGGTCAGCCACGCGCTCGGCGTGCCGAGCAATGCCATTACGGTGGAAATCCGCCGCATGGGTGGTGGTTTCGGCGGCAAGGAGACGCAAGGCAGCCAGTTTGCCGCATTGGCCGCGATCGCCGCGAAGAAACACCATCGCGCCGTGAAAATCCGGCCCGACCGTGATGACGACATGATCGCCACCGGCAAGCGTCATGATTTCCTCGTCGACTACGAAGTCGGCTTCGACGACGAGGGCAATATCCTCGGTGTCGACTTCATGTTCGCGGCACGCTGCGGTTTTTCATCGGACCTGTCCGGCCCGGTCACCGATCGCGCGCTGTTCCACTGCGACAACACCTATTTCTGGCCGGCGGTACATGCCCAATCGGCGCCGCTCTACACCAACACCGTGTCGAACACCGCCTTCCGTGGTTTCGGTGGCCCGCAAGGCATGGTCGGCGCCGAGCGCGTCATCGACGAGGTCGCCTTTGCCGTCGGCAAGGACCCGCTCGAAATCCGCAAGAAGAATTTCTACGGCACATCAGACCGCAACGTCACGCCCTACCACCAGACGGTCGAGGACAACATCATCCAGCGCATCGTCGCCGAACTGGAGGAGAGCGCCAGCTATGCGCGGCGGCGGCGCGAAATATCGGCCTTCAACGCCAACAGCCGTTTCATCAAGCGTGGCCTGGCGTTGACGCCGGTCAAGTTCGGCATTTCCTTCACTGCCACGCACTACAATCAGGCTGGCGCGTTGGTGCATGTCTACACCGATGGTTCGGTGCATCTGAACCATGGCGGCACCGAGATGGGGCAGGGCCTCTACGTCAAAGTGGCGCAAGTGGTGGCGGAAGAGTTCCAGATCGACCTCGACCAGGTGAAGATCACCGCGACGACGACCGGCAAGGTACCGAACACCTCGGCCACGGCGGCGTCGTCCGGTTCCGACCTCAACGGCATGGCGGCGCGGAATGGTGCTCGCCAGATCAAGGATAGGCTGACCGATTTCGCCGCCGAAAAATATCAGGTACCGCGCGACCAGGTGCTGTTCCTGCCCAACCGGGTGCGCGTCGGCAACCAGGAGATCGCCTTCGCCGACCTCGTCAAGCAGGCCTATATGGCGCGCATCCAGCTTTCGGCGGCGGGGTTCTACAAGACGCCGAAAATCCACTGGAACCGCGACAAGGGCGAGGGCCGCCCGTTTTACTATTTCGCCTATGGCGCCTCGTGCTCGGAGGTCTCGGTCGACACGCTGACCGGTGAATACATGGTCGAGCGCACCGACATTCTGCATGATTGTGGCCGGTCGCTGAACCGGGCCATCGACATCGGCCAGATCGAGGGCGGCTTCATCCAGGGCATGGGCTGGCTGACGACGGAAGAACTGTGGTGGGACGACAAAGGCCGGCTGCGCACCCATGCGCCGTCGACCTACAAGATTCCGCTCGCCTCCGATCGGCCGAAGATTTTCAACGTCACCCTGGCCGACTGGCCGGAAGCGGGTGAGCCGACCATCCACCGCTCCAAGGCGGTCGGCGAGCCGCCGTTCCCGCTCGGCATGTCGGTGCTGCACGCCCTGTCGGATGCGGTGGCGAGCGTCGCCGACAACAGGATCTGTCCCCGTCTCGACGCGCCGGCAACGCCGGAGCGGGTTCTGATGGCGATCGAGCGGCTGAAGACCGAGGCGAAGGCCTGATTCTGGCGCCAGGGTCGGCAATGCGTGCAATTCAGGCCGAAAAACCCTATGTTTCCCGCACGGGAACACGAATGATGAATTCGAAAGTGCAAAGCCTCAAAGACTTCCTTGCTGGTCAAGGCCGCATCGCTTTGGTCGAGGTCGCCGGCACGAAAGGGTCGACGCCACGTGAGAAGGGCGCCCTCATGCTCGTCTCGCAATCGGCAATCCTGGGCACGATCGGCGGCGGTCAGCTCGAATACATGGCGATCGACAAGGCCCAGCAGATGCTTTTCTCCCCCTCAAGGGGGGAGATGGCCGCGAAGCGGCCAGAGGGGGTCGGCAGAGGCAGCGCGCGACCTAAAACGTCGAGCACTGCCGCGGCGACCCCACCCGACGGCTTCGCCGCCACCCTCCCCTCAAGGGGGAGGGATATTCGCGCCACTCTCGACGTCCCGCTCGGCCCTGAAATCGGCCAATGCTGCGGCGGGCGTGTCGAAGTGCTGATCCGGCTTGTCGATGCCGCGCTCGCTGCCGAGCTGGTTGCGGCTGCGGAAGCCGAGGAGGCACAGCTGCCGCATGTCTATATCTTCGGCGGCGGCCATGTCGGCCAGGCACTGGCCTCGACGATAGCGCTTCTCCCCGTGCACGGCGTCGTCATCGAGACGCGGGCCGAGGCGCTGGAAGGCATGCCGGAAACCGTCGAGACCCGGCTGACAGCTATGCCGGAAGCGATGGTGCGCGATGCTCCGGCCGGCACTGCCTTCGCCATCCTCACTCACGACCACGCGCTGGATTTCCTGATCGTGGCCGAAGCGCTGAAACGCGGCGACGCCGCCTATGTCGGCATGATCGGGTCGAAGACCAAGAAAGCGACATTCAAGAACTGGTTCCTGAAATCGGCGGACGGCAGCGAAGCCGAGTTTGCCCACCTCGTCTCGCCGATCGGCGGCGACGCCGTCAAGGACAAGCGCCCCCAAGTCATTGCGGCGCTTGCGGCGGCCGAGATCATGACAGCGCTGGTCATGCACACCGCAGCGCCGAATGCTGGTCAACAAGTCCCGCACGAGAAGGCGATAGCCGGCTAAGTTTTCCGGACAGATACTCAGTTTCAATTGCCCGAAAACCTATTTGCTCGACGCATCTCATGCAGGTCGTTTCAAGCCCAGATGGTCGCGTAGCGTTCGGCCTTCATAGTCCTTGCGGAACAGGCCGCGCCGCTGCAGTTCCGGCACGACCAGCGTGGCAAAAGCATCAAGTTCGCCGGGGAAGTATGAGGGCATGACGTTGAAGCCGTCGGCCGCACCGCCCTCGAACCGCGCCTGCAGCTCGTCGGCGACCTGTGCCGCTGTGCCGACTATGCGCCAATGGCCGCGCGCGCCGGCAAAATGCCGGGCAAGCTGGCGGATGGAGAGGCCGTCGCGGCGCGACTGCTCGACGACCAGCGCCTGCCGGCTTTTCATCCCCTCGCTCTCCGGCAATTCCGGCAGCGGCCCGTCGATCGGATAGCGCCATAGGTCGGAGATGCTGAGATAACTGGACAGCAGCGCAACGCCGACATCGTCAGGGATCAGCTCTTGCAATTCCTCGTATTTTTCACGGGCCTCCGCCTCGGTTTCCGCCACCACCGGCGCGACGCCCGGCACGATCTTGATATCGTCCGGCTCACGCCCATAGGCCGCCAGACGCCCCTTGAGATCATCGTAGAAGGCCTTGGCCTCCTCGAAAGTCTGCGCCGCCGTGAACACCACATCGGCGGTGCGGGCGGCGAGGTCGCGGCCGACATCCGAAGCGCCAGCCTGAACCAGCACCGGCGCGCCCTGCGGCGAACGCGGCAGGTCGAGCGGATCCCGTACCGAAAAGCTCTGGCCGTCATGACCGGAAGCCCCATCGAGCTTGCCGTGCCAAAGCCCAGCAACGACCTCGGCGAATTCACGCGCCCTCTCATAGCGGTCCGCATGGGGCTTGAGGCCCGTCGAGCCGAAATTGGCGGCCTCGATGGGACTGGCCGAGGTGACCAGGTTCCAGCCGGCCCGACCGCCGCTCAGATGGTCGAGCGACAGGAAGGTCCGCGCCAGCCCGTAAGGCTCGTTGTAGCTTGTCGACGCCGTCGAAACGAGGCCGATGCGGCTGGTCTGGACGGCGAGCGCCGACAGCAGGCTGATAGGCTCGAAACCGATCGAGCGCGACGTCTGGCTGGCGATGCCGACATTGGCTTCGCGCAGACCGGCAGCATCCTCGCAGAAGATCATGTCGAATTTCGCCGCTTCCGCAGTGCGCGCCAGCTGGATGTAATGGTCGATGTCGACGCCCGCCGTGACATGCGCTTTTGGATGGCGCCAGGCGGCGATGTGATGACCTGTCGCCCACAGAAAGGCGCCGAGCTTCATCTGGCGGGCGGTCATTGGTCGCCTCCGCCGGCAAGTCCGAGATGCGAGCGCAAGGTGGCGCCGCGATAGCTCTCTCGAAACAGGCCGCGCCGTCGCAGCTCCGGCAAAACCAGATCGACGAAATCGTCGAGTGCTGACAGTTGTGCCGGCATCCGGATGTTGAACCCGTCGCAGCTTTTCGCCTGGAATCCTTTTTCCATGCTGTCGATGAGGGTCCGCCTGGCGGTACCATCGGTAACGAGTGAGATATTCGTCAGAAGCCTCACAGCATCAGGGTCGCGTCCGCAGGCGACAACGCGGCGCTTCAGATCCACATAACGTGCTTTCGTGCCATTGATCGGTCCGTCGTCCAGCAGGATGACATCGGCGGTGCGGGCGGCGGCATCCAAGTCGGGTTCCGACAGATCCGACAAGACAAGCACCGGCGTGTCCTGCGGCGAGCGCGCGACATTCAACGGTCCGCGCACGGAGAAGAACTCGCCCTTGTGGTCGAGCAGGTGCATCTTTTCGGGGTCGTGGAAGCGGCCTCCGGTTTGGTCGAATAGCAGCGCATCTGCATCCCAGCCCTGCCACAGGCCCTGAACGATGCCGATATATTCCTGCGTGCGACGGCGAAAATCGTCGCCGGAAAATCCTTCGGGCCGGCTGAAATTGGCCGCCTCGCGTGGCGCCTGCGTCATGGTCGCGTTCCAGCCGGCTCGGCCATGGCTGATGATGTCGAGCGAGGCAAAACGGCGCGCCAGATTGTAGGGTTGGTGGGCAATTGTCGAGGCAGCGGCAACGAGGCCGATCCTGCTGGTGACCGTCGCCAGTGCAGCCAGCAACGTCGTTGCTTCGAAGGGCATCTGCCCGTTTGCCGCATCGTCGCCCGAAGCAGGCGCGGTATCGGCGAGCACCACCATGTCCAGCTCGGCTGCTTCTGCCTTTTGCGCGAACTGCGCCAGACGGGTGAATCCCGGATCGGCACCGGACGATGCATCGGCGATCCCCGGAAATAGCGAAACGGCAAGGTGCATTGTGGCGCCATTGTCCATCGATGGTTCCTGAAAGACCAAACAGAGCCGGAACTATGTTCGGCGCTGGCAGGGATGGCAACCGCCGGCGCTGGGCCAACTACCGGTCACTTGCCGGCCAGCGAGCTCCCGAGTGCGGTAGTTTAGACGGGTCGTATCTGCTTGCGGTGGCGGATCGCATACCTTGATGATTAGCCGAAACGCTCTCCGCTTCGTCATCCTATGGCGGAGCAAGGAGCGAAGCGACGCGGCGTAGACCATAGGATCCATGCCGCGACCTCCGAGCGGTACCAGCGGTGCAGAATTCTGTTCCGCTGCGCCATTCGGCGAAGATCGCGGCATGGATCCCAGGGTCTCCGCGACGGAGCTTCGCTCCTGCTCCGCCCAGGGATGACGAGGTTGGGAGGCTTTCGGCCAATCTCGAACGTCGGCGTCAAGGATCGACCGGTGCCACAGGCAACCCTCACTTCCCCGCAAGCAGATCGTTGATCAGCCGCTGGCAGCGCTCGGCCATGAAGTCGAGCAGCAGTCGCACTTTTGGATCCTGCAGCTTCTTGTGCGGATAGACGGCGGCGAACTGCACCGGCGTCGGCGGCGTGTTGGCCAGGATCACCTTCAGTCGCCGGTCGCGGATGAACGGCTCGACCTCGAAGCGCGGCTTGTTGATGATGCCGCGTCCAGATAGCGCCCAGCCGGTCAGCACGTCGCCGTCATCGGTGTCGTAGGGCCCGTGCACTTCGAATTTCTGCGGGCCTGTGGGGGTCTGCAGCGTCCATACATATTCGCGCGCGCCGGAATAGCGCAGCATCAGGCAATCGTGCTTCTTGCCGATCAACTCCTGCGGCTCCACCGGTTCGCCGCGCGCCTCCAGATATTTCGGCGCCGCCACCAGCACACGCTCGCATTCCATGATGCCACGCATGCGCAGGCTAGAATCCTCAATGATGCCGAGCCGGAAGGCGACGTCTATGCCTTCCTTCATGATATCGACATTGTGGTCCGAGAGCCTGAGCCGCACCTCGATATCAGGATACTTGTCGTGAAAATCCGGAATGCCCGAAGCCACCAGCCGGCGCCCGAGGCCCAAGGGTGCAGTGACGCGGATGGTGCCGCGTGGCTGGCCGGAAAGCGCCGATACGGCGGCTTCCGCCTCGGTGATTGCCTCCAGCACCTGCTTGGCGCCCCCGTAAAAAACCGTACCATGCTCGGTCGGCATCAACTGCCGCGTGGTGCGGTTGAACAGCCGCACGCCCAGGTGCTTCTCCAGCTCCTTGATGCGGTTGGAGGCGACCGCCGGCGAAATGCGCATGTCGCGCCCGGCCGCCGACAGGTTGCCGAGCTCGACGACGCGGACGAAGACGGAGATGTTGTCGAGATAGGCCATGCGGAGCACCTTCGCCGGTTTGCAGCGATAAGCCTAGTATTTTCCATTTTTTTTTGAAAGTCATCGTGCACCTCGCCCCTTTCCGTTTGCGCTCCAGCCCGTAAAGTCACCCAATCGGCAGGGACGACTTCAATGATGGATTTCGCGATTTTCTGGGACTGGCTGAGCTTCGCCGTGCGCTGGCTGCATGTCATCACCGGCATCGCCTGGATCGGCTCGTCCTTCTACTTCGTCGCGCTCGATCTCGGCCTGCGCCAGCGCCCGGGCATGCCTGTCGGCGCCTTCGGCGAGGAATGGCAGGTGCATGGCGGCGGTTTCTACCACATCCAGAAATATCTGGTGGCGCCGGCCGAAATGCCGGAACACCTGACCTGGTTCAAATGGGAATCCTACGCCACCTGGCTGTCCGGCTTCGCCATGCTGTGCGTCGTCTATTACGCCGGAGCCGATCTGTTCCTGATCGATCCCAACGTGCTGCCCATGTCGGTGCCGGTCGGCATCTTGCTATCGCTGGCAACGATCGGCGTCGGCTGGGTGGTCTATGATCTGCTGTGCCGCTCACCGCTTGGCAAGAGCGACACCGGGCTGATGTTGGTGCTTTACTGCGTGCTGGTGTTCATCGCCTGGGGGCTGACCCATTTGTTCACCGGGCGTGCCGCCTTCCTGCATCTGGGTGCCATCACCGCGACGATCATGTCGGCCAATGTCTTCATGGTAATCATCCCCAACCAGAAGATCGTCGTCGCCGACCTCATCGCCGGGCGCAAGCCCGACCCGAAATACGGCAAGATCGCCAAGCAGCGCTCCCTGCACAACAACTATTTGACGCTGCCGGTGCTGTTTCTGATGCTGTCGAACCATTATCCCCTGGCGTTCGGCACTGAGTTCAACTGGGTCATCGCCTCGCTGGTGTTCATCATCGGCGTCTTGATCCGGCACTATTTCAACAGCGTCCACGCGCGCAAGGGCAACCCGCATTGGACCTGGCTGGGTGCCCTCGTCTTGTTCATCATCATCATCTGGCTGTCGACCGCACCGAAGGTGCTGACCGGCGGACCCCGGGAATCGGCGGCGGCGCAAATCTATGTCGCTTCAGCGCATTTCCCGGCCGTGCGCGACACCGTGCTCGGCCGCTGCTCGATGTGCCATGCGGCGGAGCCGGTCTATGAGGGCATCTACCATGCGCCTAAGGGCGTGATGCTCGACACGGATGCGGATATCGCCAACCACGCCCGCGAGATCTATCTGCAGGCCGGCCGCAGCCACGCCATGCCGCCCGCCAACGTCTCGCAGATCACCGACAAGGAACGGGCGCTGCTGGTGGCCTGGTTCGAAGGCGCAGGGAAATAGCATGATTTCGACACTTCTGCGCGGCCGCACTCTGTCCTTCGTGCGCTGGCCGCAAACCATCGACGACCACTCGGCCTGGCGCTACGAGGACGATGGCGGCTTGCTGATCCGCGACGGCAGGATCGTTGCCTCTGGTGCCTATGCCGAGGTTGAAAAGCAGGCAGGCGAAGCGGCGAAAAGAATCGACCACCGGCCGCATCTGCTGCTGCCGGGCTTCATCGATGCGCATGCGCATTTCCCACAGATGCAGATCATTGCCTCCTATGGCGCCGAACTGCTCGACTGGCTGAACACCTACACTTTTCCGGAAGAGACGAAGTTCGCCAATGCCCAGCATGGCCGCCGCATCGCGCGGCTGTTCCTGGACGAGGTGGTGCGCCATGGCACCACGACGGTCGCCGTCTACTGCTCGGTGCACAAGGCTTCGGTCGAAGCCTTCTTTGCGGAGTCGCATGACCGCAACATGCTCAACATCGCCGGCAAGGTGATGATGGACCGCAACGCCCCCGACGGCGTCCTCGACACGCCGCAATCCGGCTACGACGACACAAAGGCGCTGATCGCCGAGTGGCACGGAAAGGGGCGGCAGCTTTATGCCATCACCCCACGCTTCGCCATCACCTCGTCGCCAGAGCAGATGGAAATGGCCGGCACGTTGTGCCGCGAATACCCCGACCTGCACATGCAGACGCATCTGTCGGAAAATCATGCCGAGATCGCTTTCACGAAAGAACTCTATCCCTGGTCGCGCGACTACACCGACGTCTACGAGCATTATGGGCTGTTGGGGAAAAAGAGCCTGTTCGGCCATTGCATCCATTTGTCGGAACGCGAAGCGGATGCGCTTTCGGACTCGGGCTCGGTGGCGGTGTTCTGTCCGACCTCGAACCTGTTCCTTGGCTCCGGCCTGTTCGATTATCAGCGCTTTCGCCGCCGCGACAAGCCGATCCGCATCGCCGCCGCCACCGACGTCGGCGGCGGCACCAACTATTCGATGCTGCGCACCATGGACGAGGGCTATAAGGTGATCGCGCTGAACGGCGAGAAGTTGAACCCGTTCCAGTCCTTCTGGCAGCTGACGCGCGGCAATGCCGAGGCGCTGTCTGTGGCGGATAAGATAGGCACGCTGGATGAAGGCACCGACGCCGACATCGTCGTGCTGGATGCCAGGGCGACGCCGGCGATGCGGCTCAGGATGGAAACGGTCGAGACGCTGGCGCAGGAATTGTTTCTCTTGCAGACGCTGGGCGATGACCGCACTGTCCGCGAGGTTTATGTCGCTGGGCGGCCCGCCAAGAGCGACATGATCGCGGGGTAAGACCCCCTCATCCGACCGGATGAGGGGCTGCCGCGACGCGCGCTTGACCGGGCGGAGCTTGTCGTACAAACGACGTGTGACGATTTTCGGAGAGAGAAAATGGCCGTTGCTGACGACATCGCTCTGATCAAGAGACAGGAAGAGACTCTTGTCTTCGCCGCTTTTGATGAGGCCGTTGCGTTCAAGATCGGCTCGGCCATCCGCAACCGGGCTTTGGCCGAGAACCTGCCTGTTATCGTCGAGATCAGGACCTTCGACCGGCCGCTGTTCTATGCCGCAATGCCCGGCTCGAACGCGTCCAATCCCGATTGGGCGCGTCGCAAGATCAATGTCGTCAGGCGATTCCTGAAAAGCACCTACCGCATGGTGCTGGAACAGCAGCGCCCTGACCGCACCTTCAAGATCGGTGAGGGCCTCGACATTTCGGACTATGTGCTGGCCGGCGGTGGTTTTCCGGTGACCGTCAAGGGCGCCGGCGTCATCGGCGTAATAGCCGTCTCCGGACTGCCGGAGCGCCAGGATCACGGCGTGGTGGTCGATGCGCTGTGCGATCATTTGGGCGTCGACAAGCGCGGGCTGGCATTGCCTCGGGAAGCCGAATGACCGTGCTCGACCCCAAATCGTTCCTCACTTCGATTTTCAACGCCGCCGTCGCCGCCGCCGATCCGGAACGAACCATCCGGGATCATTTGCCGGCCAAGCCCAAGGGCCGCACCATCGTCATTGGCGCCGGAAAAGGCTCAGCGCAGATGGCGGCGGCGTTCGAGAAGGTCTGGGAAGGCCCGATCGAAGGGCTGGTCGTCACCCGCTATGGTTACGGCGCGACCTGCGAGCGCATCGAGATCATCGAGGCGGCGCATCCGGTGCCGGACGCCGCCGGGCTTGAAGCCTCGCGCCGCCTGCTCGCCAAGGTCCAGGGACTGACAGCGGACGATCTGGTCGTCGCGCTGATTTCGGGTGGTGGCTCGGCGCTGCTGCCGTCTCCGGCCGGCAGCCTGACGCTGGCCGACGAGATCGCCGTCAACGAGGCGTTGCTCGCCTCGGGCGCGCCCATCGCGGCGATGAACACCATCCGCAAGCACCTTTCCACCATCAAGGGCGGCAGGCTGGCAGCGGCCGCTTGGCCGGCCAGGGTGGTGTCGCTGGTCGTTTCCGACATTCCCGGCGACAATCCGGCGCTGGTCGCCTCCGGCCCGACAGTGCCGGATACCGGCAGCCGCGGCGACGCACTGGCCTCGATATCAGCCTATGGCATGAAACTACCGGTCGCGGTGATGGCGCACATCAATTCGCCGTCCGCCGATGCGCCAAGCCCTGGGGATGAACGCTTTTCGCGCAATAAGGTGCATCTGATCGCCTCGGCCGGCGTGTCGCTCGAAGCAGCGGCTGCGGAGGCGAAACGACAGGGCATCGAGGCCGTCATTCTCTCCGACGCGATCGAGGGCGAAGCGCGCGAGGTCGGCGGCGTGCATGCGGCCATCGCCCGCGAAGTGGCGACGCGCAACCGCCCATTTTCGAAGCCGGTGCTGATCCTGTCCGGCGGTGAAACCACTGTGACACTTCGTGCCAGGGGCAAGGGCGGCCGCAACTCGGAATTCCTGCTCGCCTTTGCCATCGGCATCAACGGCGTCGAAGGCATCCACGCGCTGGCCGCCGACACCGACGGTATCGACGGTTCGGAAGACAATGCCGGCGCCTTTGCCGACGGTTCGACCGTGTCGCGCATGCGGGCAGCCGGGGTCGATGCCAAGGCTATGCTGGCCGGCAACAATGCCTGGACGGCCTTCAACGCGGTTGGCGATCTTTTCGTGCCGGGTCCGACCGGCACGAATGTCAACGATCTCAGGGCAATCCTCGTCGGATAATCCCAGCACCAGGTGATCTCAGGCAGCCATCAGCCGCTTCACCTTTCTCATATCGTCCAGGAACCGGTCTCGTTCGGCTTGCTTGTCCGCAGGCTCGCGAATGCGCAGGATCAAGGAGGGATGGATGGTGACAAAGACGCGCAAACCGTCCTCGCGCTCGATCACCTGGCCGCGCATCTTCATTACGGGAACAGCCTTTCCCAGCAGCGACGTCGCCGCTGTCGCGCCGAGTGCCACGGCGATGTTCGGCTTGATCAGGTCGAACTCCTGGTCGATCCACCAGCGGCAGGCCTGAATCTCGCCGGCGTTCGGCTTGGAATGGATGCGCCGCTTGCCGCGCGGTTCGAATTTGAAGTGCTTGACGGCATTGGTGACGTAAACTTTCTGACGATCGACCCCAGCATCATCAAGGATGGCGTCGAACACCCTGCCTGCGGGCCCGACAAAAGGCTTGCCGGCGAGATCCTCCTGATCACCCGGCTGTTCGCCGACGAAGACCACCTGGGCATCATCCGGCCCTTCGCCGAACACGGTCTGCGTCGCGTCACGCCAGAGCGGGCACCGGCGGCAGCTCTTCGCTGCTTCGCGCAATTCCGTAATCGAGCCGGCTTTGGCCTCGTCCGCTGTCGGCTCCGCACGCGCTATAGAAACGCGCCGGGCTGGCATCTTCGCTTCACGCTGAAGACCTGTGGGCGCCATCATCTTGCCTCGTCCATTTCGATATTGAAATGAACGAGATCGATGATGGTTCCTTTCCTACACCTCGTGCAGATAGAGGTGGTAATCCAGTTCGCTGACCGTGCGTGCCACGCGCAGATATTCGGACTGCTTGATCGCCACGAAGGTCCGGTGCAGGTCTTCGCCGAGCGCTCCCTTCAGGAAGCTGGATGCTCGCGCGGCTTCGATCGCGGCGCGCCAGTCGACCGGCATCGTCGTGCGCGTGACCGCTGCCTCATAGCCGTTGCCGGTCGTTTCGGGGCCGGGATCGAGGCCTTCGTCCATGCCTTTGATGATGCCGGCGAGCACCGTGGCGGCGATCAGATAGGGGTTTGCGTCGACGCCGGACGGCCGATGCTCGATGCGCCGGTTCTTCGCGTCGCCCGCCGGCACGCGCAGCGCCACCGAGCGGTTGTTCACGCCCCAGGTCGGCGCCACCGGTGCATAGGATTGCGAAACGAAGCGGCGCCAGGAATTGGCGTGCGGCGCAAACACCAGCATCGATTCCGCCATCGTCTGGATCAAGCCGCCGAGCCCCTGCAGCAGCGGCAGCGACCAGCTCTCGCCGCCGGCTTCGGCAAAGACGTTTCGGCCGGCCTTGTCCTGCAGCGAGACATGGAAATGCATGCCCGAGCCGGCATATTTCTCGATCGGCTTGGCCATGAAACAGGCGGTGACGCCATGCCGGCGCGCCTGCGCCCGCACCAGCCGCTTCAGCATGACCAGGTCGTCGGCCGCCCGCATCACGTCCTTGCGGTAGTTCAGCGTCAATTCGTACTGGCCGGGCGCGTATTCAGAAATCACCGTCTCGGCTGGAATGCCTTGCGCCTTGGCGGCCGCATAGATGTCGGAAAACAGCGGCTCCATGCCGTGCAGATGATCGACGGAATAGACCTCGGTCTTGCCCGAGACACGGCCGTCGAGCACGGCGCGCGCCGGCTGCACCTTGCCGTCGGCATCGCGCTCATTGGCAAGGAGAAAAAATTCAAGCTCGAAGGCGCCGGCCGGATAGAGACCCTTGGCCGCCAGTATCTCGACCTGCCGCGCCAGCGCCAGCCGTGGGTCGGAGGACATCGGCCGGCCGTCGAGCATATACATCGCCATCAGCAACTGGCCGCGCGGCGGATTTGTGCCATAGAGCGGCACCAGCGTGCCGGGGATCGGCCATGCCCTGAGGTCGCCGTCGCCGGTGGTCCAGATCAGCCCGGTCTCATGTACATCCTCGCCGGTGATGTCGAGGCCGAGGATCGAGATCGGCATATGGCGGCCGCCCTCAAAAATGCTTTTCAGCTCATGCCGGCGCACGATCTTGCCGCGGCCGACGCCATTGGCATCGGTCAGCACGATATCGAAGGCTTCGACCTCGGGATGGGCATCGAGAAAGGCTTGCGCCTCGGTGGGCGTCGAGCCCGAAGGTGAGGTCACCATGGCATTGGGGTGGTCCATCGCCGCTTGTCTCATGCCGCAAGCTTCGCCGCAACCGCGCTGAAGGCGGTGATCAGCCGGTTGACCTGGGCACCCGACGTCGCGGGCGAGATCAGCATCATGTTGTGGAAGGGTGCGATCAGCACGCCACGATTGACCAGCGCGACATGGATGGCGGCCTCCAGTTCCGGTGCATGCGCGATCTCCGCCTCGGCGCCATTGCGCAGCGGACCGGGCGCGCAAATGAACTCGACACGCGCGCCGATGCGGGAAACATGCCAGGGCAGGCGGTAGCGGTCGATCACGCCGGTCAGCCCGGCATCGAGCCGCCGCGCCAGATGATCCATGCGGTCATAATTTTCCTGCGTCATCACCTCTTCGAGCGTGGCGCGCATCGCCGCGAACTGCAGCGGGTTGGCCGAGAGCGTCGTGCCCATGCCGGAATAGCCCGGCTCCTTGGTCCTGTTGTAATCCGCGTAGCGTGAGGCGACGTCGTCGCTCATGCCCCACACACTGGCCGGCACGCCGCCGGCGATCGGCTTGCCCAGGACGAAGAAGTCCGGGTTGAGACCATACTTCCTCGTGTAGCCGCCTGGGCCGGTCGAGATCGTATGCGTCTCGTCGATCAGAAGCAGCGTGCCGGCCTGGCGCGTCAGTCTGCGCAGCGCATCGTGGAAACCGGGATCGGCCAGCACCATGCAGGAATTTGTGAGCACCGGTTCGGCAATGACGCAAGCGACGTCCTTATCCCTAAGCGCGGCTTCCAGCGCGGCAACGTCGTTGAACTCGACAACCTTGGCTGTGCGGGTCAGGTCGCGGAACTCGCCCGCCAGCCCCGGGCGGTTGACGGGCTTGCCGTCGATCAGACGCACCATCGTCTCGTCGACAGAGCCGTGATAGCAGCCGTTGAAAACCAATATCTTCTCACGGCCAGTGACGGCACGGGCAACCCGCAGCGCAAAGCGGTTGGCGTCGGTCGCCGTCGTCGCAATCTGCCAGAACGGCAGGCCGAAGCACTGCTGCAGCAGCGGCCCGATGGCGAGTGCATCTTCCGAAGGCAGCATATAGGTGAGGCCGCGTCCGGCCTGGCGGCGGATGGCGCGCGCCACCGGCGGCGGCGAATGGCCGAACATCGAGCCGGTATCACCAAGGCAGAAATCGTCGAGCCTGTTTCCGTCGATGTCGGTGATCGTCGCACCCCTGGCGCTGTCGACCAGGATCGGAAACGGCGTCGGCCAGTCGTTCATCCAGTGCATCGGCACACCGCCGAAGAAGCCGGGCAGGCCGTTGCTGGCCTTGGCTTGCGACTTGGGCCGCGCCTTGCGGAAGGCAGCGCCTTCGGTCTCGCGCAGTTCGGTAATGCGGTCGCGGCCGATGCCGCCGATGGCCGTCTTGGAAGTGTCGCTGCGCATGAAAACCCCTCTGGTCGATCCCTCTTAGCCAATGAGTGTCCGCAACCGCAATTGGCCGCGCATCTGTCCTGCATTGGCTCAGCCCTTGGCAGCGGCGCTTGACCGTGCCGCCGAAGTCAGCGCCAATATGAGCGGGAACTAAGGTGGGGGAGCAAAAATGCGGACGATCATCTGTGTGGCAACGCTTCTGTCGTCGGCCAACGCGGCCTTCGCTTCAGGCGGCATCTGGTGCAACGTCGACGATAAGGCGGTGACGTTCGACGTCGGTGCCGGCGTCACCAGAGGCATGGGCGGCCCGACCTTCAACTTTCGCGGCGATCTCGAGATCAAGGCGAGGCCGGTCGGAGACGATCTGCGCAAGACGGTGTTCGAGGATTCCAACCTGACCCAGTATTGGCTGGACGGCAAGGAATTGCGGCTGAACATCTACCGCGAGCATCAGCTCGCAGATACCTACAACTATGTCGAACTGACGATCCTGACCAAGACCAGCGACGAAGGCGTTTATGACGGGCAGTACACGCTTGCCGTCTACGACAATGCCGCTGACGTGGACAACGACGGCAAGACGGTCGAACTGACCGGCAAGGTCTCCTGCGGGGCCGAATAAATCCTGAACTAAGGTGTGTTGAGATTCAGGTCAGGCCGAGCCGAAAATGATGGCTTTCGAGAACCGGAGCGGAGCGGACATTTGGGTCCGTGAGCACCGGAAGCGCAGAAAGCCGTTGTTTGCAGGCCGGCATCACCTGAATCTCAACACACCTTACGCCGTGATGTCGATGACGCCGCAATCTCCGGCGGCACTGCCGAAGGCGACACGGCGCTCTTCCTTGTCCCACATCATCGAGGTGATGGCGCCCTTGCCCGGTCGCCGCAACAGCACTTCCTTGGCGTCGGCGAAACGCACCGCCATCACCATGCCGTCATCATAGCCGACGGCGACGACGTCCTGGCTCGGATGGCAGGCGACAGCAGTCACCATGGCATTGCCGCGCGTGCCGAGCTCCAGCGGGGCCTTGCCCATGGGGCCATCCTTGCCTGAAAATGGCCAGACGATCGCCGCCGGCGCGCCGGAACTCGCCAGCCACTTGCCCTTCACGCTCCACGACAGGCTTTTGACCTTGCCGGGATAACCGGTCATGCGCATGTGCTTGCCGTCGGCGAGCTTCCAGCCGTGCAATGCGTTTTCCTGCATGGTTGTGACCAGGAAGGCGCCATCGGGCGAGAAGGTGATGCCGGTGTGAGCGCCGGCCCATTCGAGTTCCACCGGCTTGCCTTCGGCGGCCGGGAAATGCAGCGTCGCGCCATTATAGCGGGCAACGCCGAAGCGCATGCCCTTGGGCGAGAAGGCCAGCCCCTCGACCGAACGCGGATGGACGAATTCCCGGGTCTTGCCGTCGGCGAAACGCACGAAGGCGGTCTTGCCTGAGGCATAGGCGATGGCGCCTTGTGGCCCGGCGGCAACGCTGGTGACCCATTTCTTTCCGGCACTGGTCAGTTCGGTGGCCTCGCCGCCCGTTTTCACGGCAAACACCTTGCCATCCTCGCCGCCGGTGATCAGCCGATCGTTGGCCGCATCATGGAAGGCGGCGAGCAGTCCGTCATTGGCCTGGATTGTCTTGTGGCCATGGTCGAGCCGATGGACGGCGCCGTCGGCCATCGCGAAATGCGGCACGTCGCCAAGGAAGACGGCGGCGATGCAATGGCCTTCGAGATCAAGCGGGGCGACTGTGGGCATGGGTTATCTTTGTTCGCTGGACGAGATTGCAGAGGCGGCTTACTCGACGTTTCCCGCTCCGGCAAGCATGGTGGCAACCGTAAGGGTGGAATCGAAGGTTACCCGACCGCGCTGTTCTGCGATCGGCTTCCGCACCAAGAGGGAAACATCACAGCGTGTTCGGCAACATCGCTATCGCTTTGCGTAGCTTGGCGTTGGGCTTGGGCGGGCGCTCGAGCAGATCGAGGATACGCGCGAAATCGGCAGCAGATACCGTCACTGCCTCGGCCGCGTCGATCGCGGCCTGGGTTTCATGCTCAGTTTTGCAATCGGCGGATCTAGGCATCACTTCCTCCCTGCCAAACAACCATTACGCCTGGCAGGCGTCAAAACTCTTCTTCAGCCGCTCGGCATCCAGTTCGCGGCCGATGAACACCAGGCGGCTCTCGTGCTTTTCGCCGTCCTTCCAGGCGCGCTGATGGTCGCCCTCGATGATCATGTGCACGCCTTGGATGACATAGCGCTCATCATCGCCCTTGAGCGCGATGATGCCCTTCAGCCGCAGGATGTTGGGACCTTCCATCTGGGTGATCTTCTCGATCCACGGGAAGAATTTCTTCGGGTCCATCTCGCCGCCGCGCAACGACACCGACTGCACAGTCACGTCATGGATGTCGGAAGCATGCGCGTGATGGTGGTGGTCGTGCCCGTCATGATCGTGGTGATGATGATCGTGATCGTCATGATCGTGGTCATGGTCGTCATGCGCCTCGAGGAAATGCGGATCGTTTTCCAGCGCCCTGGACAGGTCGAAGGCGCCGCGGTCGAGCACTTCCGATAGTGCGACGCCGGCACGGGTGGTGCGATGGATCCTTGCCGCCGAGTTGATGGCGCGGATCGTCGCTTCCACCTTGGCGAGTTCTTCGGGGGTGACAAGATCGGTCTTGTTGAGCACGACGACGTCGGCGAAAGCGATCTGGTCCTCGGCCTCCCTGGAATCCTTGAGCCGCAGCGGCAGGTGCTTGGCGTCGACCAGCGCCACCACCGCGTCCAGCCTGGTCTTGGAGCGCACGTCGTCGTCCATGAAGAAGGTCTGCGCCACCGGCACCGGATCGGCGAGCCCGGTGGTCTCGACCACGATGGCATCGAAGCGGCCGGGCCGGCGCATCAGGCCCTCGACGACACGGATTAGGTCACCGCGCACCGTGCAGCAGACGCAGCCATTGTTCATCTCGTAGATTTCCTCGTCGGATTCCACGATCAAATCATTGTCGATGCCGATTTCGCCGAACTCATTGACGATGACGGCATAGCGCTTGCCGTGGTTTTCCGACAGGATGCGGTTGAGCAGCGTCGTCTTGCCGGCGCCGAGATAGCCGGTGAGAACGGTTACGGGGATCTGCGTCTGTGCGTCGCTCATGGCTTGCCTCGAAGGTGCTGGGCCTTGGAAATACGGCCTCGAAACGGATTGTCGGTTCCATATAGGATGTGTGCCGGGCTTTTGCACGGGGCAAACCGATGGGCCAAACCGGCTTGCCGACATTACCGGATTTTCATTGGCGAGAGCTGCTATGACGGATTAGATCACGACGCGGGAGGCCAATTCGAGAGGCATGATATGTCCGGCAAGCCATCCTCCTCATCGTACAGCCGGCGCCAGGCGCTCGGTTTGATCGCGGTCACCGCCGGCGGTGGTGCCTTCCTGCCTGCCGCCGCAATGGCCCAGTCGTCGGCGACCCAGGCCTCGCCCTATGCCGGACTGGCCCTGTTCGAAATCGGCGCCGGCGTCTGCGCCATTACGCCTGAAGTGACCGAGGGGCCGTTCTATTTCGACCCGAAACTCGAACGTGCCGATGTCACCGAAGGCAAGAAGGGCATTGCCCTTGCTGTCCGGCTGCAGGTCGTCGACGCGGCCTGCCGCCCGCTTGCCGGCGCTCGCGTCGATATCTGGCATTGCGACGCGCAAGGTGCCTATTCCGGCTATCCGGGGCAAGGTGACGGCAGGGACGTCGACACGTCGGGCCAGACCTTCCTGCGCGGCTGGCAGAAGACCGATGCAAGCGGCATCGTTTCCTTCGCCACCATCTATCCCGGCTGGTATCGCGGCCGCACCACCCATATCCATTTCAAGGTCTTCCCCGACGACAGTTCGGTGATGACCGGCCAGTTGTTTTTCCCCGACAGTCTGAGCGAGCAGATCTTCACCACGGTCGCGCCCTACAATGACCGGCCCGGCAAGCGCGACACCTCGAACGCTAGTGACGGCATCGCCAGGCAGGCCGGACCGCTGTCGCAGGCCGCACTGCGCGAGGTGGAGGATGCCTATCAGGCGCTGATGATCGTCGCGATGAAGCCCGGCTGAGCGGCATTCCCTCACGCACCCTATTCGCAACCAAAACTCCGGCCGTGAAAACTCGTTTGTCATCTAACTGAAATAAACATCTGGCATTAGCCACGGCGGACACCACAATGCTTGCCGGCAAAGCTGTTTGAAGCGCCGGAATCTTTTTGATCGTCGATTGCCAACCGGCCGGCTGCCTCTATGCTGCCCGCACCGGTACGGCCGAAGAGGGATGACCATGGCCAAGGCGGACAAGACTGCGACAATGAGCCGGCTGCATTCGGCGGCAAGGCTGGCAAGAACCGCGCTGGCGGCAAGGCTTCTGGCGCACGGCTTCTATGCCGGCCAGGATCAGATCATGCTGTCGCTCGACCGTGAAGACGGCCAGACGCCTGGCAATCTGGCCGGACGCCTCGGCGTGCGCCCGCCAACCATCACCAAGACCATTAACCGGCTGCAGGCCCAGGGTTTCCTGGAGAAGCGCGCCTCGGAGGCCGATGCCCGCCAAGCGCATATCTTCCTCACCGACGCCGGTCGCGACATCATTCACGCCATCGAGAAATCGGTGAAGAAGACTGAAAAACAGGCGCTGAAAGGCCTCGACAAGAAGGACCAGAAGGCACTGTTCAAGCTGCTCGCCCGCATCGAGGCCAACCTCTCGAACGAAGAGCTGGCGTTGATCGATGACGACGCCGAGACGGACGACTAATCGACGCATCGGGCGGCAGGCGATCAGGCCGCCGTTGCGGCGGATCCATGGATCAGCGACGACCAACGCCCCGGCGTCATGCCGAACGCCTTCTTGAACTGCCTGATAAAATGGCTCTGGTCGCTGAAGCCGGCTTCGACCGCGATCTGCGCCAGTGGCTCGCCGGCGGCGATCATCCGCCGCGCGCTCTGAAGCCGGCGCATCACCAGGAAGCGATGCGGGCTGGTCGAGAAGGCGGCGCGGAAATGCCGTGACAGGGCATAGCGGTCGAGGCCGGTTATCGCTTCCAGTTCGCCCGAACGCACCGGCCGGGTCATGTTTTCCGTCAGATAGTCGCGCGCCAGCGCAGCCGCTCGCCACGCCGTCCTGGCCATCGGTTTCGCCGGCTGGCCGGCATGCCTGGTCAAGCTTTGCATCAACTGCACGAGGAAGTCGTCGACGAACAACTCGTCGAGTTCCTGCTCCAACGGCCCCAGCGCCGAAAGCAGCGTTGCGCAGAACGTGGCGTCCGTCACCACGCCATCCCTGACAAATGGCAGCGACACGCCGCCAAGGCAGTCGAGCATCAGTGACGGCTCCAGATAGAGCATCCGGTAGCGCAGGCCGTCCTCGGTGCCGGCGCCGCCGTCATGCAACTCGTCGGGATGCAGCACGATGATCTGGTCGCGCAGGCTGTGGCGCGCCGCACCGAGATAGCGAAATGTCTGCACTCCGTGCAGCGTCACCCCGATCGCATAGGTGTCGTGGCGATGCAGGTCGAAGGCGCTGCCATGGAAGCGCGCCTCGATGCGCTCCATGCCGGCGGGGTCGGGAGCGGAGATGATGCAGTTTTCCGCCGCATCGACGCACAAACGTCCAAGACCCCTAAAGGCCTGGCTGTCTAGATCGTGCGACATCGTCTCCTTCAGCCTCGCATTGAGGTGCAACTTCGAATGGTCAATGTCTCATGTTCGACACGAAATTTGCAATCGTACTGCGGGAAGATCTGCCGGTCTGGCAAAAACTCAACGTCACGGCCTTTCTAACCAGCGGCATCGTCGCGCAGTTTCCGGACATCATCGGCGAGCCCTATCGCGACCGCGTCGGCAATCTCTACAATCCGCTGTCGATCCAGCCGGTCATCGTGCTGTCCGCGGACCAGGCGACGCTGGCTACGATCCACCGGCGTACCCTGGAGCGCGGCGTGACGAGTTCGCTCTATGTCGAGGAGATGTTTTCGACCGGCTTTGACGCGGCCAACCGAGCCGTCTTCGCCGAATTCGCGCCTGAAGACGCCAAGGTGGTCGGCATCGCGTTTCGCGCCGACAAGAAGCTGGTCGACAAGATCACCAAGGGCGCCCGCATGCATGCCTAGCCCTTCAGACACTACGCCTGCCGGCGGCTCTTGTTGTGCCAGCCGGCTTTCGGGTCGCGACAGCCGACAATTGGCTTGCCGGCAGGCGACATTTCCCGCAAAGGTGGATTTCAGCCCAGCTCCCACCCGGCCTGCAAGTGAGTGCTCCCCAAAGACATCTAGAAAGCGCGACGCCGCCGGTGGCGATCCTGTGCATGCTTTCCACCTATGTCTTCTTCACGTTCCTTGACACCAGCAGCAAATATCTCGTCCTCGCCGGTGTCTCGGTGCTGATCGTCGCCTGGGTGCGCTTTGCCGTGCATGTGGTGCTGGTCGGCGCGCTGCTGCGCGGCTGGCGCGAGCCGGCGCGGTTTCGCCCGGGCAACCTGCCGGCGCATGTCCTGCGCGGCCTGTTCCTGTTCGGCTCGACCATATTCAACGTCCTGGCGCTCAGATCCCTGCAGCTGGCCGAGACCACCTCGATCTATTTCTTCGGGCCGATGGTGATCACGGCAATGGCCGGTCCGCTGCTTGGCGAGTGGGCGGGCTGGCGCCGCTGGCTGGCGATCCTGGCGGCCTTCGCCGGGGTTCTCATCATCACGCGGCCAGGCGTCGGGGTTTTCGGCATCGGACATCTCTTCGCGCTCGGCTCGATGCTGTCGAACTGCTTCTACGTCATCATGACCCGCCGCATGTCGGCGACCGAGACGTCGGAGAGCCTGATCCTGTTCTCGGCGCTGGCACCGGCGCTGCTGCTGTTGCCCTTGTTGCCGTTTTCGTTTTCGCTGCCGCATGACGGCTGGCACTGGTTCGTGCTGCTCTTGCTCGGCGTGTTCGGCGGCGTTGGCCACTGGCTGCTGGTCCAGGCCTACCGGCTGGCGACGACCACGGCGTTGGCGCCCTATCCCTATTCGCAGATGGTGTGGATGATCATTTCCGGCTGGATCGTCTTCAAACAGTTTCCCGACCGCTGGACACTGGTTGGCGCCGCCATCATCGTCGCCAGCGGCCTCTACATCGTCCACCGCGAGCACCGGCTTCGGCTGCAGAGCCGTGCGGCCTCGGATGTCGAGGCGGAAGCGCTGGCAAAAAAACTTTGATTTGCCCCCGATCGGTGGCATAACGCCGCCTTTAAACAGTTTAGGTTTGCATTCAGGTCGTTCGGGGAGCGCAAGTCGCTGGCACAGAAAATCAAGCTTTCGACGATCGCGGATGCGCTCGGCGTGTCCACGGCCACGGTCTCGCTGGCGCTGCGCGACAGCCCTCTGGTTGCCGGGACCACCCGCGACCGCATCAAGGAACACGCCCGCGCCATCGGCTATATCTACAACCGCCGCGCCGCCAGCTTGCGCACCTCGCGTTCGGGTATCGTCGGTGTCGTCGTGCACGACATCATGAACCCGTTCTTCGCCGAGATACTGCGCTCGATCGAAAGCGAGCTTGACCGCAGCCGGCAGACCTTCATCTTGTCCAACCACTACGATCAGCTCGAAAAGCAGCGCACGTTCATCGACACGCTTTTGCAGCTCGGCGCCGACGGCGTCATCATGTCGCCGGCCATCGGCACACCGGCTTCCGACATTGTTATGGCCGAGGAGAACGGCCTGCCGGCGGTGCTGATCGCGCGCACCGTCGAGGGCGCCGACGTGCCGGTCTTTCGCGGCGACGACTCTTATGGGACAGGCCTCGCCACCAATCATCTGATCTCGCTCGGCCACAAGCGTATCGCCATGATCGGCGGCACCGACCAGACCTCGACCGGCCGCGACCGCTACCAAGGCTATGTCAACGCCATGGACGCGGCCGGGCTGGAAGTCAGGCCATCCTGGCGCATCGCCGGCCCGCGCACCAAGCAGGCCGGTTTCGAGGCCGCCGGGCAGTTCCTGGCGCTGAAGGACAGACCGACGGCTGCCTGCTGCTGGAACGACCTTGTCGCCATCGGCCTCATGAACGGCATTGCCCGAGCCGGCCTGGTGCCTGGCGTCGACATCTCCGTCACCGGCTATGACGATCTCGAAGAGGCGGCGATCGCGACGCCGGCGTTGACCACCGTCTGGAACGGACAGCGCGAGGTTGGCCGCCGCGCCGCCAGCGCGCTGCTCGACAAGCTCAACGGGCAGACGGTGCGGCCCTCGCAGGAATTGATCAAGCCGGAACTGCATGTGCGTCAGTCGACCGGCAAGCCGGTGGAGCGTGCATGACCAAGGCCGAACAGTTACAGACCGTCGCCATTCTGGTGCCGGGCGATTTCAACGATCATGCGATCGACCGCATCGATCACACATTCAGGCGTGTCCCGATCGAACGCGCCGATCCGTCCCTGGTCACCGACGAGATGCGCAGCAACGTGCGTGGCATCGCTTCATTTGCCGGCATCAACGCGGCAATGATGGATGCGCTGCCCAATCTCGAACTCATCGCTTCCTTCGGCGTCGGCTATGATTCGGTCGATGTAGGCCATGCGGCGGCGAAGAACATCATGGTCACCAACACGCCTGACGTGTTGACCGAGGAGGTCGCCGACACCGCCATCGGGCTGCTGATCAACACCATCCGCGACCTGCCGCGTGCCGAAACCTGGCTGCGTGACGGCAACTGGCTGCGCAAGGGCAACTATCCTTTGAGCCGGCTGACCTTGCGCGGGCGAAAGGTCGGTATCTTTGGCATGGGCCGCATCGGGCAGGCCATCGCCCGACGTCTGGAAGCCTTTGGCTTGCCGGTCGCCTACCACAATCGGCGCCATGTCGAAGGCCTTTCCTATCAGTATCACCCGACGCTGAAAGGGCTTGCCGAAGCCGTCGATACCCTGATTTCGGTTGCGCCAGGCGGCGCCTCGACGGAGAAGGCGGTCAATGCCGAAGTCCTGTCGGCGCTCGGCGCCAACGGGGTCTTCGTCAACATCGGCCGCGGCAGCACTGTCGATGAGACGGCGCTTGCGGCAGCACTTGCCACCGGCACCATCGCCGCTGCCGGCCTCGATGTCTTTGCCGACGAACCGAACGTGCCCAAGGCGTTGCTCGACGCGCCCAACACCTCGTTGTTGCCTCATGTCGGTTCGGCTTCGGACCACACGCGCCGCGCCATGGCGGATCTGTGCGTCGACAATCTGGTGTCCTGGTTCACCGAGCGCCGGCCGCTGACACCGGTGCCGGAGACGGCGAATGTGAGGGCTAGAAACTGATCGGTGGCCGCCACATTTATTAACGTCAGCTTAACCCTTTGGAATCATTGTTCAACCTGTCCGTGTACGTGGATGAAGAATGATGAAAGCACTTTCCGCATTGATCGCTGCCGCAGCGCTGTTTGGCGGCGTTCAGTTGTTTCATGGCGGCAGCAGTGAAAGTGCCGCCGACGAGGTCGCGCCTTCCAACAGCTACAGGCTGGTCGCCAATGGCGATGAGGCGGCCTGTGCAGTCAGCCGCGGGGCCGAAATTTCGGACGGCCTGTCCCTGCTCACCGTTGCTCCGAAATGCCGTCGTCTCCTGCCGGGTATAGAACAGGCGAAGTTCTGGCGTGAGCAAAACGACGGCTCGGTTGCCTTCAGCGCCAATGGCATCGATCCGATCGTCACCTTCGCTGTTGCGGACGGCGACGGCTATGAATCCTATGCCCAGGCGGCGCCACTTCTGTCACTGGCGGCCGCCGGTGGTTCGGAATCCGGCGACTGATTATTCCGCTGCGGCTCGCGCTCCGGCTTTCGCCGCCGCATGCAACCGCACGGCATCGCCGAAGGCGCGGAAAATCTTCACTGAGTTGCTGTCCGACTTGACCCAATATTCCGGATGCCATTGCACGCCGACGGCGAAGGCGCGCGAGTCGCGCACCGAAACCGCCTCGACCGTGCCGTCGTTGGCGACCGCCTCGATCTGCAGCTTCGGGCCGAGCCGGTCAATCGCCTGGCGGTGCAACGAATTGACCTTGATGTCGCCGGCACCGAACACGCCGGCCAGGCAGCTGCCTGGCTTGATCGAAATCGTCTGGTGGATGGCGAAGCGTTCGTCCTGCTTGTCGCTCACCGGCGCGCGGTGGTCGAGCGAACCCTCGCGCTCCTGAATCTCGGTGCCCAGCGTGCCGCCCAGCGCCACGTTCATCTCCTGGATGCCGCGGCAGATGGCGAGCAGTGGCACGCCGCGCTCGATCGCCCGGCGGATCAGCGGCAGCGTCGTGGCGTCGCGCGCCGGATCATAGGGGCCGTTGGCTTCGCTGGCATCGCCGCCATAAAGCGAGGGATGCACATTGGATTTCGAGCCGGTGACCATGACGCCGTCGACCGACGACAGAAGTTCGTCGAAGTCGAGCCGGTCGCCGAACGACGGCACCAGCAGCGGGAACACGCCGGCGCCGGTGATCGCCGCTTCCAGATATTGCTGTGGGGCGGCATGCCAGGTGTAGTTGTCGAACTGACGGACGTCGGTCGATATGGCGACGAGCGGCTGATGCATTTTTGGCTCTGTTTTCCAGCTGGGCAAGGGATGTACTGCCTCTAAAATAGGCGATCCCTGGATATTTTTCCATGACAAGTTTCAGCATGTCGCATGGGCCACGGAACGGCCCGTTAGACTATAGTTGCAGGGCAGCTGGGCTTCGCCGTCAAATCGGGCTGGCATGCTGGACTCGACTTCTTGCCTGTGTATTGTTTCGAGCGAACCGATATGGGAATCGAGGATATCCCCGAACGTCGGTCTGTTGATCCAAAAGGGAGGAACTTCATGGATCGTCGTTCATTCATTCGCAAGGCCGGTGTCACCGGCGTCGGTGCCGCAGCGGCAGCGGCCACGCTGGCGGCGCCTGCAATAGCCCAGTCCAATCCCAAGGTGACGTGGCGGCTGGCATCGTCCTTCCCGAAGTCGCTCGACACCATTTATGGCGGCGCCGAGGTGTTCTCGAAGATGCTGTCGGAGGCCACCGACGGCAACTTCCAGATCCAGGTCTTCGCCGCAGGTGAACTCGTGCCAGGCCTGCAGGCCGCCGACGCCACCACGGCCGGCACGGTCGAAGCCTGCCACACGGTGGCATATTATTACTGGGGCAAGGACCCGACATGGGCGCTCGGTGCGGCGGTTCCCTTCTCGCTCAACGCACGCGGTATGAATGCCTGGCACTATCATGGCGGCGGCATCGACCTGTTCAACGAGTTTCTCGCCACGCAGGGCCTTTTCGGCCTGCCGGGCGGCAACACCGGCGTGCAGATGGGCGGCTGGTTCCGCAAAGAAATCAACACGGTGGCCGACCTTTCCGGCCTCAAGATGCGCATCGGCGGTTTTGCCGGCAAGGTGGTGCAGAAGCTCGGCGTCGTGCCGCAGCAGATCGCCGGCGGCGATATCTATCCGGCGCTGGAAAAAGGCACCATCGACGCCGCCGAATGGGTCGGCCCCTATGACGACGAGAAGCTCGGCTTCTACAAGGTCGCGCCCTACTACTACTATCCCGGCTGGTGGGAAGGTGGCCCGACCGTCCACCTGATGTTCAACAAGGCGAAATACGACGAGCTTTCGCCGACTTACAAATCGCTGTTGCGCACCGCGGCACAAGCCGCCGACGCCAACATGCTGCAGAAGTACGATTATCTGAACCCTGCGGCGGTGAAGCGGCTGGTGGCCGGCGGCGCGAAACTGCGCCCGTTCAGCCAGGAGATCATGGTCGCCTGTTTCGAAAAGGCCAACGAGGTCTATGCCGAAATGGAAGCCTCCAACGCCCCGTTCAAGAAGATCTGGGAATCGATCAAGGGCTTCCGCAAGGAGCATTATCTCTGGGCGCAGGTGGCCGAATACAATTACGACACCTTCATGATGGTCCAGCAGCGCAACGGCAAGCTGTAGCGCCATCTGAGAGACCTCGGGCTTGCGCCGGCTAAAGTCTGCGCCGCCCCTCATCCGCCTGCCGGCACCTTCTCCCCGTATGGTGACGGGGAGAACTGGCAGCGGCCGCCGCGCCACTGCAACGCGGGTCATTGGCGAAATCGGCGATGAAAGCATCCTTCTCCCCGTACGGGGAGAAGTGCCCGGCAGGGCGATGGGCGGCGCAGACGCTTGTAACTAACAATCTGGGGCGGGTAGCCACTCAGCTTCGGCGGGGCACCACCAGCACCTTGACCTCGCCGGGCGCTTGCGGATTGGCAATCACCGCAGCCGCGTCCTCGAGCGCCACCTGCCTGGAGATCAGCCTGTCGATCTCGATCGTACCGGAAGCGATGAGTTCGGCGGCGCGGCGATGAGTGTAGGGATTGAGGAAGGAACCGAGCACCTTCAGTTCCCGGAACAACAGGTCGAAGGGCTCGAACTCCGCTTTCATGCCTTGCGGTGTCACGCCGACGATGACGACGGTACCACCGGCGCGGGCCATGCGCATTGACTGCTCGACGGTCTCTCGCACGCCCGCGCATTCGAAGACGACGTCGACGCCACCTGGCACGAGGCCCGCTGGCCCGGCGATGGCATCGATGACATCCGTAGCGCTCGGATCGACCGTCGCTGTGGCGCCGAGATCTTCGGCGAGCGCGCGCCGCGAGGCTTGCCTGGTCGACAGGATGACGGTCGTGGCTCCCGCCAGTCTTGCTAGCTGCACCGTGAGCAGGCCGATCACGCCGCCGCCAAGCACGACCGCCGAGCTGCCTGGTCTGATCGCGGCAAGGTCCACGCCATGCAGGCAACAGCCGAGCGGCTCGCAGAACGCACCGTGCATGGGATCCAGGCCCGCGGGCAGGACAAAAGCCTGCTTCTGCGGCAAGGCAAGATATTCGGCAAAGCCGCCGTCGCGATGGATGCCGATGGCCCGCAGATTGCTGCACAGGTTGACCCGCCCGGCATGACAATGCGCACAACGCCCACAGGCGATGTTGGGGTCGCCGGTGACGCGATCGCCGACGGCAAAGCCGGATACGGATTTGCCGATCGCCTCGACGATGCCGGAGAATTCATGGCCGGGCGTCACCGGCGGCGTGCACGGAAATTCGCCGTGAAACAGATGCCGGTCGGTACCGCAGACGCCGCAGGCTTCGATGCGCACCAGAAGGTCGTCCGGCCCGATGTCAGGCTTGTCGACTTCGCGCAGCGCGATGCTACCCACCGCCTCCAGCCGAACCGCCTTCATCACAGTCGCCATGGCGGTCTCAGTTGAAGCTTGGCGGTTGCGACAGATCCGGCTGCGGTGCTGCCGGTTGGGCCGGCGGCGCCTCGCCGAAGCTCGGCGGTTGCGACAGATCGGGGGCAGCGGGAGCGGCCGGTGCCGTACCACCCGGCTGTGTACCGAGCGGCGACAGGCTGGGGGCCTCCGGTACCTTGTAGTCGATCGTGCCGGGATCCACAACGGTGCCTTTGTAATGCATCACCATTTGCGGGAAAGTGATGGTCAGCCCGATCATGATCACCTGTATGCAGACGAAGGGCACCGCGCCCCAATATATCTGCCCGGTGGTCACCGGCGCGATCTGCTTGCCGGTGAGGCGGTCGAGATAGGGCACTCGGGCGGCGACCGAGCGCAAATAGAACAGCGCGAAGCCGAAAGGCGGATGCATGAAACTGGTCTGCATGTTGACGCCCAGAAGCACGCCGAACCAGATCAGGTCGATCCCGAGCTTGTCGGCGGCCGGCGCCAGCAGCGGCACGATGATGAAGGCGAGCTCGAAGAAATCGAGGAAGAAGGCGAGGAAGAAGACGAGCATATTGACGCCGATCAGGAAGCCGACCTCGCCGCCCGGCAGCGATGTCAGCAGGTGTTCGACCCAGATGTGGCCGTTGACGCCGTAGAAGGTCAGCGAGAACACTCGCGCGCCGATCAGGATGAACAGCACGAAGGACGACAGCCGCGTCGTCGAGGTCAGCGCCTGCTTGACCACGTCCAGCGACAGCCGGCCCTTTGCCGCCGCCATGATCAAGGCGCCGACGGAGCCCATGGCGCCGCCCTCCGTCGGGGTGGCGATGCCGAGGAAGATGGTACCCAGCACCAGGAAGATCAGCGCCAGCGGCGGGATCAGCACGATGATCACCTGCTGCGCGAGCCTCGACATCATGTTGAAGTTCAGGCCTTTGTCGGCAATGGCCACAATGTAGATGAAGAGCACCCCGGCAGTGGCGCCGAGAATGTCGGCATTGTCGCCATGCGCCGGCGCGAGATAACGATACGCCGCATAGGAAACCGCTGATGTGACCGCCAACGCCACCAGCAAGGACATCACGCCATGGCCGAGCTTGCGGGCCTCGAGCGGCAGCGCCGGCATCGAATTCGGCCGGATGAAGGACATGATCAGGATGTAGGACATATACAGCCCGGTGAGCACGAGGCCCGGGATCAGCGCGCCGGCATACATGTCGCCGACCGAGCGGCCGAGCTGGTCGGCAAGCACGATCAGCACCAGCGAGGGCGGGATGATCTGGGCGAGCGTGCCAGACGCCGCGATGACGCCGGCCGCCACGCGCCGGTCATAGCCGTAACGCAGCATGATCGGCAGCGAGATCAGGCCCATGGCGATGACGGAAGCGGCTACCACGCCAGTGGTCGCCGCCAAAAGTGCGCCGACAAAGATCACCGCATAGGCGAGGCCGCCGCGGATCGGCCCGAAGAGCTGGCCGATCGTGTCGAGCAGATCCTCTGCCATGCCCGATCGTTCAAGCACAATGCCCATGAAGGTGAAGAACGGAATGGCCAGCAACGTGTCGTTCGACATTACCCGGCTGCCGTAGAAATTGTCCGGCAGTGCGTGCAAAAGCGGCCAGGCGAGGTTGATCGAGCCACCGGAATAGGGCGAGAGGAGCACGCCTATGAAGAAGAACATCAAGCCGTTCGCGGCCAGCGAAAAGGCGACGGGGTAGCCGATCAGCAGGAAGATGATCAGCGAAGCGAACATGATGGGCGCCATGTTCTGGGCGATGAACTCCATCACGAGCGCACCTCGTCAGCCAGTGCCTTGGCTTCGAGCTCGGCCTGCTCATGCACCGATATGAATGGATTGGGATCGTCCATGTCGCCGCGCATGATGGCCATCTTCTTGATGATCTCGGATATGCCCTGGAGCGCGAGCAGGAAGAAGCCGACCAGCAGGATGGCTTTGGCCGGCCAGATGATCAGCCCGCCGGAATTGTTGGACATCTCGCCGCTGCGAAACGAGAGTGACACATAGGGAACGAAATAGATCACCATCAGCGTCACGAACGGCATCAGGAAGAGGATATGACCAAGCAGGTCGATCCAGTGCTGCACACGGCGCGTGAACAGGCCGTAGACGATGTCGATGCGGATATGTTCGTTCTGCCTCAGCGTATACGCGGCGGCCAGCATGAAGGCGGCGCCGAACAGATACCACTGCAGTTCGAGCCAGGCGTTCGAGGATATGTCGAACACCTTGCGGATGATGGCATTGGCGGCGCTCACCAGGATCGCCAGCAGGATCAGCCACGACACCCATTTGCCGATGAATTCGTTCGCGCGATCAATGGTTCTGGATAGAGCGAGCAGCTCTGCCATGCATTCCTCCCTTGTACCGGAGGCGTGCCGGCTTCCCCTTCTTGTCCGTCACGCCGCGTGGTCCAACGGTATGCCGCGCGTGGACTGACGGGTCAACAAGGATAGCGGCGGCAAAATATCATTGCACCGAAGAGCTGGGCGGATACTGGCTCTCTGCCCCCGCGTCATGCAACCAAAGTCTGATGCGGTTCAGGCGATCTTGCCGGTGTCGCGGCCGGCGCCGATCAGCACTAGGATCGCGACCAGGAAGAGATACATCCACGCATCGCGCCATTCGACCGGGAAGTAGCCGGCCCACAGCGATTCGGCCATGCCGAAAGCCGCCGCGCCCAGAGCCGCCCGCGGCGGCGAGAGATAGCCGCCGACCGCCGTCACGAACAGGATTTTCAGTCCGTAGACGAGGCCGGAGCCGAAGCTGACATTGCCGTAATAGAGGCCGGCCATGACGCCGGCCAGAGCGGCGCAGAAACCGCCGAACAGTACCGCACGCCGGAACACCGCGCGCACGTCGACGCCGCACATCGCCGCTGCCCTGGGATCGTCGGAGACGGCGCGCCAGCGCCGGCCGAAGCTCGAACGGGCAAATGCCCAACTGGCAAGCGCGATTGCCGCCAGCACCACCGCGCAATCGATGAGCTGGATGAGTGTCAGCGTCGCCTTGAAGGTCGCGCCCTGCGCGAAAACGATGGGCTGCGCCAGCATAGGCGGCAGCCATAGGTCGTGTGTATCAGCGGCGATGCGGCTTGCTTCCGACAGGACCAGTAATATGCCCAGCGTCGTCACCACGATCGCGTTGGGTGTACGGTCGGCCAACGGTTCGAAGACGCTGCGCGACAAGACGTGGCTGAGCAGCGCGGCATAGAGGAATGCCGTGACGACGCCGAGCGCCACCGCCGCAAGCAGTGTCAGCCACAGCACCTGATAGCCGAAGGCCGCGGTGAGGATCATCATCTGGCCGCAAAAGGCGAACAGCGCACCATAGGCGAGGTTGGTGCGGTGCAGGATGCCGTTGGTCAGCACATAGCCGAAGGCGAGCAGCGCATAGAGCGCGCCCGAATGCAGTCCGTTCAGCACCTGTTGGAAAAAGTAGAGCATGCAAAAACCTCGAGGCATGTCGCCCAAAAGTGCGAAGCGGTTTTGGGACAACGACATGCTCAAAACAAGGCTGCGGAGACCGCGCCTAATAGAGAAGTTGCATCGCTGAATCTAACTTGTCAAATGCGATTTATCGGTTAGATTTCCGGCATGACGGTATCCTGGACTCCGCACCGCTTCACCGGCGGCCTGCTTGCGCTCGACACGGCGAACACCGTCGTGCTGCGCGGCGATCCGCAGAGGTCCTTCGACCGCTTCGATGATCCGGCCGAGATTGCCCGCTTCGCCGATGCGGCGAGCCGCTTTCGCGCAGCCGAGCTTGGTGGCAGGCCGCTGGCAGCACCGTTACCGGAGACGATTGCACCTGTCGTGCTGTCGATCCGCGAGGCGACGGACCGGCTGTTTCGCGGTGCGGTGTCGAAGGGCTCGGTTGCTGCCTCCGATCTACCGGGATTCCTCAGAGCCTGCGCCGATGGCCTGGCCGACAGCACGACCGAGATCGGTGCGCCGGGAAGGCCGTTCGGCGATCCGGTGACGCCGCTCGCCTTCGAGACGGCGCTGGCGGTTTCGGCGCTCTCGCTGCTGCGCGACGATACCGCCGCAAGGCTCAGGATCTGTCCCAATTGCACCTGGCTGTTCGTCGACAGGAGCCGCAATTCCAGCCGGCTCTGGTGCGACATGGCGGTGTGCGGCAACAGGCAGAAGGCAAGTCGTCACTATCGTCGCCGCCGCATGGCAGCCAATGAGGTCAAGGATGCTTAGAGCGTTTTCCCGTTCGATCATTGTCGGCGCGGTACTCGTTGCCTCCGTCGCGCTCGGCGCCTGCCGCGATACCGGCGATGACCAAGGCAAGCTGTTCGAGATTTCCGGCAAGATATTCGTCTTCAACTACCGCTTCGCCAGGGCGACCTATGTGGTGACGCTGCGGCCGCTGAAGCCGATGGCAGAGGGTCAGATGGCGGTCGCCAGTTTCCAGGATCCCGCCGGCGGCGCGCCATTGGTGGTTGAGCAGAAAGTGTGGCCGAAGCTTAACAAGGTGACCCTGGAGAGCCCGGCGCTGACCTGCGTCGTCAAGAACAAGCCCTATGCGATTGCCATCAGCATCAAGGGGACCGACGGCGCGGTCCTGCAGAAGATCGACACCACGTTGATGTCGACCGAAGACCAGTCAGTGCTGCCCGACCGGCCTTTGGTCATCGACCAGCTCTATACCGCCAATCCCGATCTCGCCGGCCATCCCGACGGCAAGCTGCCGGGCGAGCCGAAGCCGGATTGCTCGAAGGGCAGCTGACGCGTCGCTTCCAGCCCTGATCGCTGCTGAAATTTTCGTGCGCCGGAAACGCCCGCGGATCGGTTTCGTGCCGGATTCAAGATGGCCAGGGACTGTTCGTCGCGCGTTGCCTGGCACCTGCGATTTTGTTTGACCTGCCTTGCAAGGGAAGAAAGGATGCGTCATCCGACCCCGACGTTGGCTGCCTGCCCCCGTGCGGCCTCCGCAGAGGAAATTCCTGATGACGCTGCATGACGTCGCGCTCGACGACAAGTTCGATCTCGCAAAGGAGCGCATCTTCCTGTCCGGCGCGCAGGCGGTCATCCGCATGCTTCTGATGCAGCGCGAGCGTGACCGCCGCGCCAGCCTAAATACGGCCGGCTTTGTCTCCGGCTATCGCGGTTCGCCGCTCGGCGGCCTCGACATGCAGCTGTGGAAGGCCAAGAAGCAGCTCGCCCAGGCCGACATCGTCTTCCAGCCAGGCCTCAACGAGGAGCTGGCCGCCACCGCTTGCTGGGGCGCGCAGCAGACGGAACTGCTGGGCGAGGGCACCCATGACGGCGTCTTTTCGGTCTGGTACGGCAAGGGGCCGGGCGTCGATCGCTCCGGCGATGTGTTCCGCCATGCCAATCTCGCCGGATCGTCGAAACATGGCGGGGTGCTCGCCTTGATGGGCGACGACCATATGGCCGAATCGTCGACCAACGCGCATGCCACCGAATTCCTGTTCGTCGACACGATGGTTCCGATCCTCAACCCGGCCGGCGTCCAGGAGATCATCGATTACGGGCTCTACGGCTTTGCCATGTCGCGCTTTGCCGGCACCTGGGCGGCGATCAAATGCGTCAAGGACAACATCGAATCGACAGCCTCGGTCGATGCCTCGCTCGAGCGGCTGAACATCGTCGTGCCGGATTTCGACATGCCGCCCGGTGGTCTCAACATCCGCCACGAGATCGACATGCTCGGCCAGGAGGAGCGGCTGCATGAGCATAAGCGTGCCGCGGCTTCCGCCTTCATCCATGCCAACGGGCTGAACCGCATCGTCTATTCGGGCGGCCGCAACCCGAAGATTGGCATCATCACGCTGGGCAAGAGCTATCTCGACGTTCGCCAGGCGCTTGAGGACATCGGCATCGACGAGGCGGCCGCCAACCGCATCGGCGTGCGGCTGTTCAAGGTCGGCTGCCCTTGGCCGCTCGACCTGCATCATATCGCCGACTTCGCCCGCGGTCTCGACACCATCATCGTCGTCGAGGAGAAGCGCTCGCTGATTGAGGTGCAGCTGCGCGAGAGCCTTTACGGTACCGCCACGCAGCCGGTCATTATCGGCAAGAAGGACGAGCGCGGCGACTGGCTGTTCCCGGCCAAGGGCGCGCTCGACCCCAACGAGATCGCCATCGCGCTTGGCGAGAGGATCGTCAGGACCATCGGTCCGTCCGAGGAAATCTCGGCCCGAGTGGCCAAGCTGCGCCAGTTCCAGGCAATGCTCGCCGACGCCACCGACATCGGCTCGCGCACGCCATTCTTCTGTTCCGGTTGCCCGCACAATTCGTCCACCAAGGTGCCGGACGGCTCGATCGCTGCAGCCGGCATCGGTTGCCACTTCATGGCGCTGTGGATGGACCGCAACACGCTCGGGTTCACGGCGATGGGCGGCGAGGGCGCGCAATGGGTCGGCCAGGCGCCGTTCTCCAAGCGCGAGCACATCTTCCAGAATCTCGGCGACGGCACCTACAATCATTCCGGCACGCTGGCGATCCGCTTCGCGCTGTCGACCGACGCCAACATCACCTACAAGATCCTCTACAACGATGCCGTCGCCATGACCGGCGGCCAGCCGCACGAAGGTGGCCTGACCGTCGACATGATCGCCAGGCAGGTGCGGGCCGAGGGCGTCGCCCGCATCGCCGTCGTCACCGATGAGCCCGACAAATATGCCGGGAAGGTCGAATTCCCGGCCGGCGCCACCATCCATCACCGCGATGACCTCGATCTGGTCCAGCGCGAACTGCGGGACGTCAAGGGCGTCTCGGTGCTGCTCTACGACCAGACCTGCGCCGCCGAAAAACGCCGCCGCCGCAAGCGCGGCACCTTTCCCGATCCCGACAAGCGCGTCTTCATCAACGAACTGGTCTGTGAAGGTTGCGGCGATTGCGGCGTGCAGTCGAACTGCGTCTCAATCCAGCCGGTCGAGACGGAATTCGGCCGCAAGCGCAGGATCGACCAGTCGAGCTGCAACAAGGATTTCTCCTGCGTCAACGGCTTCTGCCCGTCCTTCGTCACCGTGCACGGCGCCAAGATCCGCAAGGCCGAAGGCCTTGCCGGCAAGGCCAACCCGCTCGACGGCGTACCGACGCCCGCCGAATTCCCGCTTGGCGAACAGGGCTGGGCGGCGATCATCGACGGTGTCGGCGGCACCGGCGTCGTCACGGTCGGTGCGGTGCTCGGCATGGCCGCCCATCTCGAGGACAAGGGCTGCGGGATGATCGACATGGCCGGCCTCGCCCAGAAGGGCGGTTCGGTGTTCACGCATGTCCGCATTGCCCGCACTCCGGACGACATCCATGCCATCCGCGTCTCGGCCGGTAAGGCCGATCTCGTGCTTGGCTGCGATCTCGTCGTGTCGGGCGCCAAGAAGGTGCTGACCGCGGTGCGCGAGGACCACACTATCTTCCTCGCAAACACCGCCGAGATCATGCCCGGTGAATTTGCCCGTTCGGCTGATTTCTCGTTGCCGATAGAGCGGCTGAAGAAAGCGATCCGCACCGCTGCCGGGGACGACAAGGCGCATTTCTTCGACGCCACCCGCACAGCCACGGCACTGTTCGGCAACTCGCTCGGCGCCAACATGTTCATGCTGGGCTTTGCCTTCCAGCACGGCGGCTTGCCGCTGTCCGCCGAAGCGGTCGAGAAGGCGATCGAGCTCAATGGCGAAGCCGTGGCGATGAACATTGCCGCCTTCCGCTGGGGCCGTCGTGCCGCCCATCAACCGGACTTCGTGCGCGGCCTTGTCGCCCAGCCGGGCCCAACCGTCGCTGGAAAGCCCGGTCAGCCTGGGACGGTTGCCGAGACGCTGGACGACATCATTGGCCGCCGCGCCGCCTTCCTGACCGCCTATCAGAACGCCGCCTATGGCAAGCGCTACTCCGAAAGACTGGCCGTTTTGCGCGCCGCCGAAGCGAAGGCCGTGCCTGGTTCGACCGCGGTGTCGGAAGCCGCCGCGAAGAACCTGTTCAAGCTGATGGCGATCAAGGACGAGTACGAGGTGGCGCGGCTCTACACCGATGGCTCGTTTGCCGCCGAATTGGGCAAGCAATTCCAGAGCTACGACAAACTCGAATTCCATCTCGCACCGCCGATCATGGGCCGCCGCGGCAACGACGGCAAACCGAGGAAATCGAGCTTTGGCCCCTGGATGATGAAGGGTTTTCGCGTGCTGGCGGCGATGAAGGGCCTGCGCGGCACGGCCTTCGACCTGTTCGGCTACACCGCCGAGCGGCGCATGGAGCGACAGCTTCTGGCACAGTACGAGGCGGATCTGGAGCTAATCGTCAAATCGCTGGCGCCGGGTAAGGCCGATGCGGCGGTTGCCCTTGCCTCGGTGCCGGCCCTCATTCGCGGCTATGGCCATGTCAGGCAGGCCAGCGCCGAAAAGGCAGCCGGCGAGCGCTCCCGGTTGCTCCAGCGCCTTGCAAACGCACCGGCGGGGCCGGCACTTCAGGCCGCCGAATGAAGGCCTTGTTTACCTGAAGCTTGATTTCCTGGTCTGTCCTGCTTTTGCGCTCCTTCGCAGCCGAGCCAAAACCACTGTTCTAAGCCTTTCTTAAGGCGGATGTGGGATGACGAGGCCTAGCGTTGGGCCGACGATATGGGCAGAACAAAAACCGAAAACATCCCAGCGGATGTTTATATCCAGTTTGTGCGGTCGTTGTTCGACAACGCTCACATGCTGGTGATTGGCGGCGTGTGCTACTGGATCCTCGGATTCATGATCTATTTGCGCACGCACAATCCGTTGTTCTTGGCTTTCTCTTTTGCCCTGCTGTCTATCTGCCTTTTCCGCTATTTCGGCATTCGCCGCTTCCGGAAGGCGGGCGGTGTGATAGCCGACGTCCAGGAGGCGCAGCGGTGGGAGCGCAACTACATCCTCAAGGGCAGCCTGCAGGGCCTCGGGCTGGGCGCGCTGTGCTTCATATCTATCTATGTTTATCCCGACCCCTTTGCCGAACTTGCCGCGACGTCGCTGGCCATCGCAACGTTGGTGACGGTTGTTGGCCGGAACTACGGATCTCCGCTCATGGTGCGGATTTTTTCCGTGACCTTCATTGGTCCTGCAGCACTTGCACTGTTGCTGCGCATGGATGTCCCCTCGGTTGTCCTCGGGTTGATGATCATTCCGTTGACTTTCGTCACGATCAACAGCGCCGACCACGTTCGCGACGTGCTTTTCTCGGCGGTCATCGGCCACAAGGAAGCGAGGAAGCTCGCGCTCAGATTCGATCGCGCACTCAACACGATGTCGCACGGCCTCGTCATGCTCGGCCCCAACGGCCGCGTGGCGGTGGCCAATGCCGAAGCTGCCCATCTGATGTCGCTCAAGTCCGGGGATGCGCTGCTTGGTCGGTCGATCCATGGTCTGTTGATGCGAGGTGTCGCCGGCGGCATGCTGGCGCCAAAGGATTGCCGCTATATCGAGGCTCAGCTGACTCGCGCCCTGCGCGAGGGCCGCGACCGCAAGGTGCTCGTTTCCCTCGCCAACGGCCAGCACTATGAATTTTCGGCACGCGAAGGCAGCCAGGAACTGGGCGTCATCACCTTCGAGGACGTCACCGCCCGCGTCGAGGCGGAAGACAAGATCCGTTTCATGGCGCGCTTTGACAATCTTACCGGCCTGCCCAACCGTGCCTATTTCCACGAACTGGTCGGCGAGGCCATGGCGTCCGGCGATCGCGACCGGCTCTGCGGCCTGGCGGTGCTCGACCTCGACGATTTCAAGAGCGTCAACGACACGCTTGGCCATCCGATCGGTGACGGGTTGATCTATGCCGTTGCCGAGCGGCTTGCCGCCATTGCCGGGCAAGGCATCACGGTCAGCCGTTTTGGCGGCGACGAGTTCATGATCTTCTTCGACCGCGTCGAGGATGAGAGCCATCTGACCAGCCAGCTCGACGAGATTTTCGCCGGCCTGCAAGGAGAAGTCGACGTCGCCGGTCACGGGCTGCGCATCCAGACCAGTGGCGGCGCGGTGCTGTCGCATGTCAAGGATACCGATGCCGATGCCATGATCGTTAAAGCGGACCTGGCGCTCTACAAGGCCAAGGAGTTCGGCAAGAACGGCTGGCGGCTGTTCGAGGCGGCAATGGACGCCGCGTTCCGCAACCGTCAGTTGATGAAGGCGGATCTGCGCAGCGCGGTGGAAAGCAAGGAATTGCGAGTGGTCTACCAGCCGATCGTGGCAATGAACACGATGCGCATCGCGAGTTGCGAGGCGCTGTGCCGCTGGGACCATCCCGATCTCGGGCCGATTTCGCCCAGCATCTTCATTCCGCTGGCCGAGGAAATGGGCATCATTTCCGAGATCAGCACCTTCGTGCTGCAGGCAGCCTGTACCGAATGCGCCAAATGGCCCGACCAGACCAGCGTCTCGGTCAATCTCTCCGCCAAGGATTTCCGCAGCCGCGATGTCATCCAGAAGGTTCGCGATGCGCTGGCGAATTCCGGCCTCGCCGCTGGCCGGCTGGAAATCGAGGTCACCGAAACGGCGCTGCTCGACGACAAGTCGCTGACACGCCAGTACATCGAGGAATTGAAGCAGATTGGCGTGCGCATCGCGCTCGATGATTTCGGCACCGGCTATTCGAGCCTGAGCTATCTGCATAAGTTGCCGCTCGACAAGATCAAAATCGACCGCTCGTTCCTGATCGACGTCACCCAGAACCCGCGTTCGCTTGAGTTGCTCAAGGGCATCGTCAACCTGTCGCGGCCGCTGGGACTTTCCGTCACCGTCGAAGGCGTAGAGACCTTCGAGCAGCTCAAGATCCTGGCCATGCAGGTCAAACCCGATCTCGTGCAAGGCTTCCTGTTCGGTGCCGCGCTCAGTGCGTCGGGTATCGAGACGATGTCGAATGTCACTTGGCCTTTCGCCGCTGACCTGCGTCTCGCTGGCAAACGGACAGCCAGTTAGCGCCGTGATCGACAGCCCAAGCGTTGGCCTGGCTCACGCACCTGTGTTGATGGAGGTGCGATGTCTTGGAGGCAATGATCCACATCCTTCTCGCAGCGCATTCCTCACCAAAAGACATTCTCAAGTGGGCGCTCACCTGTTAAGGTTAACACAAGGTAAATCAACAACATCTAAATTTCAGCTTGTGTCTCATTTTCACTCGAATAGCTTATCCGTAGGTGGAATTTCGAGGACAGATGATGGATGCTGCAAGGGCTGCAAGGAAAGCCTCCGGCGCGGTCAGCGCAGCCGGCGATTCGGTGCTGAATCGATCGATTATGCAACTGCTGGAGCATGTCGATTATCGCCTCGTTACCGGGGGCGAGGATTTGGAGGCGATTTACCGGCTTCGCTATAAATCCTATCTGCGCTCAGGCATGTGCGGCCCAATCGCCAGTGGGATGTTCGAGGATCGCTGGGACAATCTGCCCAATTCCTACCGGTTCGGTGTCTATTGCTATGGCGAATTGGTCAGCACGATCCGCTTCCATTATATTTCCAGCGAGCACCCGGATTCGCCCTCCGTCGATGCCTATCCGGAAATACTGATCGAGCGACTTGCCCGCGGAGAAACCTTCATCGACGGAACCCGCTTCGCAGCCGATCCTGACGGTGCGCCGGCGCCCGGAGTGCTGCCTTTCCTGACACTCAGGCTTGCCATGGTGGCCTCGCGCTACTTTGGCCAGAACTCGGTGCTTACGCCGGTCAAGATCGAGCATTCCAATTTTTATGCCCGCTACTTCAATGCCGTGCAAAGGACTGAGGGGAAAGTATTTCCGGGCGTTCTTGCCCCGATCGCGCTGTTCGAAATTCCCGCCGGCGAGAATATGCGACTGACCCTCGAACGGTTCCCATTCTTCAGGTCGACGCCGATGGAACAGCGGCTGATGTTTGCCAATCCGGCCATCAACCGACTGACACCCCTGTCGATTGTTCCAACAGCGAAATATTATCGCGACGCCGCCTGAGCTTCCGTATTTTGCGGAGCCTCCGGAGCTTTCCGGCCGGATAGGCGTTCTGATTATGGCGGCGCGTTGACGTTCCGCGCCTCCATGTCGACAGATATGCCAGAAGGAACCCGACATGACCATTTCCACGCTTGCGCTCACCCCGCTCATCTCGCTGATCGCCGGCGTGCTGATCCTCGTCATGCCAAGGCTGTTGAACTACATCGTCGCGCTCTATCTGATCGTCGTCGGACTGCTTGGGCTTTTCCCGCATCTTGCCGGTTGAGGCAGCGCAAGCGCCCGCCTCGACGCTTTCGAAGTATCTTTCCACATCAGGCGGCCGGACCCAGTGTCGAGCGCGGCGTCACGTCGGCAGCCGGCTTCAAGTTTCCTTTGAGGCAGTTGTCGGCTGCGATGCGGCAATAGCGCCATTGCTCTCGGCCCGGCTTTTCGCTATGTGCCTGAAAGATGTCTTCGAAGGGGTATTCCTATGGCTGATCACTCGCCGACCGGTCCTGTCGAACTGGGCGCGAAGATGGACTATGCCGAGCATGACCGCACCTATGCGGGCTTCCTCATGCTGGCCAAATACGGATCGCTTTTCTGCGGCGCCCTGCTTCTGGCGATGGCCTTCGGCTTCTTCGCGGGCGGCTTCTTCTCGGCGACCATCCTGTTCGTTCTGATTCTGGCCGCCGGCGCCTTTATCCTCCGATAGATTTTCCGACACCTTGTCCACGGCGCCGCCGCGAGGCCGGCCGGCGTCTTGCGGGAACGAGCTTCCGGCCGAAAGGATCATGCGGTGGGACAGACGGTTTTCATCCCTCGTGAACTCGATGCCAATGAGCCGCGCGTCGCGGCCTCGCCCGATACCGTGAAACGGCTGGCGGCGCTGGGCTTCGAAATCGTCGTCGAGACCGGTGCCGGCACGCGGTCGCGCATCCCCGACGAGGAATTCGCTAAAGCCGGTGCCGCCATCGGCAAGGCTTCCGATATCGCCAAGGCCGATGTGGTGCTGAAAGTGCGCCGGCCTGGGGATGCCGAGCTGAAAAGCTACAAGCCGGGCACTGCGGTCATCGCCATCATGGATCCCTATGGCAATGATGCCGCTGTAGCAGCCCTGGCCAAGGCCGGCGTCACTGCCTTTTCGATGGAATTCATGCCGCGCATCACCCGCGCCCAGTCGATGGACGTGCTCTCCAGCCAAGCCAATCTCGCCGGCTATCAGGCGGTGATCGACGGCGCTTCGGAATATGACCGGGCGCTGCCGATGATGATGACCGCGGCCGGCACGGTGCCGGCGGCGAAAGTCTTCATCATGGGTGTCGGCGTTGCCGGCCTGCAGGCGATCGCCACCGCGCGCCGGCTTGGCGCGGTCGTCACCGCCACCGACGTTCGCCCCGCCGCCAAGGAACAGGTCGCCTCGCTCGGCGCAAAGTTCCTCGCGGTCGAGGACGAGGAATTCAAGGCCGCCGAAACGGCCGGCGGCTACGCCAAGGAAATGTCTAGGGAATACCAGGCCAAGCAGGCGGCACTCACGGCCGAGCATATCGCCAAGCAGGACATCGTCATCACCACGGCGCTGATCCCCGGCCGGCCGGCGCCGAAGCTGGTGTCGGCGGCGATGGTCGCCTCGATGAAGCCGGGTTCGGTGCTCGTCGATCTGGCGGTCGAGCGCGGCGGCAACGTCGAGGGCGCTGTGTCAGGTCAGGTCGTCACCACGGCCAACAACGTCAAGATCGTCGGTCACCTCAATGTACCCGGCCGCATCGCGGCGTCGGCCTCGCTGCTTTACGCCAGGAACCTGTTCGCCTTCCTCGAGACGCTGGTCGACAAGACGACGAAGACGCTTGCCATCAATCGCGATGACGATCTGGTCAAGGCGACGATGCTGACCGATGGCGGCAAGATCGTGCACCCTGCTTTCGTCAAGGCCGACCAGCCGCCTCATGTCGAGCCGGCTGCGATCCCGGCCAAAACCATGGTCGCCGACGCTTCGGCCAAGCCGAAGAAGGCCGCTCCCAAGAAACCGGCCACACCCAAGTCGCCCTCGTCGAAGTCGAAAGGCATTGCGTGATGGATCAGACCCTGCAGAAAGCCCTCGACCAGCTCGACCAGGCCTCCGCCGCCGTTCGGCTGGCGGTGCAGAATATGGCGCCCGCGCCCGGCGGCGCCGAGGCGGCGGGTGATGCCGCGCACGCTTTGTCCGGCGGCGCCATCGATCCCTTCGTTTTCCGTTTCGCCATCTTCGTGCTGGCGATCTTCGTCGGCTATTATGTCGTCTGGTCGGTGACCCCCGCTTTGCACACGCCGCTGATGGCCGTCACCAACGCCATCTCCTCGGTCATCGTCGTCGGCGCATTGCTTGCCGTCGGCATCGCGGCCTCCGGCATCGCCGCGGGCTTCGGCTTCGTCGCCTTGATGCTGGTCTCGGTCAACATCTTCGGCGGCTTCCTCGTCACCCAGCGCATGCTGGCCATGTACAAGAAGAAGGACAAGTAGAGCGCCATGAACGCCAACTTCGCGTCCTTCCTCTATCTGGTTTCCGGCGTCCTGTTCATCATGGCGCTGCGCGGGCTGTCGCACCCGACCACCAGCCGCCAGGGCAATCTCTACGGCATGATCGGCATGGGCATCGCCATCGCCACCACATTGGCGCTGGCAACCCCGTCGGCGGGCCGCTTCGGCCTGATCGTGCTCGGTCTTGCCATTGGCGGCAGCGTCGGCGCCGTCACCGCGCGCCGCATCGCCATGACCTCGATGCCGCAGCTGGTCGCCGCCTTCCACTCGCTGGTCGGCCTCGCCGCCGTCATGGTGGCTGCCGCCGCCATCTATGCCCCGGAAAGCTTCGGCATCGGCACGGATGGCGACATTCATGCCCAGGCCCTGATCGAGATGAGCCTTGGCGTCGCCATCGGCGCCATCACCTTCACTGGCTCGGTCATCGCCTTCCTCAAGCTCGACGGCCGCATGTCCGGCAAGCCGATCATGATCGGCGGCCGCCACTTCATCAACGCCGCCCTCGGCATCGCGCTGATCGTGCTGATCGTGCTTCTGGTCACTACGGAATCGAAGCTGGTGTTCTGGCTGATCGTCGCGGCGTCGCTGGTGCTCGGTATCCTGCTCATCATTCCGATCGGCGGCGCCGACATGCCGGTGGTCGTGTCGATGCTCAATTCGTATTCGGGTTGGGCGGCGGCCGCACTCGGCTTCACGCTCGGCAATCTGGCGCTGATCATCACCGGCGCGCTGGTCGGCTCGTCCGGCGCGATCCTGTCCTACATCATGTGCAAGGGCATGAACCGAAGCTTCATCTCGGTCATCCTCGGCGGCTTCGGCGGTGAAACCGCGGCAGCGGCGGACGATGGCATCGAGCGCACGGTCAAGCAGGGCTCGGCCGACGATGCCGCCTACCTGATGATGAACGCGCAGAAGGTGATCATCGTGCCCGGCTACGGCATGGCGGTCGCCCAGGCCCAGCACGCGCTGCGCGAAATGGCCGACAAGCTGAAAGCTAACGGCGTCGACGTGAAATACGCCATTCATCCCGTGGCGGGCCGCATGCCCGGCCACATGAACGTGCTGCTCGCCGAAGCCAACGTGCCTTACGACGAAGTGTTCGAGCTCGAGGACATCAACTCAGAGTTCGCGCAGGCCGACGTCGCCTATGTCATCGGCGCCAACGACGTCACCAACCCGTCCGCGCGCGACGACAAGAGCAGCCCTATCTACGGCATGCCGATCCTCGATGTTGACAAGGCGCGCACCTGCCTGTTCGTCAAGCGCTCGCTCGGTTCCGGCTATGCCGGCATCGACAACACGCTGTTCTACAAGGACGGCACCATGATGCTGCTCGGCGACGCCAAGAAGATGACCGAGGAAATCGTCAAGGCCATGGATCACTGATCGGCGATCGGCACTGAGATAAGCCAAGGAGCGCCCGGCCTCGTGCCGGGCTTTTTCTTGGCGCGTCGGCTGTTCGGGGCTACGATGATGAATTCCTGTCCCGTCGACGGGATTGTCGTCAACGGAGACGTTGGTGCCCGACCCCTTCGCATCGCCGCCCACCGGAAAAGCGCCGCGCAAGCCTGGCCAGGCGGTGGTGATCGTGCACGGCATGGGCGAACAGCGGCCGATGGATACGCTGCGCGGCTTTGTCCAGGCTGTCTGGAGCCATGACCCCGCCCGCGCGCCGTTTTATGCCCATGTCGCCGATCCGGCTGACCCCGCCGGCGCGAAGATCAACCAGAGCTGGATCACACCCGACAGCCGGACCAATTCATACGAACTTCGCCGCATCACCACGCCCTACGATATCGATGGCCGTCGCACCGATTTCTACGAGCTTTACTGGGCCGACATCACGCAGGGCACGACGCGGGGCCGGCTTGCCGCCTGGGTGACAAACCTGCTGTGGCGCAAGCCCGCCGACATTCCGCCCGACGCCCGCAAGCTCTACCTCGTCACGCTTCTTGCCGTCATCGTCGTCCTGTGCGCGGCGCTCGCGCTCGCGACGTCGGTTTGGCAGCAGTATATCTCCTTGGCCGCCGGCCTGCTCGTCACCATCCTGGCCTCGTTGATCATCTGGGCGGTGGATCGGTTCGGCCTTCCCTATTTCGGCGATGTCGCGGCCTATGTGCGCGCCGAAGCAGCGACGGTGGAGAAGCGCGCGCTGATCCGCGACCGGGGCCTGAGGCTGCTGAAACGTCTGATGATGGATGATAGTTACGACCGGATCGTGCTGGTGTCGCACAGCCTTGGATCGATGATCGCCTATGATCTCCTGCAGATATTGTGGGCCGATTTCAGGCCCCGAAAACTGGAGGCCATCCGCGACAAGACGAAACTGAAGGCGATCCGCGCCATCGACAAGGCGACGCTTGTTGCCGACGGTTCGGCGTGGCCCGACAGGCTGGATGATCTCGCCGGCTTCCGACGCGATCAATGGGAACTCTACCGGCAACTCCGAACCGCGGATGCCGACCATCCGCTGCCATGGAAGATCAGCGATTTCATCACGCTCGGCAGCCCGCTGACCCACAGTGAATTTCTGGTGACGCATGATCTTGCCGAATTCCGGCGCGGCGTTGCCGAACGGCTGTTCTCCACATGCCCGCCAATCGCCGAAGGGGCGTCGGCCGGAGGCACTGTGCTTTATCAGGAGGGACGCAGCCCTTCAGGCAAACCGCAGCGCGCCGTGCATCATGGCGCGGTGTTTGCCGCGACGCGGTGGACCAACATCTTCGACCGCGGCGATGGCTGGCTGACGGGAGATCCGATCTCCGGGCCGATGTCTGAGAATTTCGGCCCGGGCGTGGAGAATATCCAGGTCGAGTTGCGCAGCTCCCGCGGCCGCATCTTCACCCACACTCTGTACTGGTCGTTGACAGCGACCGGCGTCGAGGTCGCCGGTGCTCGGCCGCGCTCGCACCTTGCCGTGCTGCGCGACGCTGTCGACCTCGGTCGTAAACTGGAGCCGAGCCAGGCGAAAGCGCCGGCGAGCCGGCAAGCGTAGAAACCGATCGGGGCTCAGATATCCAGATTGGCGACCGACAGCGCGTTGTCCTGGATGAATTCGCGCCTCGGTTCGACCTCGTCGCCCATCAGTCGCGAGAACAGACTATCCGCGTCCGTCGCGTCATTGACCTTGACCTGCAGCAGCGAGCGCACATTCGGGTCGAGCGTGGTTTCCCACAGCTGTTCTGCGTTCATTTCGCCCAGACCCTTGTAGCGCTGCATGGTCAGGCCCTTGCGGCCGGTCGCAAAGACGGCGTTGAGCAGCGCCAGCGGCCCCGAGATGGTTTCGGAGACATCCTTGCGGCGCAGCACCGGTGGCGTCCCGTAGACCTCGCTGAGGCGCTGTGCGTAGCGGTCGAGCTGGCGAGCATCGGCCGAATTGATCAGCGCAAGATCGAGATGCGCGTATTCCTTGACGCTGCGCACCGTGCGCTCGAACACATAGCCGCCGACGCCTTCGTTCGAGGTCGACATGCGGCCGGTCCAGCCGCGCTCGGTATCCTCGGCGATGATGTCGAGGCGTTTAGCGATCCGCTCGGCCATGGCGTTGGCGCGGCCGAGATCGGTGAAGACGTCCGGGTTGAGCCCGCCGGCGATCGCGGCCTGTTCGACCACGCCTCTGCTGTAGCGGGTGTGCAGGCCGTTGATCAGCTGGCGCACGGCCAGCGCGTCGTCGATGGCCCCGCGCAGGTCCTGCCCGGTGCGAACCTCGCCGGAGCCGAGCGTAAGCGACGCTTCTTCCAGCCCCGAACCGATCAGGAACTCCTCGAAGGCGCTCTCGTCCTTGATGTATTGCGAGCTCTTGCCGCGCGTCACTTTGTAGAGCGGCGGCTGGGCGATGTAGAGATGGCCGCGCTCGATCAACTCCGGCATCTGCCGGAAGAAGAAGGTGAGCAGCAAGGTGCGGATGTGGGCGCCGTCGACGTCGGCGTCGGTCATCAGAATGATCTTGTGGTAGCGCAATTTGTCGGCGTTGAACTCGTCCTTGCCGATCGAGGTGCCGAGCGCGGTGATCAGCGTGCCGATCATGTCGGAACCGAGCATGCGGTCGAAGCGCGCCCGCTCGACATTGAGGATCTTGCCGCGCAAGGGCAGGATCGCCTGGTTTTGGCGCGAACGCCCACCCTTGGCCGAGCCGCCGGCGGAATCGCCCTCGACGATGAAGATTTCGGATTTCGCCGGGTCGCGTTCCTGGCAGTCGGCCAGCTTGCCGGGCAGGGAAGTGACGCCGAGCGAGCTCTTGCGGGTGATGTCGCGCGCCTTGCGCGCCGCTTCGCGCGCCGCAGCTGCCTGGATTACCTTGTCGACGACCACCTTGCCCTCTGCCGGATGCTCCTCCAGCCAGGTGCCGAGCGCTTCGTTGACCAAGCCTTCGACGACGGGGCGGACCTCCGACGAAACCAGCTTGTCCTTGGTCTGCGAGGAGAACTTCGGATCGGGAACCTTGACAGACAGCACCGCAGTCAGGCCTTCGCGGCAATCGTCACCGATCAGCGAGACCTTTTCCTTCTTGGTCAGGCCAGAGGATTCGCCGTAGCCCGTGATTTGACGCGTCAGCGCGCCGCGAAAACCGGCCAGATGGGTGCCGCCATCGCGCTGCGGGATGTTGTTGGTGAAGGCCAGCACGTTCTCGTGGTAGCTGTCGTTCCACCACATCGCCACTTCGACGGTTATGCCGTCGCGCTCGGCTTTGATGGCGATCGGCTTGTCGATCAGCGGTTTCTTGACCCGATCGAGATATTTGACGAATTCTTCCAGCCCGCCATCATAGTGCAACTCATGGCGCACGACGTCGGCATGACGGGCGTCGGTCAGCACGATGCGCACGCCGGAATTGAGGAAGGCGAGCTCGCGCAACCGGTGTTCCAGCGTGCCGAAATCGAACTCGACCATGGTGAAGGTCTCGGACGACGGGAAAAAGCTGATCTCGCTGCCGCTGCGCCCTTCATAGGTACCGGGCTGCTTGTCCTGCTCATAGCTGCCGGTGGCCTTCAGCGGCGCGTCGGCATTGCCATGTGTGAAGCTCATCTCGAAGATCTGGCCATTGCGGCGGATTTTCAACTTCAGCCACGCCGAAAGCGCATTGACCACCGAGACGCCGACGCCATGCAGGCCGCCCGACACCTTGTAGGAATTCTGGTCGAACTTGCCGCCGGCATGCAGCTGCGTCATGATCACTTCAGCCGCGGAAATGCCTTCTCCGGTGTGGATATCGGTCGGAATGCCGCGGCCATTGTCGATCACGGTGACCGAACCATCGGGGTTGAGCGTCACGGTGACGAGGTCGGCGTGGCCGGCCAGCGCCTCGTCGATGGCGTTGTCGACCACCTCATAGACCATGTGATGCAGGCCGGAACCGTCGTCGGTGTCGCCGATATACATGCCGGGGCGTTTGCGCACGGCATCCAACCCCTTCAAAACCTTGATGGAATCGGCGCCGTATTCGGCTTCAGCGCCGGTGGTATTGTCGATATGATCGCTCATGAAAACCTGTTGTCTGGATGCCGCTCGCACGGCGCGAAAAATCGGCCCCGAATCGCGCCTCTAATATGGACTAGATATAGGCGCTAAAGGCGGTTTTTCCAAGGTTTGCAAGCATCCCCCGGGGAATGAGACGGCTGTCCATGACACGCTCTCGCCAGGCCTTATCTGGCTTTGGCCAGCCGGTCCCTGAGAAACTTGATCATGAACTTGTATCGCGGCGCCAGCCGCCCGGTCCGATCAAGTTCCAGCGTCATGTCGAGCGCTTGGGAAAGCACGGCCTTGGGGTTCTTGGCGACCTGAGCGTAATCGATCATGGCCACCACAAGGTCGCGCTGCCAGGTGGCATTGTTCGGGTCGGACTGGGCAAGCTGCTGGCGGATGTCGAGGCTATCCTGAAAGGCCTGCCGCGCGCCCTTGAAGTCGCGCTGCTTGCCCTTGAGCGTGCCGATTTCGGACAGCGTGATCGACAGGTCGCGCTGCCAGTCGGCATTGGCAGGATCGAGCTTCGCCAGCCGGTCGGCGATGACGAAACTGTCGGTGTAGGCCTTGAGCGCGCCCGCCCGGTCGCCTTGTATTTCCAGAATGCCGGCGACCTTTTCGAGGCTGACGGAGAGGTCGCGCTGCCAATCCGTGTTGTTCGGGTCGTTGGCCGCCAGCACGCGGGCCAGTTCGAGAGCTTGCCTGTAGGCCGACAGCGCATCCGGCCATTTCTCCTGGTCGCTCAGCGCATTGCCGATCTTGGCATTGCCGACAGACAGGTCGCGCGTCAGCTCGCTGTTGTCCGGGTCGCGGTCCACCAATCGTTCGACGATCGCCTGGCTTGCCCGATAGGCCGCGAGTGCGCCCACCGCATCGCTCCGCTCGCGCTTGAGGTCGCCGATCGTCGTATGGCTGACCGAGACATCGCGCTGCCGCTCGGCATCCTGCGGCTTCTTGTCGGCCAGCGCCAATCGGACCTTCAGGCTCTCTTCATAGGCCGCCTGGGCGTTGTCCAACTGGCCGGCAGTGCGCGCCAAAGCGCCGATCTCGTCATAGCTGATGGTCAGGTCGCGCTGCAGCTCGGCGCGCTCGGGGTCGTTGTCGGCAAGCTGCTTCTTGATCGACAGACTTTCCTGGTAGACCTGCGAGGCTCCAGCCAGATCGCCTTGCGTCACCAGCACATTGCCGATCTTGTCGTCGGCCATGGCGAAGTCACCGAACCATGGCAGATGATCGGGCTCGGCCGCGGTCAAATCCCGGAGCATGGTTCTGGCGGCCTGATAATTCTCGAGCGCCTCCGGCAGGTCGCCCTGCACCAGCCTGATGTTGCCGAGCTTGATGTGGCTGACGGCGAAATCGCGCCTCACGCTCGGATCGGTTTCTTGGGCCGAACGCAGCTCGAGATTGGATACCAGCGCTGCAAAGGCGCGGCCTGCCGCATCGGTGTTGCCGATAAGGGTGTAGAGCTTGCCGAGGTCGTCCAGCGTCCGGATCTGGCGGTCGGCGTCGTCCAGCGTCAGCGAGGTCTGTCCGGCCTCGCCGTAAAGGGCCAGCACCGATTCATAGTCCTTGATGGCCGTGGCGTAGTCGAGATCGGCGCGTGCCGCACCGCCGGACAGAAAACGCGTCGCCGCCTCGGACAGCGTGCGGCTGACGAAATTGGCCTTCAAGGCGTTGCGCGAAACATTGTCGATGTCGGCGGCCCTTGCGAGGATGGCGCGCGCGCCATCGAAGGCGCCGAGCGATAGCTGCTCCTCGGCCTGCCGGCGCAGTTCCGTCACTTGCGGATCGTCGGAGGCGAGCGTCCTCATTTCGCTGCGGACCTTGACGAAGGCGTCGGCCGCTTCGTGCAGCCGGGCGTTCAGGCTGTCCGCCGACAAATGGCTGCTGTCGGAGCTGATCAGCGCGCCATAGAGCGGCGCCAGTGGCATGTCGGCATCGCTGGCGATCTGCTCGACCTCGCCGCGCATCTCCGGCGTCACATCGGCCATGGCGAGCAGCAGGCGTTCACGCTCCGGCAGCTGTTCCTTGGCCGCTGCGGCAAAGAACAGTTTTGGCAGGCCGCTCTCGACATAGGGCAGCTGTTTGCCACGTGACAGGTCATAGACCTCCTGCTGCACCAGCGTCAGCACCGAGCGGATCTCGAGCCCGTCGGTGCCGAGATATTTGGTCAGCGCTGTCGTGAACGGCGAATTCTGGCCGGTGCCGTCGGCAGCCGTCTCACCGGGTGCGGCTGAAAAGGCGAACAGGATGTTTTCGGCGCGGCCAATCCGGCCGAGACCCGGCCGGGCTTTCTCCGCGACATCCTTTGCCAGCGATGTCGCACCTCGACCTTCGCTCATCGTGCCCGAAAACGGATCGCTGCGGCAGGCGTCGAGCATGATCAGGCCGACCCTGGCAGTGGCGGCTACGGTGTCGCGCACCTCTTCCAGCGGCAGGCTGGTCTCCTCCAGCGCTTCGAGCGAGGAGGCGTCGGCGTCGATGGGCAGCAGCCGGTTGTCGCCGGAGATTTCGACGCCGTGGCCGGAGAAATAGACCAGCGCAACGTCGGCGCCCTTGGCATCCTCGCGAAAATCGTCGAGCGCGCGGCGCATGCGCCGCAGATCGCGATTCGTTTCGAGAACGACCTCAAAGCCGAGCTTCTTCAACGCCGCTCCCATCGCCTCGCCGTCATGGACCGGATTGGCGAGTGGTCGGACCAGGCGGTAGTCGTCATCGGCGATGACCAGAGCCACGCGCCGTTCCGCCACCGCGGTGGCGGTGGTCATCAGCATCAGCAGCAAGGCAAATAGCAAGCGCAAGTCGAACTGCCCCCCGGCTCGTTCATTTGCGCGAACATTCCACCTCTTTATGGCATGAGCAAGCCGGGCTTTTGGTGGAAAGCCGGCGCGTTCAGGCAGCCCGCATCGACTTCAACGCCTCGCTCCAGCGCGACAACTCGTCGAGCATGGTTTTGGCTCCACCCTGCACCTGCTCGCTGGCGTTGAAAGCGCCTTTCTCGTCGAGCAGTTTCTGATACATCGGCAGCGCGACACCTTCCGGGATCGGCATGACGCCCACCGAGGTCAGCAGTAGCTTGAGCGCCTGCGCCGCGCGCAAACCGCCGGATACGCCGCCATAGCTGAAAATGCCGGCGGGCTTGTATTTCCATTCGCGCAGCAGATAGTCGATCGCGTTGACGATCGCCGGCGCCACGAAATAATTATATTCCGGCGCCACGAACACGAAGGCATCGGCGGCATCGATTGCCTTGGACCAGGCCTTGGTATGGTCGTTCTGGTATTTGCCAAGCCTTGGATGGTGCGGCTCGTCCAGCACCGGCAGATTGAACGCCGCGATGTCGGTCAGCACCGGCTCGAATTTTCCATGCTCGCGCGCGAACCTCTCCAGCCACTCGGCGAAAACCGGTCCGGCGCGGCCTGGCCGCGTGCTGCCGATGATGATGTTCAACTGGTGCTTCAAGGCTGGCTCCTTCGTTGGCAGTATCTGTTGGTGACCGTGACCTACGGCAGGCCATGGCCGCGGACAAGGCGACACCGCCAGGAGGCGGTCACAATTGTCTGAACGGGCTGTCTGCCGCACGTCCCCGGTCGCATGGTTCGTGCCTGCCGTTCGGTCACATGGACGCCCGGATCGCCAGCCACTACATTAAGGTGTCAGCGGAGCAGCCCATGGACATCCAGCCCGCCCCCTTCGTTCCCCCGGCGCCGAAGCCGCGCACAACGCCGCCCTCGACGCTGGAGATGATCCGCATCGTCTACCGCAACCCGCTCGAACTGTGGGGAGAGCATACCTACAACCAGCCCTGGATTTCGGCGAGTGGCGTTGGTGGACATCTCATCGTTGCCAACGATCCCGGCCTGATCCGCCATGTGCTGGTCGACAACGCCAAGAATTACAAGATGGCGACTGTGCGCCAGAAAATCCTGCGGCCGATCCTGCGCGATGGCCTGCTGACCGCAGAGGGCGAGGTCTGGAAACGATCGCGCAAGGCGATGGCGCCGGTGTTCACGCCGCGCCACATCTTCGGCTTCGCCCAGCCGATGCTCAGGCGCACGCGGGAGTTCGTCACCCGCTACGAAGAGGGCGGCATATCAGACATTGCCCATGACATGACGCTGCTCACTTACGACATCCTGGCCGAAACGCTGTTTTCCGGCGAGATATCAGGCGAGCCGGGCAGTTTCGGCAACGAGATCGACCGTCTGTTCGAGACCATGGGCCGCGTCGACCCGCTCGACCTGTTGCGCGCGCCCGACTGGCTGCCTCGCCTGACCCGCATCCGCGGCCGCAAGACCATGGCCTATTTCCGCAAGATCGTCACCGACACGGTCAAGATGCGCGAAGAGAAATTCAAGCGTGATCCCGATGCCGTGCCGCAGGATTTCCTGACGCTGCTGCTCAAGGCCGAAGGCCCCGAAGGGCTGACGCGGGCCGAGGTCGAGGACAACATCATCACCTTCATCGGCGCCGGTCATGAAACCACGGCGCGCGCGCTTGGCTGGACGCTCTATTGCCTTGCGGAATCCCCGTGGGAGCGCAACCGGGTCGAGCAGGAGATCGACCAGGTGCTGGCGCGCGAGCCCGATCCGACGAAGTGGCTCGATGCCATGCCGCTGACGCGCGCTGCCTTTGACGAGGCACTCCGGCTCTATCCGCCGGCGCCGTCGATCAACCGTGAGCCGATCGAACCGGAAATGTGGAAGGATCTCTATATCCCGAAACACGCCGCCGTGCTGGTGATGCCTTGGGTCGTCCATCGCCACCGGAAACTGTGGGACAGGCCGGATGCCTTCCTGCCGGAGCGCTTCCACCCGGGAAATCGCGAAAAGATCGACCGCTTCCAGTATCTGCCGTTTGGCGCGGGCCCTCGCGTCTGCATCGGCGCCAGCTTCGCCATGCAGGAGGCGATTATCGCGCTAGCCATCATCCTGTCGCGCTTCCGCTTCGACACTACCGCTGAAACGAAACCCTGGCCGGTGCAGAAGCTGACCACGCAACCACAAGGTGGTTTGCCGATGCAGGTCACGCCTCGATAGGCGTGACACCTTCAAGCTGTGGTAATGAAAATTAAGCTGCGGGTTTGCGCTGCTGGAACTGACCGGCGGCGCGGAAGCGCCAGAGGTAGCTGGGCAGGATCGTCGCGATCGATTGCGGCTGGATGCCGAGCCCGGCGAGTGTCCGGTTGGCCTTGGCGGCCTCATTCGACACGATGTTGTGCTCGCGCAGCTGTATCACCTGGTCCTTGGTCAGCAGCGGATTGGGCAAGAGGCCGAGGATCGAGGCCTGGATGTTGGCCACCCACCACGGCACCGGCACCAGCAGGCGCTTTCGCTCGATCACGTCGAGCAGTTCTTCCATGCACTCCTTGAAGGTGAGCACCTTGGGCCCGCCGAGTTCGTAGATCTGGCCGCCATCGACCTTGCCGTCGACCGAGCGCGCCACCGCTTCGGCAACGTCGCCGACATAGACTGGCTGGAACTTGGTCTGGCCGCCGCCGATTAGCGGCAGCACCGGCGAATAGCGCGCCATGTTGGCGAAGCGGTTGAAGAAGGCGTCCTCGGGCCCGAAATTGATCGACGGCCGGAAGATCACGGCGTCCTTGATCGTCTCCAGAACCGCCTTTTCGCCGAGCGCCTTGGTGCGCGCATAGTTCGATCCGGAGTTCAGATCGGCACCAAGTGCCGAAATATGGGTAAGGCCGGCGCCGACGGCGCGCGCTGCCTCGGCCACGGCGCGGGCGCCGAACTCGTGCACGGAGGAGAATTTCTGCCGGCCGCTCTCATGCAGGACGGCGACCAGATTGACGACATGGTCGGCACCCTGCACAGCGCGGTCGACCGACCAGCGCACGCGCACATTGGCCTGCACTGGTTGGATCTGGCCGACATTGCCAAGTGGCTGCAAATGGCCGGCAAGATCGGGCCGCCGGCAGGCGACGCGGATGCGATAGCCGCGCTTGGCCAGTGCGCGCACGACATGGCGGCCGACAAAGCCTGACCCGCCAAAGACGACGACGAGCTTTGGGGTCTGCAGGATTTCGGTCATGGCTGGCTCCGGCGCTCGCAAGCTTGGCTGAAGCCGTTTCATAATCGGTTTCGCGCCAAAGGCAAAGGGTGACGCGTCGTCGCTGCCGCCCTTGTTTTCAGAGCAATTCCAACCTTGTCAGAACGCCTTGCCGATGCGGGCGTCGACCGAATGGCGGTTGCCGCCGCGAATGACGCAGAACAGCAGGATCGCCGCCCACAGCAGCGACTTTTCAGCGCCCGAAAAACCCTGGTCCATGGTCACCCAGTGGAACCAGACCGTGACCAGCAGCACGAACAGGCCGGCAAAGGCGGCCGGCCGCGTCAAAAACCCGATGGCGATGAAAATGCCGCCGAAGAATTCGGTGCAGGCCAGAAGCAACGACCATAAGGCGCCCGGATAAAAGCCGAGGCCTTCGACCATCTCGGCGGCGCCGAAAGGATTGGTGATCTTCTGCGAGCCATGGATGGCGAGAAATGCACCGGCAACGACTCGAAGAACGGTTTCCGCGCCATCGTGCAAGGCTGCGCAAAACCTGCCAAGGGCTGGGATGACAAGGCTGTTGCGGGGATTGTCCGTGCTTGCCGACATTATGGCTCCTCTGTTTGCTCAATCAGCGCAAACGGCCGATCAGGTCGGATGAAGTCAAATAAACAAAAGTTGACCTAAATAAGAAAGTTTCAGCATTGCGCAGGCGAAACGCAGAAAACCCCGCCGAAGCGGGGTTTTCCGGGTGACATCCATGCGAAGTCAGGGGCCGACGGAGCGGCCTGACCTGAGACGGTATCAGGAGGGCGTGAAGCAAGTACGCCCACCCCAGCCCTGAACATCCGACATGGTGCCGCCGACCTTCTTGCAGGCCGCGACAAAATCGGCGCTGCAGTTGGCGAATTTTGCATGGCCGTTCTTGCAGTAATGATCCTCGGTGGCGCCGCCGTTCGGGGCGGTGATGACGCCAGGGCTGGACGGCTTGACCGGCGCGGCCTTCAGGCTGGCTGCCTGCGTGGCGCCCATGAACGAGCCAAGAAGAAGGACGGCGGTCAGCATGGTGATCTTGGTGTTGGTCATGACAATTTCCTTTTGATTTGGGTTGAGTTTTCCGAGGCGCAAAGGATGATCCTTTGCGTGAAACAGGCTTCGCTTTTCGGTTTGCTGCTTCCCTCGGTGTGGATCGGGCAAGCTCGCCTTGCCCTGGACAAAGGTGGGTCGCAGCAGGGCGCGGAAAGGTTCAGCGGCGCGCAAAGAAAATCGCGCCGCGCCGCGCCTCAGACGGGCAGATCTGAGATAACTATCTGATGTCTAACGGTTTATTCAGGAAGAATAGCGGGCGGCGAATTCGGAGATGCGCTGCACTACGGCCTTGGACGCGGTGATGCCCCGCGCTTGCGCCTTCTCGGCGGCTTCGGCGCGGGCACGGCCGGGCACATGCACGCCGAAGCGCCGCCGCAGCCGGTCGAGCTGGTCCTTCATCCGCTGCTCGAAATCCGGATCGAGCAGCTTGGGCTCGACTGCAAGCACGAACAGCCCCGTGCCGGGGCTGTCCGGTCCGCCGCTGAACCACGGCGCGTCGAGCGACCAGTTGGCACCTGACAGGCCCGCCGCCAGCACTTCGACCATCAGCGCGATGTTGGCGCCGCGCTGGCCGCCGAAGGCAAGCATGGCACCCTTCATGGCGGCGGCAGGATCGGTGGTCGGGTTGCCGCTGGCGTCCAGCGCCCAGCCTTCGGGGATTGTCTTGCCGTCCTCGGCCGCCTTGCGGATATTGACGAAAGCGGTGGCGCTGGACGACTGGTCGATGACCAGCGGCGCGCCGTCGGCAGCGGGCGCGGCGAACGACATCGGGTTGGTGCAGTAGACCGGCTTGACGGAGCCCGAGCCAGCAAGCACGGCCGGCCCATTGGTGGCGGCGAACGACACCAGCCCTTGTGCTGCCAGCCGGCCGGTGAAATAGCCGAGCGCGCCGCACGTATAGGCGTTTTTCTGCGAGAAGATGGCGACGCCGAACAGTCTTGCCGCCTTGGCGAGGTCGTCGATGGTGCGGTCGAAGCCGGTATGCGCCAGCCCGCCGCGCGCATCGGAGAGGTAGATCGCCAACGCCGGCCGGGTGATCACCGGATCTGCGTTGCCGTCGATGCGTCCGGCTTCCAGCGCCTCGAGGTAATCGATGAAATGCGAAAACCCGACGGAGGAAAGCCCTTCCGACTCGGCGGCGATGATCGAAGCGGTGAGCGATTGTGCCGCTTCCTCATTGGCGCCGGCGCCAAGTGCCGCCATCCGGCACAGTCCTTTTGCCTGGTCGAGACTGAGTTGCATCACAATGAGTTCCTGGGCGAATAGCGAACAGCGAGTAGCGGAAATAGCGGAAATATCGAGTGCTTACTATTCGCTATTCGCTAACTCACTAGCCGATCTTGTTCGGGATGCGCGCTTCGATCTTGCTGAAGGCGAAGACCAGAATACCGGTGATCGTCATGTAGATCAGCGCCAGCAGCAGCAAGGGTTCGTAGGTGAGGTAGGTATCCTGCCGCACCTTGGACGAAACGGCGAAGATGTCGATGACGCTGATCGTCGCCACCAGCGGTGTCGACTTCAATTGCAGCACGGTCTCGCCGGTCAGCGTCGGCAGCGCACGGTAGATGGCTTGTGGCAGCCAGATGCGCCGGAATGCCTTCCAGCGGCTCATGCCGAAGGCTCGGGCGGCTTCGAGTTGCCCCTTCGGCACGCCGGCAAAGGCGCCGCGCATCACTTCACCTTCGTAACCGGCGAAAGACAAGGTCAACGCCAGCACGCCATAGGGCCATGCTTGCCGCAGATACGGCCACATCCAGGATCCACGGATCCACGGATATTGCGGGAACAGCGAACCCAGGCCGTAATAGAGCAGCCACAGCTGGATCAGCAGCGGCGTGCCCCGGATCACCGTGCAGAACACCTTGGCGGGCGCGGCGAACCAGAAGGAGCCTGTGGCCTGCGCCAGCCCGAGCGGCACGGCGAGCAGGAAGCCCAGCACACAGGTGACAGCCAGGATCCACAGCGAGCGCCAGATGCCAATCAAGCCCATTTCATAATATTGCGGCAGCCAGTCCCAGCGCATGAAAAAGGCCGCCGACAGAACCAGGCCGAGTGCGATCAGGATCAGCACGATGCGGTGCGGCTGCAGCCACAGCGACGTTCGCGCGACGACGTTGATGATGGCCGCCTCGTTAGCCATCAGCGCGCCTCCTTCAGCGAAGGCATGCCACGCCGCGACCAGGCCTCGACCCGGCCGATGAGGAGGTTCGAGAACAGTGACAACAGCAGATAGAGCACGCCCGCGGCGAAAAAGAAGGTGAAATAGGCCTTTGTGACGCCCGCGGCCTGCCGCGTTGCCAGCGCCAGTTCGTAGAAACCGACGACCGCCAGCAGCGCGGTGTCCTTGGTGGCGATCAGCCAGAGATTGGCGAGGCCCGGTATGGCGAAGGGCAGCATTGCCGGCAAGGTGATGCGCCGCAAAAGCAGGCCGGGAGACATTCCATAGGCGCGAGCGGCTTCAATTTGGCCCTGCGGAATGGCCAGGATCGCGCCGCGTATCACCTCGGTCGAATAGGCGCCCTGGACAAAGCCGAGCACGGCGATGCCGGCGGCGAGGCCGCTGACGTCGACGCGCTGATAGCCCATGGCCGTCAGCGCCTGATTGATCAGGTCGGTACCGGCATAATAGAGCAGCAGGATCAGCACCAGTTCGGGCACGGCGCGCACGATGGTGGTGTAGACCGCCAGCAGATCGCGCACCACCGGACCGCCATAGAGCTTGCCATAGGCACCGCCGGTGCCGATCAAGAGACCGAGGCATGTAGCGCCCAGCGCGATCTCGATCGAATGGAGCAGTCCAACCAAAAGAGTCCCGCCCCAGCCCGGCGGGTAGGGCGAGAGAAGTTCGGTGATGCCGGCCGCGGAGGCCGAAAGAAGTGCGTCGATCAGCGTTGCCCCCGAAGTGCTGGCTCTAACCGCCGACGGCTACGTCGGCGGCAAACATGCCTGGGAAAGATCGGGCAGGAGGGGCATGGCGGTGACGCCATGCCCCTCGGCGCATGCGAGGATTGTCAGTTCGACTGCGCGCCGCCGCCGCCGTAAATGTCAAAATCGAAGTACTTCTTCGATATCTCGTCGTATTTGCCGTTGGCGCGGATCGCCTTGATGCCGGCGTTGATCTTGTCCTTCAACTCGGTGTCTTCCTTGCGCACGCCGGCACCGACGCCCGGTCCGAGCACTTCATCGTCCGGAGCCACCATGCCCTTCAGATCGCAGCAGGCTTTGCCCTGGTCCGATTTGAGGAATTCGCCAAGCGCGATGGAATCGGCCTGCACCGCGTCGAGGCGGCCGGCCGCAAGATCGTTGTTGGCTTCGTCCTGGGTCTGGTATTCCTTGATCTCGGAAGCGGTGCTGCCAAAGTGCTTCTTGGCGTAGACGGCATGCACCGTCGAAACCTGCACGCCGACCACTTTGCCCTTGAGGTCTTCCGGCGTGGAGCCGAATTTCTGGTCCTTCGGGCCGATGATCGCGGTCGGGGTGTTATAGTACTTGTCCGAGAAGTCGATCGTCTTCTCGCGTTCGGCGGTGATCGACATCGAGGAGACGATGAGGTCGATCTTCTTGGTCGTCAGCGCCGGAATGATGCCGTCCCAGGCAACGGGCGTGATGACGCAGTCGAGCTTCTCTTCGGCGCAGACGGCGTCGATGAACTCGATTTCCCAGCCGACCCACTTGCCCGATGCATCCGGCGAGGTGAAGGGCGGATAGGGCTCGGCGGCGACACCGATCTTGACCGGATCGGCCTTGGCCACGCCCATGGCGGCGACGCCGAGCAGCAGCGCTGCGGCGAATGTCTTCAGAACAGTCTTCATTTCATGACTCCCAGTCTGTTGTTGGTTCCCGGTTTTCTTCCGTCCCGGCTTTCCTAGCCGATGTTGCGGATGAACTGCTTCAGCCTTTCGGATTTCGGTGCACCGAAGATTTGCTCCGGCGGCCCCTCTTCCTCGACCAGCCCGTTGTAGAGGTAGACGACATGGGTCGCGACCTCGCGGGCAAACTTCATCTCATGGGTGACCAGCACCATGGTGCGGCCTTCGCGCGCCAAGTCGCCGATCACCTTCAGTACCTCTCCGACCAGCTCAGGGTCGAGCGCCGAGGTCGGCTCATCGAACAGCATGACGCGCGGATTGATGGCGAGCGCACGGGCGATCGCGGCGCGCTGCTGCTGGCCACCCGACAGATAGGCCGGATAGACGTCGCGCTTTTCGGCCAGCCCGACGCGGGCGAGCAGCTTTTCGGCCTCTGCGATCGCCACATCGCGCTTGACGCCAAGCACATGCACCGGAACCTCGATGACGTTTTCGATCAGCGTCATGTGGCTCCATAGGTTGAAGTTCTGGAACACCATGCCGAGCTTGGAACGGATGCGCTCGATCTGCTTGCGGTCGGCCGGAACCGTGTGGCCGTGGCTGTCGGCCTTGAGCTTGATCTCCTCGCCATTGACGCGGATGATGCCGCTGGTCGGATTTTCCAGGCAGTTGATGCAGCGCAGCAGCGTCGACTTGCCTGAGCCGGAGCCGCCGATGATGGCAATGACCTCGCCATCGCGCGCCGACAGCGAGACGCCCTTCAGCACATGCAACTCGCCGAACCTCTTGTGCAGGTTCTCGACATGGATGGCTTCGGCGGCGCCGTCCTGCGCCGTGTGTTTCAATGCGGGTGCTGCGCCTTGCGCTATCATCCCGGATGCGGCGCTAGTAGCCGTCATCCCTTCGACGCTCCGCGGAGCGGTAGAGTCGGTCGCTGCTGGTATTTTTTACCCATTACCCGTCACTGACAGAGTTCCCATTCTCAGGATGGACCGTTCCGCTTGCCTCCGTCAACCATGGTTTTTGGACTATTGATCACAGCCTGCTGTAGTGGTTAGTGGCGGCAACGGACGTTTCGGGAGAATTGAGTGGGCAAATCATACGGGTCGCAGTCCATGGCCGGACCCCTGAAACGCGTTCTGATGCGGTCCGCCGCCAGCGCCATGCGCCATGCCAGGGCACAGGAATGGCACTATGGTTCGGGTTTCGATCCACAAAAGGCCGCAGCCCAGCATCAGCAGTTGACCAGCATGGTCGCGGCTTCCGGCGCCGAGATCGAATGGTTGACGGATGCCGATGACGGGCTGGCCGATTCCGTCTTCACCCATGATCCGTCGCTGATGACCGATCATGGCGCGATCATTCTTGCCATGGGCAAAGCGTTGCGCCGGGTCGAGCCCGGCCTGCATGAGGCAGCCTATGAGCGCATGGGCATTCCCATTCTCGGGCGCATCGATGATCCGGGCCAGGTGGAAGGCGGCGACTGCGTCTGGGTCGATGCAACCACGCTGGCCATCGGCCGTGGCGTGCGCACCAACCAGGACGGCATCCAGCAGCTTTCGAACCTGCTTTCGCCCAAGGGCATTTCGGTTTTTGGCTTCGACCTGCCGCTTTGGCACGGCGAGGAAGCCTGCCTGCACCTGATGTCGGTGATCAGTCCGCTCGCCGACGATCTGGCGCTGGTCTATGCGCCCTTGCTGCCGGCCGCCTTCTACCAGATGCTGCGGGCGCGCGGCATCAAGCTGGTCGAGGGTGATGCCGACGAGTTCTTCGCTTCCAACGGGCTCAGTCTCAACGTGCTGCCGACCGCGCCGCGCCAGGTCATTGCCGTTGCCGGTTTTCCCAGGACAGCGGCAGCCATGCAGGCGGCCGGCTGCGCGGTCTCCACGTTCGAGGCGGATGCGCTCTGCATCGCCTGCGAGGGCGGCCCGACCTGCCTGACGCGCCCGGTGCTGCGCCAATGACCACCACTGGGACCACCATCGGAACCACCACTGGGACCACCATCGGAACCACCACTGGGACCAACATTGGGACGACTGTCGGCGAGGCGCTCATTTCGCTGCTCGAAGCCCATGGCGTCGACACGGTCTTCGGCATTCCCGGTGTGCACACGGTCGAACTCTACCGGGGACTGGCGCGCTCGAAGATCCGCCATGTCACGCCGCGTCACGAACAGGGCGCCGGCTTCATGGCCGATGGCTATGCGCGCGCCAGCGGCAGGCCGGGTGTCGCCTTCGTCATCACCGGACCGGGGCTCACCAACACCATCACCGCCATGGGACAGGCGCGTGCCGATTCAGTGCCGATGCTGGTTATCTCAGGCGTCAACGCCATGCCGACGCTGGGCAAGGGCCTGGGCCATCTGCACGAGTTGCCGGACCAGCGGGGCATGATGGAGAAAGTGGCGCTGTTTTCGCAGCGCGTTACCGAGGCCAGCGAATTGCCCGGTGCCCTGGCGCAGGCCTTCGCCCTGTTTTCGTCGGCCCGGCCCGGCCCGGTGCATATCGAAATCCCGACCGACGTCATGGTCAAGCCGGCGAACAGCATCGCCGCCATGCTGAGCAATGCAGCGCCGCCCGCGCCGGATGGTGCCGCAATTGCCAGCGCAGCCAAACTCGTCACCGCCGCGCGCCGCCCGCTGATCCTGGTTGGCGGCGGCGCCAAACGTGCCGAAGCGCCGTTGCGGCGTCTGGCCGAACGGCTGGGAGCGCCGGTCGTCCAGACCGCCAATGCGCGCGGCCTGCTGCATGGGCATCCGCTTTGCGTGCCGGCCAGCCCCAGCCTGAAGGCAGTGCGGGCGCTGATGGCCGGCGCCGACCTTGTCATTGCCGCCGGCACCGAATTCGGCCCGACCGACTATGACGGCTACAGCGATGGCGGCTTCGTCCTGCCCGCCAATCTGATCCGCATCGATATCGGCGCGGACCAGCTTGCCCGCCGCCCGGCGACGGTTTCGATCCAGGCCGATTGCGCCGAGGCGCTCGAAGCGCTGCTCCCGCAAATCAGCCATGTCCCGGCAAGCGGGGGCGGCTCGTCGCGTGCCGCCGCCACGCGGGAAGCGGCCTTTGCCGAACTCAGTCCGACCCTGCGGGGGCAGGTGCGCGCCGTCGAGATGATCCGCGACGCTTTGCCGGGCGCGTTCATCGTCGGGGATTCGACGCAGCCGATCTATGCCGCCAACCTCTATTATGACCATGACCGGCCAGGCGGCTGGTTCAATGCCGCCACTGGATTCGGGGCGCTCGGCTATGGCCCGCCGGCGGCGATCGGCGCAGCTCTTGCGGTGCCCGAGGCGCCGGTCGTCTGCCTCACGGGTGACGGCGGCTTTCAGTTCACGCTGCCGGAACTGGGCGCTGCGCTCGATGCCCGGGTGCCCGTCATCTTCGTCGTCTGGAACAATCGCGGCTATCGCGAGATCGAAACCTCGATGCTCGATGTCGGCGTCGAGCCAGTCGGCGTGTCGCCGGCGCCGCCGGATTTCTGCAAGCTGGCTGAGGCCTATGGCATCGGCGCCGAACGGCTTACCGATATCGACGCTCTGGCGGACGCGCTGAAACGCGCCCGGGCAACCGGACTGCCGCGCGTCATCGAAATCACGGTTGACTGAACATCGGCGGCGCGTGCTTCCCGTCTCGGCCGGCATGATCCCACGGCTGACCGGTGGGCGGACGCATGCAAAGACGCGACAACTGCCATGTCGAGATTGCAGTTGAGTGATGGCGCGAAAGGCGCGACGCTTCGCGTCGGCGCGGCAGAAGAAACGACCTAACGATAAAAAAATGACAGGAGCGGCCAAGATGACGGAAACCCTTGAAGGCAAGCATATCGTCGTGACCGGCGGAACCGGTGCACTCGGCGGTGCGGTTGTCGGCAAACTGCTGAGTGACGGCGCGATCTGCCATGTGCCCAATGCCCATGCCGCCGCACCAGCACATTTCCCTTTCACCGCGCATGACCGTGTCAAGCTGGTGCACAATGTCGATCTCTCGGACTCCGCCAAGGTCGAGGCCTTCTACAGTCAGGTTCCAGGCCTGTGGGGCTCGATCCACCTGGCCGGTGGCTTCACCGGGGCGCCGGTGGAGAAGATCGAGTCGGCGTCCTTTGCCGAGATGATGGACACCAATGCACGCACCGCCTTCCTGTGCTGTCGTGCGGCGGTGCGCTCGATGCTGGCGTCAGACACGGCAGGCCGCATCGTCAATATCGCTGCACGGGCGGCATTGGAGCCGCGCAAGGGCGCGGGCTCGGTCGCCTACGCGGCCAGCAAGGCGGCGGTGGCAGCGATGACGGTGGCGATGGCCGAGGAGCTGAAGCACAGGGGCATCCTGGTCAATGCCGTGGCTCCGTCGACGCTCGACACGCCGGCAAACCGCGCCGATATGCCGGATGCCGATGTCACCAGATGGGTTAGCCTCGAAGCCGCCGCCGAAGCCATCGCCTACCTTGCCTCGCCGGCCAATCAGGCGATGAGCGGCACGCTGGTGCCGCTTTATGGCCGGGCGTAACCTTCCGACCTTTCACGTCGGTCAAGAAAAACCCCGCCGGATCGCTCCGGCGGGGTTTTGTTTTCGAGCCTGTGCGAAGGGGCTTAGCTGCCCTGCTTCTTCAGCGCGGCACCCAGGATGTCGCCCAGCGAAGCGCCGGAGTCGGTCGAGCCGTACTGAGCGACGGCTTCCTTCTCTTCTGCGATTTCCAGCGCCTTGATCGAGACCTGCAGCTTGCGGGTCTTCTTGTCGAAGGCGATGACGCGGGCGTCGACCTTCTGGCCGACGGTGAAGCGCTCGGGGCGCTGCTCGTCGCGATCGCGGCTCAGATCGGAGCGCTTGATGAAGGTTTCGATGCCGCTGTCGACCAGCCGCACTTCCAGACCGCCATCCTTCACGCCGATGACTTCACAGGTGACGACCGCGTTCTTGCGCAGTTCGCCTGAAGTCGCCGCTTCGCCGACCGTATCCTTGGCCAGCTGCTTGATGCCGAGCGAGATGCGCTCCTTGTCGATGTCGACGTCGAGCACCTGCGCCTTGACCATGTCGCCGCGATTGTACTCTTCGATGACCTGCTCGCCCGGACGCGTCCAGTCGAGGTCGGAAAGGTGCACCATGCCGTCCACGTCGCCTTCGAGGCCGATGAACAGGCCGAACTCGGTCTTGTTCTTGACCTCGCCCTCGACCTGGCTGCCGACCGGATGGCTCGAGGCGAAAGCCTGCCACGGATTCTCAAGCGTCTGCTTGAGGCCGAGCGAGATGCGGCGCTTGGCCGGATCGACCTCGAGCACCACAACGTCGACTTCCTGGGTCGTCGACAGGATCTTGCCGGGATGCACGTTCTTCTTCGTCCACGACATTTCCGAAACGTGGATGAGACCTTCGATGCCCGGCTCCAGCTCGACGAATGCGCCGTAGTCGGTGATGTTGGTGACGGTACCCTTGATCTTCTTGCCGATCGGGAACTTGGTGCCGATCTCGGACCACGGATCGCTCTCGAGCTGCTTCATGCCGAGCGAGATACGGTGGGTTTCCTGGTTGATGCGGATGATCTGCACCTTGACCGTCTGACCGATGTTGAGGATTTCGGTCGGATGGTTGACGCGGCGCCATGCCATGTCGGTGACATGCAGCAGGCCGTCGATGCCGCCGAGGTCGACGAACGCACCGTAATCGGTGATGTTCTTGACGACGCCTTCGACAACCTGGCCTTCTTCGAGGTTCTGCACGATTTCCGAACGCTGTTCGGCGCGGCTTTCCTCGAGCACGGTGCGGCGCGACACCACGATGTTGCCGCGGCGGCGATCCATCTTGAGGATCTCGAAGGGCTGCGGGTTGTGCATCAGCGGCGAGACGTCGCGGATCGGGCGGATATCGACTTGGCTGCGCGGCAGGAAGGCCACGGCGCCGTCGAGGTCGACGGTGAAGCCGCCCTTGACCTGGTTGAAGATGACGCCTTCGACGCGCTCACCCTTGGTGAACTTCTCTTCGAGACGGACCCAGCTCTCTTCGCGGCGGGCCTTCTCACGGGAAAGCATCGCTTCGCCAAGCGCGTTTTCGATGCGCTCGACATAGACTTCGACGGTGTCACCGACCTTGAGGGTGGTGTCCTTGCCCTTGACGCCGAATTCCTTCAGCGGCACGCGGCCTTCGACCTTGAGGCCGACGTCGATGATGGCCATGTCCTTTTCGATCGCGGTGATCGTGCCCTTGACGACCTGGCCTTCGCCGGAATGGCCTGTGGTAAATGATTCTTCGAGCAGGCTCGCGAAATCATCGCGAGTGGGATTTGCAGCTGACATTGTTTCTCCTGGAATGTCCCGCATCTCAAGCGGGACGGGCGCCGTGGGTTAGCGTTGCGTTAGCCTGCCGGCGTTCCGGGCTACAAAAGCCCTGGGCCGCTCTTTAAGCGGCAATTCCGGCGCATGAAGAATGCTGGCAGGCTGGTTCGTGCCCGATATGGGTGTCTTCTTCGCCTCCGACAACGGAAACGCGAGGGAAAAACCCGGATCAGGCTTTGTCTCTCTTGGCCAGCACGTCGTCGATGATCGCCTTGGCTGCAAGAAACGCGGCTTCTATAGCCATTTCGCTGGTATCAAGCAAGTGCGCGTCGGCGGCCGGCTTCAACGGCGAGTCGGCGCGGCCCATGTCGCGCTCGTCGCGGCGCACGATATCGGCGAGGATTTCGGTAAAGTCAGCGGTGCCGCCGATGCTCTCGATCTCGGCCAACCGCCGCTGCGCCCGCACCTCGGCGCTCGCTGTCACATAGAGTTTGATGTCGGCGTCGGGGCAGACGACGGTGCCGATGTCGCGCCCGTCAAGCACAGCGCCGGGGGGTGTCTGGGCGAAGTCGCGCTGCTTTTCGACCAGGATGCGTCGCACGGTCGGGAACACCGCGACCTTCGAGGCCGCCTCGCCAACCGCATGCGCCGACAGAACCGCCCGGTCGAGCTTCGCCAGATCGACCTGGCGGGCAGCGGTTTCGGCCGCCGAGACATTGTCTAGCGGCAGCGCGTGCTGGAGCAATGCATAGGCCACGGCGCGATAGGTGAGACCGGTGTCGAGCAGGTTCAGCCGGTAATGGTCGGCGAGCCGGCGGGCAAGGGTGCCCTTGCCGGCGCCGGCGGGCCCGTCGATGGCGATGGTGAAGGGGATGCTCATTGGCTGGCCGCCGCGATCGAAAGGCGCGATGAAAAAGACAAGCGCCGCGATCCTTCCCACCCCCCTCTGTCCTGCCGGACATCTCCCCCGCAAGGGGGGAGATTGGCGGCTTTGGCGCTCCGCTCAATTCTGCTGCGTTGACTATTGGCGAGAGCCGCGATTACGACTGATATCCCCCCTGGCGGGGGAGATATCCGGCAGGACAGAGGGAGGTGCTGTCCCGCCGACATCTCTGTTAGAGCGCAATCTCCAACGCTAGCGATTGCCATGAACGTCACCCGATCTCCGCGCCCAGCCCAGTCATCAGCCCCATGAACTCGGGAAAGCTGGTCGCGATCATCGCTTGGTCATCAATAGTCACCGGCTTTTCCGTCGCCAGGCCCATCACCAGAAAGCTCATGGCTATGCGGTGGTCGAGATGGGTCTGCACCGTCGTGTCCTGGCCGTTGGGATGGCCGCCCAGCCCCTTGCCGCCCGGTTTGCCGCGCACGGCAAGCGAAGCTTCGCCCTCGGTGCAGTCGACGCCGTTGAGCTTGAGCCCATTGGCGACGGCCGACAGCCGGTCGGATTCTTTCACCCGCAACTCTTCCAGCCCCTGCATCAGCGTTTCGCCCTCGGCGAAGCTGGCAGCGACCGCAAGCACGGGGTACTCGTCAATCATCGACGGCGCCCGCTCGGGCGGCACAATGACGCCCTTCAGTTCGGAGTAACGCACGCGCAGATCGGCGACATCCTCGCCGCCGGCGTTGCGCGGGTTCAAGATGTCGATCTTGCCGCCCATTTCCTGCAGCGTCAGCAAAAGCCCGGTGCGGGTCGGGTTCATCAGCACGTTTTCGATTGTTATGTCCGATCCCGGCACGATCAGTGCGGCCACCAGCGGGAAACCGGCCGAGGACGGGTCGCCCGGCACTGCGATGGTCTGGCCGGTCAGCTTGCCCTGGCCCTCGATGAAGATGTGGCGCACGCCGCGCTCGTCGGTCTCGACCGAGAGATTGGCGCCGAAGCCTTTCAGCATCTTTTCGGTGTGGTCGCGCGTCATGACAGGTTCGATGACGGTCGTGATGCCCGGCGTGTTGAGACCGGCGAGCAGCACCGCCGACTTGACCTGTGCCGATGCCATCGGCACACGGTAGGTGATCGGTGCGGCATGCTTAGGCCCATGCAGCGTGATCGGCATGCGGTCGCCCGGTGTCGCCTTCAGCACCTGCACGCCCATCTGGCGCAAGGGTTCGAGCACCCGGCCCATCGGCCGGCCGGACAGCGAGGCGTCGCCGATAAAGGTCGTTTCCATGTCATAGGTGCCGACCAGGCCCATGGTGAGCCGCGAGCCGGTGCCGGCATTGCCGAAATCGAGCGGGCCTTCCGGCTGCAGCAGCGCGCCGTTGCCGGTGCCGCGGATTACCCACTCCGCGCCGCGTTTTTCTATATGTGCGCCCATCGCCTTCATGGCAGCGCCCGTGCGCATCACGTCCTCGCCTTCGAGCAGGCCGGTGATGCGGGTCTCGCCGGAGGCGAGGCCGCCGAACATGAAGGAGCGGTGCGAGATCGACTTGTCGCCCGGCACGCGGGCCGTGCCGGAAAGCGCTGATGATCTGCGGGCGGTGGCCGACTTTGGGGCGGCGGCGTGAGACATGGAATTTCCCTGGACGAAATGCCGGCGGGCCGGCGTTTTTCATTTGTTGCGGCGGTCTCGTATCACGGCGGGCCGAAATGGTCATCCCCCGTGGTCATCCCCTGACGCGAGGCCTTTCAATGCATGGTTTTGTGACGCCGGCTTTTCGCTTTGACAGCGCTGCAAACTGTGGTTAAGGGGACCACTCTTTTATTGACGAGGCTTGCCGTGGCAAAAACCGAACTTGGCACAAAACGTATCGACCCGGAGACGGGCCGAAAATTCTACGACCTGAACAAGGACCCGATCGTCTCGCCCTACACTGGCAAGACCTATCCGCGTTCCTATTTCGAGGAAGGCAAGATTGCCGCTCTCGAGGAGGAAGAGGAAGTGGCCGAGAAGGAAGTGGACGCCGAGGAAGAAGAAGGCGTTGAGGTCGTCTCGCTCGAAGAGGCCGACGAGGACGTCAAGGGCGACGACCTGCCGGATCTCGGCGACGACGAGGACGACGTCGATCTCGGCGACGACGAGGATGACACTTTCCTTGCCGACGAAGAGGAAGAAGACGACGACGTTGCCGACATGATCGGCGTCGGCGACGATGACGATGAGGTCTGATCGGCCTTGAAAGCGGGCGTTTGCAGGCTTTCGTAGCCTGCGAAGAAAAAGCGGCTCTCGAAGGCTTGATATTGACGAAAGGCGGGGTTAGAAGCCGCCTGCACTAACGGCGCGGTCTCCAACCCGCGCCGGATCTCTTCGCCGGAAACGGCGCCGGTTGACTGCCGGAAGTGGGGCCATAGCTCAGTTGGGAGAGCGCTTGAATGGCATTCAAGAGGTCGTCGGTTCGATCCCGATTGGCTCCACCAAACAGTCCCTCTAGACCTAGGCTGGCGACGGCATGAACCTGTCAGCCGTGCTTCGAATTTCCCGTGACAATGTCCCGCGAAAGGCCTGCATCGCCCGCGCGTTCTGCATTGCCATTTCCATCGAGCGTCATTGGCATCTTTATGGCGCTGCTCAGCTTTCTGGAGCCCGCGTCGTATAATCCGGGTTGGATGCCTTATAGACAATGTCCCGCAAACTATCGTCGGCAAAGGCGTTGGCGTTCGTCGCATGGCCATCGAAGCTGCCGGCCTTGTTCAGCATCGCGCCGTTGCGCCATACCAGCAGCAGACCGTGCTCTTCCTCCCAGCCGCATTCGGCTTCCAGAAAAACATAGTGATTGGCGTCATCGTCGTAGCCCGGCCAGATGCCAAGCACATTGGGATGGACAAAGGACCAGATATCCTCGGGCTTTTCGGGCACTCCCATTTCCTCGTCCATCCAATCTTCTCCGCCTACTGTTTCCCGGAAATCCTGATAGTAGGCATAGACGTGCCGGCTGTCCTTTAACCGATCGTCGGATGTGAGCGTCAGGAAGGTATTGAGGGCAGCGGCGGCTCGCTGATCGGCCGGGTCGTAGTCATCATCATCAAACTCGATCTCCATATTATCGAAATAGGGGATCTTGAGCTTCACGTTCTTTCCTCCAACTGTGCGTGGAGATTGCCAGCAGTCTCGCAAATGCTCAAGCCATCACCACTCGGCGAAGGAACCGTCCTTGTGGCGCCAGATCGGATTGCGCCAGCGATGGCCTTCCTTGGCGCGTTCCCTAACATAGTCCTCATCGATCTCGACACCGAGGCCCGGGCCGTCGGGAATGGCGACATAGCCATCCTCGTAGCGGAAGACATCCTTGTTGGCGGCATAGTCGAGCAGGTCGTTGGCGGCGTTGTAGTGGATGCCGAGGCTCTGTTCCTGGATGAAGCAGTTGTAGCTGACAGCGTCGAGCTGCAGGCATGCGGCAAGCGCGATCGGCCCGAGCGGGCAGTGCGGCGCCACCGCCACGTCATAGGCTTCCGCCATCGCCGCGATCTTGCGGCATTCGGTGATGCCGCCCGCATGCGACAAATCGGGCTGGATGATGTCGACGACGCCTTCCTCGAACACCGACTTGAAGTCCCAGCGGCTGTAGAGCCGCTCGCCGAGCGCGATCGGCGTCGAGCCGAGGGCTGCGATCTCCTTCAGCGCCTCGCGGTTTTCGCTGAGCACCGGCTCCTCGATGAACATCAGCCTGTACGGCTCAAGCTCCTTGACCAGGGCGCGCGCCATCGGCCGATGCACGCGGCCATGAAAGTCGACGGCAATGCCGATGTTGGGTCCGACGGCCTCGCGCACCATGGCGACCCGCTCGACTGCCGCATCGATCTTGTCATGGCTGTCGACGATCTGCAGTTCCTCGGTGCCATTCATCTTGAGCGCCAGGAAGCCACGCGCCACCATTTCGCTGGCACCCGCCACGACCTCCGCCGGACGGTCGCCGCCGATCCAGGAATAGACCTTGATCGTGTCGCGCAATTTGCCGCCGAGCAGTTCATGCACGGGCACGCCAAGCGCCTTGCCCTTGATGTCCCACAGCGCCTGGTCAATGCCGGCAATGGCGCTCATCAGGATCGGCCCGCCACGGTAGAAGCCGCCGCGATGCATCACCGTCCAGTGATCCTCGATCAGGCGGGGGTCCTTGCCGATGAGGTAGTCACCCAGCTCCTTGACCGCCGCCTCGACGGTCAGCGCCCTGCCTTCGACGACCGGCTCACCCCAGCCGGTGACGCCGGCATCGGTTTCGATCTTCAGGAACAGCCAGCGCGGCGGAACGATGTAGGTGGTGAGCGAGATGATTTTCATGCGCAGTCTCAGTTGCTCTTGAGTTTCTTGGCGCTGACGAGGTCGCGCGCCGCGAGATCGAGGATCTTGTTTGCCGCCCCACGTGCCGCCTCGGCGTCACGCATGCGCAGCGCCTCGACCACTTCGCGGTGCGCCGCAACTGCTTCCATGCGCCGGTCGAGCGAAATCACCGCCGTCGCCTCCAGCGAGAATTTCAGTCCGGTGTCGATCAGATTGCCGATCTGGCGAAAGATCGGGTTGTGGCTCGCTGCATAGACGATCTGATGGAAGGCGATGTCGCTGCGCGAAAACGCGACGAGGTCCTCGCCTGCGGCCGCCATGCCGCGCCAGGCCGCTTCGAGGTCGGCGATCTCCTGCAACGTCGCGCGCGTGGCGGCCAATTCGGCGACCAGCGGTTCGATGGCCCGGCGTGTCTCGAGAATGGCGTCGAACAGCTTGTCGTCCAGCGCATGCGGTGCGTGCCAGGCCAGCACCTGCGGGTCGATGATGTTCCAGTCGTCCTCGTTGCAGACAATGGTGCCGACCCGCGGCCGCGACAATACCAGCCCCTTGGCGGCCAGCACCTTCAAGGCTTCGCGGATGACGGTGCGGCTGACGCCGTATTCGACGCCGAGTTCATTTTCGGTCGGCAAGGAGGAGCCGGCCGGATAGCGTCCGGAAAAGATGTCTGAGGCCATTGCCTTGGTCACGTCGGGCATGACGCGCGGGCGGCGGGTGGCCGTGTCGCCTTGCGTCTTCTTCGAAGTTTCGGTCACCTCAGCCCTCCTCCAAGGCGGCGAAACCACTGATCTCGCACAACCGGTCCGGCCTTACCGGATGCGGATGATTTGCGCCAGCGATCGCTGATCAGAGCATGTAGCTTAATTATCATACCAGATCAATTGACGAGTATGATAAAAGCGATTAGAGACTCCGGCATCCGGGCTGAGCGCCCGGCCTATCGCTGGGAGGAAATCATGCGACTTCTAAAGACCGCGCTCGTCGCGGGTGCGCTTGCCGTGCTGTCTGTCACGACCATCGCTTCTGCCTATGCTCAGGACACCAAGATCGGTTTCATCGTCAAACAGCCCGAGGAACCGTGGTTCCAGGACGAATGGAAATTCGCCGACCAGGCCGCCAAGGAAAAGGGTTTTACCCTCGTCAAGATCGGCGCTGAGGACGGCGAGAAGCTGATGTCGGCGATCGACAATCTCGGCGCCCAGGGCGCCCAGGGCTTCATCGTCTGCACGCCCGACGTGAAACTCGGCCCCGGCATCGTCGCCAAGGCCGCCGCCAACAACCTCAAGGTGATGACCGTCGACGACCGTCTGGTCGGCGCCGACGGCAAGGCGCTCGAAGACGTGCCGCATATGGGCATCTCGGCAACCAAGATCGGCGAAGCCGTCGGCCAGGCGATCGTCGACGAGATGAAGGCGCGTGGCTGGAAGGCCGACGAGGTTGGCGCCATCCGCGTCTCCTACGACCAACTGCCGACCGCAGTCGATCGCGTCGAAGGCGCCATCTCGGTGCTCAAGGCGAACGGCTTCAAGGCTGAGAATATTTTCGACGCGCCGCAGGCCAAGACCGACACCGAAGCCGCGCTCAACGCCGCGACGGTCGTGCTCAACGCCCATGCCGACATCAAGAAGTGGGTGTCCTTCGGCCTCAACGACGAGGCCGTGCTTGGCGCCGTGCGCGCCTCGGAAAGCGTCGGCATTCCGGCGGACGGCATGATCGGCGTCGGCATCGGCGGCGCGGATTCGGCGATCAACGAGTTCAAGAAGCCGACCGCCACCGGCTTCGTCGGCACCGTGATCATCTCGCCGAAGCGCCATGGCTACGAAACGGCGCTCAACATGTATGACTGGGTTGCCAACAACAAGGAACCGGAGAAGCTGATCCTGACCTCCGGTGCGCTCGCCAAGCGCGACGACTACCAGAAGGTCCGCCAGGGCCTCGGCATCGAATAATCCTCCCTGTACAAACAGGCGGCGGCTCATCCCGCCGCCTGTTTCTCATGACAAAGAAGGATCATCGCCCGTGTCCTTTCTCGACTTCTCGCACATCACCAAGACCTATCCGGGCGTCAAGGCGCTGTCGGACGTCTCGTTCGGCGTCGACAAGGGCGCCGTGCACGGCCTGATGGGCGAGAACGGCGCCGGCAAATCCACCCTGATCAAGATCCTGTCCGGCGACCAGCATGCCGATGAGGGCGAGATACGCATCGATGGCAAGGTCCAGGCCTATGCCTCGACCCGGGATGCCTTCGACAATGGAGTCATCGTCATTCACCAGGAACTACAGCTCGTTCCTGAACTCACCGTTGCCGAAAATCTCAGCCTCGGCCGTTTTCCTGCCAACGCCGGCATCATCGCCGGCCGCCGCATGCTGGACGACGTCGGCGCCAAGCTGAAATCGGCCGGCATCGACATCGACATGCGCCGCAAGGTCAAGACGCTGTCGATCGGCGAACGCCAGATGGTCGAGATCGCCAAGGCGATCATGCTCGATGCGCGCGTCATCGCGCTGGACGAGCCGACCTCGTCGCTCTCCTCGCGTGAAAGCGAAATCCTGTTTGCTCTGATCGACCGCCTGCGCGGCGAGGGTAAGGTCATCATCTATGTCTCGCACCGGCTGGACGAGGTGTTCCGGCTCTGCGACAGCCTGACCGTGTTGCGCGACGGCAAGCTCGCGGCACACCATGCTTCGCTGAAAGATGTCACCCGCGATCAGGTCGTCGCTGAAATGGTCGGTCGCGAAATCTCGGACATCTGGGGGTTTCGTCCACGCAAGTCAGGTGATGTCCGCCTGAAGGTCGAGGCTCTCTCTGGCGCCAAATTGAAGACGCCGGCCAGCTTTCAGGCCCGCGCCGGCGAGATCGTCGGCTTCTTCGGCCTGATCGGCGCCGGGCGCTCGGAATTGATGCGGCTCGTCTTCGGCGCCGATCCGCGTTCAGGTGGTACCATCACCGTCGACGGCAAGATGGTGCATGCAACCGACCCGCACGGGTCGATCCGGGCAGGCGTCGTGCTGTGCTCGGAAGACCGCAAGCACGATGGCATCATCCAGGGCCGTTCGATCGAGGAGAACATCAACATCTCCTCGCGGCGCCATCACACACGCTTCGGCATGCTGAACCGCGCCAGCGAGATCGCCACCGCCGAGACCTTCATCAAGAAGCTCAAGGTGCGCACGCCGTCGCGCAAGCAGGACATCATCAACCTCTCCGGTGGCAACCAGCAGAAGGTCATCCTTGGCCGCTGGCTGTCCGAACAGGGCGTGCGCGTCCTCATCGTCGACGAGCCGACGCGCGGCATCGATGTCGGTGCCAAGTCGGAAATCTACGAATTGCTCTACCAGCTTGCCGAGGACGGCCTGGCGATCGTCGTCGTCTCGTCCGAACTGCCGGAGGTGATGGGCATCTGCGATCGCATCCTGGTGATGTGCGGCGGGCGCGTCAGTGCCGAACTCACCCGCGACCAGTTCGCCGAAAGGGCGATCCTGGCCGCCGCTCTCCCCGATCAGAAAACCCCCGACGCGATCGCATCCTGAGGACTTTTGGCATGACCGACCAGTTGAAAAAAATCCTGCTCGGCGAACAGGGCCTTGTCGTCATTTTCGTCGTCGCTTTTGCCCTCGTGTCGCTGCTGGTGCCGAACTTCCTCACCGACCGCAATATGCTCGGCCTGCTGCAGTCGGTAGTCACCGTCGGCATCGTCGCCTGCACCATGATGTTCTGCCTTGCCGCGCGCGACTTCGACCTGTCGGTCGGCTCGATCGTTGCCTTTGCCGGGATGGTCGCCGTCATGGCATCGAACTACACCGGCTCGATCCTGCTCGGCCTCCTGGCGGCAATCGCCTGTGGTGGTTTCGTTGGCTTCATCAACGGCATCGTCATCGCCAAGTTTCGCATCAACGCGCTGATCACGACGCTGGCCACCATGCAGATCGTGCGTGGCCTGGCGCTGATCGCGTCCGACGGCCGCGCTGTAGGCATCAACAGCCCGGATTTCTACCAGCTGGCGCTGTCGAAACTGCTCGGCATACCGACGCCGGTCTGGGTGCTCGCCATCCTGTTTTGCATCTTCGGCTTCGTCCTCAACCGCACCGTCTTCGGCAAGAACACGCTGGCCATCGGCGGCAATCCCGAAGCCTCGCGCCTTGCCGGTGTCAATGTCGACCGGACGCGCATCTGGATCTTCGCGCTGCAGGGCGTCGTCTGCGGCATTGCCGGCATCCTGCTGGCGTCGCGCATCACCTCCGGCCAGCCCAACGCCGCGGTCGGCTTGGAGCTTTCGGTCATCTCGGCCTGCGTGCTCGGCGGCGTCTCGCTTGCGGGCGGCCGCGCCACCATGTCGGGCGTCATCGTCGGCGTGCTGATCATGGGTATCGCCGAGAACGCCATGAACCTGCTCAACATCCCGGCCTTCTACCAATACATCGTGCGCGGCGTGATCCTGCTGCTGGCGGTGTTGCTCGACAATCTGCGCTCGTCGGCATTGGGTCGGCGTTAAGCTGGAGGGACAAAAATGGCTGAGCGTCTGTCAGGCAAACGCATCTTCCTGACCGGTGCCGCGCAAGGCATCGGGCTGGCGATAGCCGAGGCCTGCCTTGCCGAAGGCGCAAGGCTATTCTTGGTCGACCGCGACGAAGCGTTGCTGGACGAGACCGTCGCTGGTCTTGCCGCATCGCAAGGCCATGTCGGGCATGCCTCGGCAGACATAAGCGACGGCGCCGCGATTGCCGCTGCCGTTCAACGGGCGAACGCCGAGATAGGCCCCATCGACGCGCTGATCAACAATGCCGGGGTCAATGTGTTCTCGACGCCGCTCGATGCGACCGAGGAAGAGTGGAATCGCAATTTCGACGTCAACGTCAAGGGCGCCTGGAATTGCAGCAAGGCGGTGCTGCCGGGCATGATAGCAGCCGGCGGCGGCGCCATCCTCAACGTCGCCTCGACGCACAGCTTCACCATCATCCCGCACACATTTCCCTATCCCGTCGCCAAGCATGCACTGCTCGGCCTGACCAAATCGCTGGCGCTCGAATATGCGGCGCAAGGCGTGCGGGTGAACGCGCTGGCGCCCGGCTATGTCGAGACGCAGAAGGCCATCGACTACTGGAACAGCTTTCCTGATCCGGCGGCGGCGCGCGCCAACACCATGGCGCTGCATCCCGGCGGCCGCATCGCCACGGCGCGCGAGATCGCGCTGGCTGCGGTGTTTATGATTTCCGACGAGTGCCCGTTCATGAACGCGGCCACGCTCGTCGTCGATGGCGGGCTGAGCCAGCTCCAGCATCCCGCCTGAATTCCGGGAAAACCATGACCAAGAGACGATCGCAGCATTGGTTCGGCGGCCAAGGCAAGGATGCTTTCATCCATCGCAGCTGGATGAAGAACAACGGCCTGCCCGACGATGCTTTCGACGGCCGCCCGGTGATCGGCATCTGCAACACCTTCTCCGAATTCACGCCTTGCCATGTCCATTTCCGTGGCCTGATCGAACACATCAAGGCCGGCGTGCTGGAGGCCGGCGGCTTGCCGCTCGAATTCCCGGTCTTCTCCTGCGGTGAATCCAATCTGCGGCCGACCGCGATGCTGTTCCGCAACCTGGCCTCGATGGATGTCGAGGAAGCGATCCGGGGCAATCCGATGGACGGCGTCGTGCTGATGGCCGGCTGCGACAAGACCACACCGTCGCTGGTCATGGGCGCGGCCTCCTGCGACCTGCCATCGATCGTCATTTCCGGCGGACCGATGCTCAATGGCCGCTTCCAGGGCCGCGAGATTGGCTCCGGCACCGATGTGTGGAAATTCTCCGAGGATGTCCGCGCCGGTGTGATGAGCGAGCAGGATTTCGCCAATGCAGAGAGCGCCATGTCGCGTTCGCCCGGCCATTGCATGACCATGGGCACGGCCTCGACCATGGCCTCGATGGTCGAGGCGCTCGGCCTGACGCTGCCGGGCAATGCCGCCTATCCGGCTGTCGATGCGCGCCGCAGCCGCATTGCCCGCATGACCGGGCGGCGCATCGTCGAGATGGTCAATGAGGATCTGCGCCTGTCGGACATCCTCAAGAAGGCGGCCTTCGCCAACGCCATCCGCGTCAACGGCGCGATCGGCGGCTCGACCAATGCGGTCGTGCATCTCATCGCCATCGCTGGCCGCGTCGGCACCGAACTGACGCTGGACGATTGGGATAGATACGGCCGCGACGTGCCGACCATCCTCGACCTGATGCCGTCCGGCCGCTTCCTGATGGAGGATTTCTGCTACGCCGGCGGCATTCCGGCCGTCATGAAGGAGATCGCCGATCTGCTCGATCTCGACGCGCTGACGGTCACAGGCAAGGCCGTGCGCGACAACATCGCCGATGCCCAAAACTACAATCCCGAAGTGATCCGCCCACGCGACAAGGCGCTCACCGCCCAGGGCGGTATCGCGGTGCTGCGCGGCAATCTGGCACCAGATGGCGCCATCATCAAACCTTCGGCCGCTTCGCCCGGATTGATGAAGCATCGCGGCCGTGCCGTCGTGTTCGAGGACATCGACGACTACAAGGCGCGCGTCGATGATCTCTCACTCGACATCGACGGGACCTCGATCATGGTGCTGAAAAATTGCGGCCCGAAAGGCTATCCGGGCATGGCCGAGGTCGGCAACATGGCCCTGCCTCGCAAGCTGTTGAAGCAAGGCGTCCGCGACATGATCCGCATATCCGATGCCCGCATGTCCGGCACCGCCTTCGGCACCGTCGTTCTGCATGCGGCACCCGAAGCCGCCATCGGCGGCCCGCTGGCGCTGGTCCGTAGCGGCGACATGATCGAGCTCGATGTCGAAGCGCGGAAGCTGCATCTCGACGTCTCGGAACAGGAGTTGGCGCGGCGGCGAATGTCCTGGGTTGCGCCTGAGCCGGCGATGCGCGGCGGCTATCAAGGCCTTTACGTCGACCATGTCCTGCAGGCGGACCGTGGCGCCGATCTCGATTTCCTTGTGGGAAGCCGTGGCCACGCCATTCCACGCGAAAGCCATTGAGGTCCGCATGACAAAATTCACACCCGATGATTTCCATGGCATTCATGTCATCCTCTATGCGCTCTTTGATGAGAACGAACGGCTAGACCGCGCGGCGATGCGCAGGCAGGTCGAGATCTGCTTGACGAGCGGCGCTCACGGCATGGCGGCGCTTGGCCTGGCGACGGAAGTCGCCAAGCTGACAGAGGCCGAGCGCCGGACGATCATGGACTGGACGGCGGAAGATACCGCCGGCAAGGTGCCGCTCGCCTTCACCATCTTCGGCTCTTCTGTGGCCGAGCAAATCGCGCAAGTTCGTCATGCCGAAAGCGTCAGGGCGGACTGGGTGATCCTGCAGCAGCCGCCGGTCGGGTCCTATGGGGCGCTGGAGTATATCCGCTTCTTCGGCCGTGTCGCCGAGGCGACTGATCTGCCGGTGGCAATCCAGAATGCTCCGGCCTTTTTCGGACGCGGCCTGACATCCGACGAAATCCGCGAACTCGTCACGCTTCATCCCAACATAAGCCTGATCAAGGGCGAGGGCCCGGTCACCGACATCGCCGGCCTGATCGAGCGCACCGAAGGCCGGATCCCCGTTTTCAACGGGCGCGGTGGCCTGGAACTGATCGACAACTTCCGCATCGGTTGCCGTGGCATGATCCTGGCGCCGGATTGCATCGATCGTGTCGTGCGGGCCTATGAGGCTTTCCGCGCCGGAGACGAAGCAACGGCCGAGGCCGAGTACGCAAAAATGCTGCCGGCAGCGGTCTTCGTCATGCAGGGCATCGAAAACCTGATCTGCTACGGCAAGCGGCTGTTTGGTGCCCGCGCCGGCATCCCGATCCACGACCGGGCCCCCGCGATGCGGCCAAGTGAGGTCGGCTTGGCGATGGTGGCGCGCTTTGCCGCTGGCTTCGGCCGGTTGCCGGGTTAAACGGCAATTCCCGCTAACAGGTCATCCGCCCGACACGCGACCCTGGCGGCGGGCCTTGGCGGCTTCAGCCGAGAAGGTCGGCCGCGACTTCGAGCGTGTTGCGCAACGATGTCTCGAGATGGTGTTCCATCGCTCGCGCGGCGCCCTCGGCGTCGTGACGTTTCAGCGCCTCGAAGATGGCCTCATGCTGCTCGATCGTCTGTTCGCCATAGCCGGGCTTCGGGATGACGAGATGGCGGCCGCGATCCATCTGCGCCTTGGAGATGTCGACGGCTCTCCAGATCATCGGCAGGCCGCAGATTTCGGCGATGGTCCGGTGAAAGACGTCGTCGAGCTGTATCGCGGTGGCATATCTGCCCCGCGATATGGCAAGCCGGTGCGCCGCCATATTGTCTTCCAGCAATTCGCCGGCTGCCGGTGAGAATTTGGCGGCCGCGCGCCTCGTGCTTTCCATCTCCAGGGCCCGGCGGATGACGTAGGCTTCTTCCAGGTCGGCCCGGCTGATCGGGGCGACATAGGTGCCGGTCTGCGCCAGGATGTTGACCAGACCCTCGTCACTGATGCGCTTGACCGCCTCGCGCACCGGGGTACGCGAAACACCGAGCGCTTCCGCAATAGCCACCTCGTTGATCACTTCTCCGGGCCTCATCTGTCCGACGACGATAAGGTTGCGAATCTGATGATAGATCTGATCGCGGAGCGGAACAGCCCGATTGAGAGTCGAAGGATCCAGGTCCATGGGAAATCCGTGGCTTAGGTCGCCGGAATGGTCAGATTAGAATGAAAATCAGAAAGTCCCTAATGCGAGGGGCGGCTTCGGCCTGCAATTCGCACCCGGGCAAAGCGTGACAGCCAGTGAGTCGGGTTCGGCGGATGGAGAAAATTTCTAATCCCGTCAACAGAATTGGAATAAACTAACTCTACAGAATTTGTGGAATAAGCAATCTGCACTGGCGATCTGGTTTCCACCCCGGACAGGACGACGCCATGCACACCCTTTTGCGCTTGCCCCCAACCAAAGCAGGCATATCTGGCCGCCGTCAGCATACGGGAGGCAGGCCATGACCAGAGACATTCCAGAACGCATCAAGGTGCTTTGGTTCCTGCCGACGCATGGCGACAGCCGCTATCTCGGCACGACGGAAGGCGGCAGGGCCGTCGATCTGCCGTATCTGACGCAAGTGGCGAAGGCCGCCGACACGCTGGGGTACTACGGCGTGCTGTTGCCGACTGGCCGGGCATGCGAGGATTCCTGGGTGATCGCATCGGCGCTGGTGCCCCTGACCGAGCGCTTGCGCTTCCTCGTTGCCGTGCGGCCCGGCCTGCAGTCGCCGACCCTGGCGGCGCGCATGACGGCGACGCTGGATCGCATCTCCAACGGGCGCCTGCTGATCAACGTGGTCACCGGCGGCGATCCGCTGGAGAACAAGGGCGACGGCATCTTCCTGTCGCACGCCGAGCGCTACGAGGTGACGCAGGAGTTCCTGCAGATCTACAAGCGGGTGCTGAGCGGCGAGACGGTCGAGCACGAGGGCGAGCATTTCCGCATCGAGGACGGAAGGCTGCTGTTTCCACCGGTGCAGACGCCCTATCCGCCGCTCTATTTCGGCGGCTCGTCCGACGCCGGATCCGTGGTGGCGGCGCAGGAGATCGACAAATATCTGACCTGGGGAGAGCCGCCCGCCGATGTCGAGCGCAAGCTGGATGGCGTGCGCGAACTGGCCGAGAAGGCCGGCCGCAAGCTCTCCTTCGGCATTCGCCTGCATGTCATCGCCCGCGAAACCACGGAGGAAGCCTGGGCGGCCGCCGACAGGCTGATCAGCCGGCTCGACGACGCGACGATCGCCTCGGCGCAAAAAGTCTTTGCCCGCATGGATTCGGTCGGCCAGGCGCGGATGAGCGCGCTCCATGGCGGCAATCGCGCCAAGCTCGAGATCGCGCCCAATCTCTGGGCCGGTGTCGGCCTGGTGCGCGGCGGCGCCGGGACCGCGCTTGTCGGCGACCCCGACACGATCGCGGAGCGCATCGATGAATACCGGCGCCTCGGCATCGACACCTTCATCCTCTCCGGCTATCCGCATCTGGAAGAAGCCTATCGCTTTGGCGAGTTGGTGCTGCCGAAACTGCCGACCGATCACCCGGTCAAATCAGCCGCTTCGTCCGTCAACACCGGCCCGTTCGGCGAGACCATCGCCGGCGACCACCGGCCGAAGTCGCTCGCCAGCGCCTCGTGAACGCGCTCCCTCCCGCCCGTCGGGTGCGCGTCGCCATTGTCGGCGGCGGCTTTTCCGGCTCGGCGGTAGCCTGGCATCTGGCGCAAATGCATCGGCCGGAGCGCATTTCCATTTCCGTGATCGAGCCACGCTCTTTCGTGGGCGGCGGCCTCGCCTATTCCAGCGAGGAGCCGTCGCACCGGGTCAATGTCCCGGCTGTCAGGATGAGTATGGCTCCCGACGATCCGCAGCACTTTGCGCGCTGGTTGACCGGCAGCGGAGAACTCGAGCGCGACACGGACGCCATCTGGAAGAATGGCGATGCCTATCCGCGCCGGCGCGTGTTCGGCCGCTACGTCGCCGAACATCTGGCGCCGCATCTCGGCTCAGGCACGGTCCGCCATGTCGAAGGTCCGGCCACGCGTGTGACGCGTGATGCCAGTGGCGCGGGTTGGACCGTGCAGACGCCCAGTGGGCCAATTGCCGCCGACATCGTCGTCCTGGCGGCAACGCATCCGCAGCCTGGAATTCCCACCGCGCTGGACTCGCTGTCGGAAGCGCCGGGTTTCATCGCCGACCCATACGCCGCGTCAGCACTTGCCGGAATCGGGCCGGAGGCGTCGGTGCTGATCGTCGGCTCCGGGCTGACCTCGGCTGACATGGTCGCCGAACTTGATCGCCGCGGCCATCGCGGCCGCATCCTGGCGCTATCGCGCCGCGGACTGCGCTCGCGTGGCCACCCGGACGTCAGGGGCGAGCCTTTTGGCGACTTTGCATCCGCGCCGGCGACGACGGCGCTTGGCCTGCTCAAGAACATTCGCGCGACGCTGGCAGCGGCGCGTGCGGCCAATGTCAACTGGCAATCGGTCTTCGACCAACTGCGTCTGCAGGGTCCTGTGCTGTGGGCCGCACTAGCCCCGCCGGAGCGAGCAAGGCTGGTCCGCCAGCTGCGCGTGTTCTGGGACGTGCATCGCTTCAGGATCGCACCGCAGGTCGCTTCCGTGCTCGACCGCCGTTATGCGGCCGGCACATTCGACACCATTGCCGCCAGGCTTGTCGCATCGAACGATGAGGACGGCAGCCTGGCGGTCAGCTTTCAACGGCGCGGGCAGACGCGGATCGAGACCGCGCGCTTCGATGCCGTCATCAATACAACCGGCCCGGCCCATGGGCAGGCGCTTCAACTCAATCCGGCATTGCGCTCGCTGGCCGAGGCCGGGCTGATCAAGGCTGACCAATACGGGCTTGGCATCGAGACAGATCTCGACAGCCGCGCCGTCGGCCAGGATGGCCGGACGCTCACGACACTCTTCGTCGCCGGTCCGCTGGCGCGAGGGACTTTCGGCGAACTCATGGGCCTGCCCGAGGTTGCCCGCCATGCCCAGACGGTCGCGGCCGAGATTGCCAAGCTGCGGGAAACGCTGCCGCCAGCCGAGGCTGTCGGCGCCGATGCCGCGCAGGGGCCGGTCATGAGCTGACACCGGCAAGCCGGGTTGGCTGAGCAAAATTGGTATTTCCGTCCCACGAGGGCCTCAAAAACGGAAAATCCTTCTTTGTATATATATTCTATAAACATAATAAATATTGGGAAGCCGGCGCGACCGGAGCGATCAACGACACGGCCTGAATGGGAGACAGTTCATGGCACACGCAGAAGCCGACCCGATCAAATTCGCCTACTGGGTGCCGAATGTTTCAGGCGGCCTGGTGATTTCCAATATCGAGCAGCGCACCAACCATTCGGCCGAGTACAATCGCAAGCTGGCGCAGATCGCCGAGAAGTCCGGCTTCGACTATGCGCTAAGCCAGATCCGTTTCACCGCCGGCTACGGCGCCGACGAACAGCATGAATCGGTGGCCTTCAGCCATGATCTGCTGGCGGCCACCACGACGCTCAAGGTCATCGCCGCGATCCTGCCAGGACCGTGGAACCCGGCGCTGGCGGCCAAGCAGATCTCAACCATCAGCTACCTGACCAATGGCCGCGTCGCGATCAACCTCGTCTCCGGATGGTTCCGCGGCGAGTTCCACGCCATCGGCGAGCACTGGCTCGACCACGATGAGCGCTACCGCCGTTCGGAGGAATTCATCCGGGCGTTGCGCGGAATATGGACTGAGGACAGCTTCACCTTCCGTGGCGATTTCTACCGTTTCAACGAATATTCGCTCAAACCGAAGCCGCCGCATCCGCTGCCCGAAATCTTCCAGGGCGGCTCGTCGCGCGCCGCGCGCGACATGGCATCGCGCGTCTCGGACTGGTACTTCACCAACGGCAACACACCGGCCGAGATCGCCAAGCAGGTCGACGATATCCAGTCCAAGGCAAAGGCCAACAACCATTCCGTCAAGGTTGGCGTCAACGCCTTCGCGGTTGTCCGCGAGACCGAGGATGAGGCCAGGGCGGTGCTCGCCGAGATCATCGCCAAGGCCAACCCCGAGGCGGTCAACGCTTTCGGCCACGAGGTCAAGAACGCCGGCAAAGCCTCGCCGGAAGGCGAGGGCAATTGGGCGAAATCCTCCTTCGACGATCTGGTCCAGTACAATGACGGCTTCCGCTCGAACCTGATCGGCACGCCCCGGCAGGTCGCCGAGCGCATCGTCGACCTGAAGCGCGCCGGCGCCGATCTTATCCTGCTCGGCTTCCTGCACTTCCAGGAAGAGGTCGAGTATTTCGGCAAGCATGTCATCCCGCTCGTCCGCGAACTGGAAAACGCCGAGGCGGCAGCATCGCTGGCGGCGGAGTAGTCACCCCATAGGCTGGCCGGACAGGCTCCGGCCAGCACACGAATGGAGCTTGCCCGGTGCGCTCGATCCGTCGAGCGGCCACGGGAATTTGTGCGCCTGCTGAAAACATCGGGGACGATTGGAATGCCTCTGCCCAGTTATGCCTTAGGAGTGATGGAGGCTTCAGCCTACGCGCCGGAAGTATTTGCGCGCGGCCTACCGTCAAGCTCGTGGCAGCAGCCGTCCGAAGACAGCGCCGAGCCGACGGGAACCGTTGCCGGCGTCGCCTCGCCGCTGCTCTCACTGCAGGGCATCGGCCTGTCGTTTGGCGGCGTCGTGGCATTGGCCGATATCGACCTGTCGGTCCGTCCCGGCGAGATTCGCGCCATCATCGGCCCGAACGGCGCCGGCAAGAGTTCGCTGATCAACGTCATAAGCGGCGTCTATCGCCCGGATCGCGGCCGTGTCCAGTTCGACGGGATCAGCTATGCTCAGGTGCCGACGCAGCAGCTGGCCCATCTGGGCGTCGCCAGGACCTTCCAGAATCTTGCTCTGTTCAAGGGCCTCAGCGTCCTCGACAATGTCGCTTCCGGCCTCGCCTATAAGGTCCGCTCCAACTTTGCCGGACAGGTGCTGGGCATCGGCCGTTCGCGTGGCGAGCAGCGCGACTCGCTCAGCCGCGCCGAACAGATCCTCGAATTCCTCGATCTCACCGCTGTCCGCGATCGTCTTGCGGGCACGCTGCCTTACGGGCTGCAGAAGCGGGTCGAACTGGCCCGTGCACTGGTGGCTGAGCCGCGCCTGCTTTTGCTCGACGAGCCGATGGCCGGCATGACCGCGGGCGAAAAGAGTGAGATGGCGGCCCTCGTCCGCGCCGCGCGCGACCGCTTCGCCACCACCGTTGTGCTGATCGAGCACGATGTCGGCGTCGTCATGGGCCTGTCCGACCGCATCGCCGTTCTCGACTACGGCCGCAAGATCGCCGACGCCACACCCGACGAAGTCAGGAACGACCAGCGCGTCATCGATGCCTATCTCGGCGTCGCCTCGGACAATGAGGACGGGGCAGGCATATGATCGCCGATTTCGACTATCAGTTCTTCATCGAAGTGCTCGTCGGCGGCCTGCTCTCCGGCGTCATGTACTCGCTGGTCGCGATCGGCTTCGTGCTGATCTACAAGACCTCGGGCGTGCTCAATTTCGCACAAGGTGCGATGCTCTTGTTCGCGGCACTCACCTTCGTCAGCCTTGTCGAGCGCGGGGTGCCGTTCGCGCTGGCGCTGGTGATCACCTTCGCCATCATGGTAGCGATCGGCATCGCCATCGAGCGCACGGTCCTGCGGCCTCTCACCAACAAGCCGCCAATCACCCTGTTCATGGCGACGCTCGGCCTGTCCTACATCATCGAGGGCGCCGCCCAGCTGATATGGGGCACGCAGGTCCATGGCCTCGATCTCGGCATCGAGGACGTGCCGCTCGAAATCGGCGGCGTGCTAATCAGCCAGTTTGACATCTTCGCGGCCGTGGTTGCCGCCGGCATGGTTCTGCTGCTGTCGCTGTTCTTCCGCTACACCCGCATCGGACTGAGCTTTCGTGCCGTCGCCGACGACCAGTTCGCAGCACTCGCGGTCGGCCTCAGGCTGCCGCTGATCTGGGCGACCGTCTGGGCTGCTGCCGGCCTCGTCGCGCTGGTGGCCGGACTGCTCTGGGGCGCCCGCCTCGGCGTGCAGTTCTCGCTGTCCCTGGTGGTGCTGAAGGCGCTGCCGGTGCTGGTGCTCGGCGGCTTCGATTCCATCCTCGGCGCCATCGTCGGCGGGCTGTTGATCGGTGCCAGCGAGAAGCTCGCCGAGGTCTATATCGGCGACTATTTCGGCGGCGGCATAGAGAGCTGGTTCGCTTATGTCGTCGCGCTCGTCTTCCTGCTTATCCGCCCTTCCGGCCTGTTCGGCCAGAAGCTCGTCGAGAGGATCTGAGCTATGACCGCCATAACAAGCGATTTCTCGTCCGCGCCGGTGCTGCCGAAATGGGTCGTACCGGTCCTGCTGCTCGCCTTCGCCTATGGCGTCGTGCCGCTGATCGGCTCGAGCTATCTGTTCGAAGCCATCCTGCTGCCGTTCCTGGCGCTCAGCCTCGCCGGCGTGGGCTTGAACATCCTGACCGGCTATGCCGGCCAGGTGTCGCTGGGGAGTGCCGCCTTCATGGCGGCGGGCGCCTTCGCCGCCTACAATTTCAACCTGCGCGTCGAGGGCCTGCCGCTGATCGGCAGCATCTTCCTCGCCGGCATTGTCGCCGCCGCGATCGGCATCGTCTTCGGCCTGCCGAGCCTGCGGCTGAAGGGCTTCTATCTCGCGGTCTCCACGCTTGCCGCGCAGTTCTTCGTGCAATGGGCGCTGACCAAATTCAGCTGGTTCTCCAACAACTCGGCTTCCGGCGTCATCGACGCGCCGAGGCTGTCGATCTCAGGCTTCGCTCTGGACGGCGCCATCGGCCGCTATCTCTTCGCGCTGACCATCGTCAGCGTCCTCACTTTCCTTGCCCACCGCCTGGTCTCGTCGCAGACCGGGCGCAACTTCATCGCCATCCGCGACAATGAAACCGCGGCCCGCATCATCGGCATCCCGGTGCTGAAGACCAAGCTTCTAGCCTTCGCCATCTCGTCCTTCATCATCGGCGTTGCCGGTGTTATCTGGGCCTTCGCGTATCTGCGGACCGTCGAGCCGGACGGCTTCGATCTCGATAGATCGTTCCAGATCCTGTTCATCATCATCATTGGCGGCCTGGCTTCGATACGCGGCGCCTTCTTCGGCGCCGCCCTAATCGTTGTCTTTCCGCTCGCCCTGTCTCGCCTCGGCGGTTTTCTGCTCGGCGATCTCTTCGATTCGGGCGTGCTCGACATGAGCCAGCGCATCGTGCTGGGCGCGCTCATCATCCTGTTTCTGATCCTCGAACCCGACGGGCTGGTGGCGCTGTGGGACAGGCTCCGGAGACGGCTCCTGTTCGCCTGGCAATCGACTTGAGTGACGCATCCGAAAATGAATCACATCCGAAAATGAACAAGGGGCCGAACCCAAGACGGCCAATACCCGGGAGTACCTCAATCATGACTTTCCTGAGCACAATCAAGGCGGTGGCATTGTCCGCGGCGATGATCGTGTCGGTGGCCTTGCCGGCCGCGCACGCCGACGAACAATATTTCCCGCTGCAAAGCTATCGCGTCGGGCCCTATGCGGCCGGCGGCACCGGCTTCTTCGGCGGCTTCATCGACTATCTCAACCTCATCAACATCCGCGACGGCGGCGTCAACGGCGTCAAGCTGACCTGGGACGAATGCGAGACCCAATACGAGGTCGAGCGCGGCGTCGAGTGCTACGAGCGGCAGAAGAGCCATGCCGGTGCCGCCGCCTGGAACCCGCTCTCGGTCGGCATCGCCTATGCCATGATCGACCGCATAACCGCCGACAAGGTGCCGCTGATCACAGTCAACCACGGCCGTACCGACTCCACCGACGGGCGCGTTTTCCCCTACGTCTTCCCGCTGCTGCTCAATCCCTACAGCGAGACCTCGGGCATCGTGAACTACATCGCCTCCAAGGAAGGCGGCATCGACAAGCTGAAGGGCAAGAAGATCGTCGTGCTCTACCACGGCTCGCCTTACGGCAAGGAGACCATCCCGATCTATGAATTGCTGGCGCAGAAATACGGCTTCACCGTGCAGCAGATCGAGGTGCCGCATCCCGGCAACGAGCAGCAATCGCAATGGCTGACCATCCGCCGCGCCAAGCCGGACTTCGTCGTCCTGCGCGGCTGGGGCGTGATGAACCCGGTGGCGCTTAAGACCGCGGTCAAGGTCGGCTATCCCGTCGACCATATCGTCGGCAATGTGTGGTCGAATTCGGAAGAGGACGTGATCCCGGCCGGCGACGCCGCCAAGGGCTACACCGCCATCACCACCCAGGCTTCCGGCAACTCCTATCCGGTGGTGCAGGAGATCGTGAAGACGGTCTACGGCGCCGGCAAGGGCAATCTGGAAGACAAGTCGCGCATCGGCTCGGTCTACCACAACCTCGGCATCGTCAACGGCATCCTCAATGTCGAGGCGATTCGCGTCGCGCAGGAGAAGTTCGGCCATCGCACGCTGACCGGCGACGAGGTCCGCTGGGGCTTCGAACATCTCAAGCTCGATCCGGCCAAAGTCGAGGCGCTCGGCGCCAAGGACCTGTTCCACTCGATCAATGTCAGCTGGGACAACCACGAAGGCGAAGGCTACGTGACCTTCCAGCAATGGGACGGCAAGAAGTGGAACGTCGTCTCCAACTGGATCGCGCCGGACTGGGCACTGCTGCGACCGATCATCGAGAAGTCCGCCGAAGCCTATGCGGCCGAGAAGGGCATCAAGCTGCGCACCGCCGACGACGCCGACGCGGTGACCACCAATTGATCAGCCAAAGCTGGGCGCTGCGGATCGGTTTCCCGCAGCGCCCGGCCTGTTTCGGTTCATCGAACCACGAAATGAGAGCCCATGCCGAACGATGATGTCATTCTTGCCGTGGACGCGGTCCATGCCACCTATAACCAAGCCATCACGGCGCTGCACGGCGTCAGCTTCGAACTTCGGCGCGGCAAGATCCTGGCCTTGCTCGGTGCCAATGGCGCCGGCAAGACCACGACGCTGAAGGCCGTCTCCAACCTGCTGCCGGCCGAGCGCGGGCAGGTCAACGCCGGCACCATCCGCTATGAAGGTTCGGATGTCTCGCGCCGCAAGCCGGGCGATCTCGTGCGTGCCGGCCTGGTCCAGGTGCTGGAAGGCCGCCACTGCTTCAAGAGCCTCACCGTCGAAGAAAATCTGGTCGCAGGCGGTATCGGCCGCAGCGGCAGCCGTGCCGAGATCAATGGAGATCTTGAGCGGATCTACGGATATTTCCCTCGCCTCAGGGAAAAGCGCCGGACATTGTCCGGCCTGACCTCGGGCGGCGAACAGCAGATGACCGCGATCGGCCGGGCGCTGATGTCGCGGCCGCGTCTGCTGGTCCTCGACGAACCGTCGATGGGACTCGCCCCGCTTATCGTCCAGGACATCTTCCAGAGCCTGAGAAAACTCAACCGCGAGACCGGCCTGTCGATCCTGGTCGCCGAGCAGAACTCGGCGGTCGCCCTGCGATATGCCGACCACGCCACGGTGCTCGAAAACGGCGTCTCTGTTCTCTCCGGCGCGGCTGCCGAGCTTCGCCAGCGCGAGGATGTGCGGGCCTTCTATCTCGGTCAATCGACCCCCCGGGCAACAGGCATCGCCTGCCGCCAAGCCAGCTCATCTCCATGCCGTGGCCTGAAATGAAATCCGAAGGAGCATTGAAATGACCGTTTCGACCGTCAAGACCGACCACGCTTCCGCCGCCGTGCCGCCAGTCGCGCGACCAACCGTGCCTGCGCACATCATCAAGGACGATGCTGAGGCGATTGCGATTGCCCACGCGCTCGCCGCCGAATTCGTCAAGGAGTCCTCCAAGCGCGATCGCGAGCGGATCTGGCCGGTTGCCGAACTCGATGCGTTTTCGCAAAGCGGCCTGTGGTCGATCAACGTGCCCAGAGCATTCGGTGGTCCAGAGGTGTCCTATGCGACGCTGGCGAAGGTGGTCGAGATCATATCGGCGGCGGATTCCTCGATCGGCCAGGTGGCGCAGAACCATCTCGGCGTTGTCGCCGCCATCCGCACCGTGTCCAACATCGAACAGCAGAAGCTGCTGTTCGCCGAAGCGCTGAAGGGCACCCGGTTCGGCAACGCTTTTTCGGAATTCGGCTCCAAGCGCGCCGCCGATTTCGAGACCCGCTTCACCGATGCCGGCGATCATGTGGTCGTCAACGGCCGGAAATTCTATTCGTCCGGCGCGCTGCTCGCCCATCTGGTGCCGATCGTGGCGCTCGATGAGGAGGGCCGCGCCTGGTACGCCATCGCCGACCGCGGCGCGCCCGGCCTGACGGTCATCGACGACTGGTCGAGCTTCGGTCAGCGCACGACGCTGTCCGGCACCGTCATCATCGACAACGTCAAGGTGCCGAAGACGCATCTGGTGCCCGGCTACAAGGGTTACGACAAACCGACCGCCGACGGCGCCATCTTCCAGATCATCCAGGTGGCGGTCGACACCGGTATCGCCCAGGCGGCGATCGACGAGGCGGTCAATTTCGTCAGGACCAAGAGCCGCGCCTGGATCGACAGCGGCGTCGACAATGCCTGGGACGATCCCTACACCATCCAGGCCATCGGCGATCTGACGCTGCGCCTGCACGCGGCGCAGGCGCTGCTCGAAAAAGCCGGCCTGGCAATCGACCGGGCAGTGGTCGAGCCGACCGCCGAGACGGTGGCGCATGCCCAGATCGTCACCGCCGAGGCAAAAATCCTGTCGACCGAAATTGCCATCGCCGCGACGAACAAGCTGTTCGAACTGGCGGGAACCCGCTCGACGCTGGCCGAACACAATCTCGACCGGCATTGGCGCAACGCCCGCACGCACACGCTGCACGATCCGGTGCGCTGGAAGTACTCCATCCTCGGCAAATATTTCCTCAACGGCGAAAATCCGCCGCTGCACGCCTGGAGCTGATTTCCCACCGGCGGGCGGACGGCTCGCCACATCGAACTTCGACTATCATTTCCCAAGAGGCCCACTGCCATGTCAAACCCAACAGTCGTCGGCTTTTCCGGCAACATCACCCGGCCGTCAAAGACACGCGCCTTCGTCGATCTGGTCACCAGGGACATCGCCGCCAGCCACGGCCTGTCGGCGAGCACTTACGATATCGAGGATCTCGGTCCGTCGCTGGGAACGGCGAAATGGGCCCGCGATCTCGACGGCCAGGCGCGCACGATCCTGGAACAAATCCTCGCCGCCGATGTGCTCGTCGTCGGGTCGCCGACCTACAAGGGCAGCTATACTGGTCTGTTCAAGCATTTCTTCGACCTGATCGATCCGGCAGCGCTGCGGGGAAAGCCCATCGTGTTGACGGCGACCGGCGGTGGCGAGCGCCATGCCTTGATCGTCGAACATCAGCTGCGGCCGCTGTTCGGCTTCTTCGAGGCCTTTGCGCTACCGACCGCCGTCTATGCCACCGACAAGGATTTCACCGACGGCGTGCTGCGCTCCGAGGCCATCCTGAAGCGTGCGGCGCAGGCGGTCGACGAGGTCGGCTTCGTGCTGGCCAACCGCTCGGCAGGAAGGATCGCCGCCGAATAGCCTGCCGTCATTCGCCACGATCGAAATAAGCGAGGGCAGCGCCCTCGCTTACGCGCAATTTACGACCGCCCGCTAAAAACGTTCCTGTCTGATTCGTCTGGGACAGGAACATCATGAGCAAAGCCCTCACATCCTTCGCACTGGTCGCCGTGCTGACCGCCTTGCTCATGGCCTTGAGCCTGGCTGTGGCCAGGCACGGCTATCCCTATGACGCGATCGGCGTCAGACGCCTTGACGGCATTGCTGACGCCGGCGTGTTCATCCCGATTGCCGCTGTCTATTTCTTCAGCGCGATGCTGATGATGATCCTGCCGATCAGGGCGGCCGGCATTGTCCTGACCCATGCCGCCGACGCGATCTTCTGGACCGTGATCGCGCTGTTTGCGGCGATCGCCGGCTGTCTCGCCGCCAGATGGGCTTTCGGCCAGGGCAGTGCAGTGTGGGCGCTGCTGAACTGGCGGTTCCTGTTTGCGGCGGCGATCGTCGGCTGCCACTTCGTCATGAACGAACTGCGCCGCAACGTGCTGCTGCGCAGCCTGTTTTTCGTCGTCTTCGCGGCAGCGACGCTGGCCTGCCTGTTCTGGTCGTTCACGCTCTGACCGGATCGTACAGCCGCCAGCTACTTCGCTGATCCGGCGGTGATGTTGCCGGCCGCCGTTTCCATCCATGTCCAGAGATAGGCCGCGAGCCCGCGGTCGACATGGATGCGCAGCTTGCCGTCATGACGATAGACGACGGCGCTGATGCCGGCGAAGGAAAGTGCTGCACTGCCACTCGCATTGCTGGGATCGAGTGTCGTTCCACGCGCGATGAAAGCGTCGAGCGCCGTGCCCTCGACCTCGAACATTTGCAGCCCGGCGCTGATCGCTGTCACCGCGAAACCCTCTCCATGCCAGCCCGTGGCGATGGCAAGAGGGCTGTTCGACACGACCAGCAGCCGGTCGCGCGCCAGCCGCGCCGCATAGCGGCCGCCCTGTGCCGCACCAAAGGCGCCCACGCCAGTTCCGTCGACGCCGGAAGCCCGCGCCCACGCGTCGAGGTCGCCGCTGACCATCAACTGGTCGAGGTCGAGGATTGCTCGTATCGCAAGGCCCGCCGTGGCGATGACCGCGCTCTGCCAGTCCGGCACGACGGACCATTTTCCCGCGAGATCACGCATGCAGCCGGTCTCCTGCCGGGTCGAAGGCGCAAGGGGTGGTAATCGTCGCCTTGCTGATCTTGCCGAGATGCTGGATTTCAATCGTCTCGCCGCACCGCACCGCACCGCGCTCGATCAGGCCAAGCGCAATCGGGCGGCCAAGCGTCGGGCTGTGGTAGCTCGAGGTGATAAAGCCCTGGCTGCGCAATCTGCCGTCGATCCGTCGGATGCCATGCGCGCCGGTTGGCAGCGGCGCGTCGCCTTGCGGTACCGCCAGCCCGACAAGCTGCATGCGGTCCCCGCGCGAAGCCTCCTCGGTGAACAGCGAGCGGCGACCGACGAACTCGGTCTGGCGCTTGGCGCGCGGACCCTCGACGCCGAGATCATGCGGCAGCGTGGTGCCATCGGTGTCCTTGCCGATGACGATAAAGCCTTTCTCGGCGCGCAGGATCATCAGCGCTTCGAGGCCGATGACGACGGCGTCGAAGGCCTGGCCGGCCTGGCGAAGTTGCACCCACAACGGCTCGGCGCGATCCGCCCGGATCGAGATCTCGTAGCTCCGATCCCCGGTGAAGCTGACTCGGGCGATGCGGACTTCGTCGTCGGCATAGGTGCCATGACCGACCGCCATATGCGGCAGGTCGGCGTCGTCGAGCGAAAGGCCGAGCTCCAGGGTTTCCAGCAGCTTTCGGGCGTTCGGTCCGGACACGGCCAGCGTCGCCATGTCTGATGTGGCGTTGTGAATATAGACGGCGCTGCGGCCAAAACGGTCCTGGCGCCATTCCTCCAGCCGCGCGTGCATGGCAGCGACATGCGAGGACGAGCACGACACGACGAAGCGATGCTCATCCAGCCGCACCAGAACGCCGTCATCGAAGACCACACCGTTTTCCGACAGCATGAAGCCATAGCGGCAGCGGCCCGGCTTCAGCGTCGACATGGTGTTGTAGTAGAGAAAATCGACGAACGCGGCCGCCTGCGGTCCGATCACCTCGATCTTGCCGAGCGTCGAGCCATCGAACAGCGCCACAGATTGACGGGCACGCCGCGCCTCGTCCGCGATCGAACGCTCCGCGTCCGCGTTGCCGCCATAGTGGGCCGGGCGCAGCCAGCCGCCATATTCCTGGAAGACGGCGCCATTGGCGCGGTGGACGTTTTCGAGCGGCAGCCGGCGCACCGGCGCCATCAATTCGCCGACGCGCGCGCCGGCAAAGCTTGCCAACGGCACCGGCGTGAACGGCGGCCGGTAGGTGGTGGTGCCGACCTCCGGCACCGTACGGCCGGTGATCCCGGCCATCAGCGCCAGGCCCGGCAGGTTGGAGGTCTTGCCCTGATCGGTCGCCATGCCGAGCGTGGTGTAGCGCTTCAGATGTTCGACCGAGACGAAGTTTTCGCGTGCCGCAAGCTCGACATCCTTCACCGTCACGTCGTTCTGGTAGTCGATCCAGATGCGTCCCTTCGAACCTGGCATCGGCCATGCCGCCAGAATGCCGCCTGTCGCCTCCAGTCCGGTGCTGCGCGGTGTGACCACGCTCCCCTTGCCGGCGAATGCCGTTGCCGCGCCAGCAAACACCTCCGACAAGGAAACCGCGCCGGTTGCGGCGCCAACCACGGCGATGCCGTCGACCGGATCGCCCGGCAGGAAGGCCGCGCGCGCCTCGCTCCAGGCGAGCTTGCCCTTGGCCTGGCCGAACAGATGAATGGTCGGCGTCCAGCCGCCGGAGATCAGCACGCAATCGGCATCGAACCTCGTGCCGTCGTCGAGCGTCACGCCGTCGACGCGCAGTCTGCCGCTGGCGGAAGCCAGGGCGCGCCTTTTGACCAGCCGGACATTGGCCGGCGCGGCGGGCGTGCCGTCGCGCCTGATGTCGACAAGCGTGACTTCGGCCCCGGCCTCGGCGAGCGCGCCCGCAACTTCGTAGGCGCTGTCATTGTTGGTGGCGACGACGATGCGGCGGCCGACCAGCACCGCATGGTGCCTGAGATAGGCAAGCGCCGCATCCGCCGATAGGATGCCCGGCAGGTCATTGTTGGCGAATGGCAGCGGCCGCTCGATGGCGCCGGTCGCCAGCACGATCCGGCGCGGCCTGACCCGCCACAGCGTATCTAGCCGGCCGTCGAGATGGCGCTGGTTCAGCCCGACCAGATTGTGGTCGTAGATGCCGAAGGCGGTGGTCGAAGGCAGGATCAGGTGGCCGGCAGCGGCAAGCTCTGCAACCGTCTCCTCGATCCGGGCGGCCGCCGGTTTGCCATCGATCTCAGCGGCACGGTGGCCGGGCGATCCGCCAGCCCGGAGTTGGTCATCGGCAAGCACCACGGATTGACCAGCACCAGACGCCAGCCTTGCCGCCGCCAATCCGGCCGGTCCCGCGCCCACCACCAGCACGTCGCAATAATGATTGATCTGGTCGGCCGTACCCGGCGAGGTCCAGTCCGCATCGACTGTGCCCAGCCCTGCCATGGCGCGGATGCGTGGCTCGAACCTGTGCCAGTCCGGCCACATGAAGGTCTTGTAGTAGAACGCCGCCGGAATGAAGCGCGCAAAATGGTCGAGGAAGGCGTTGCGGTCGGTCAGTGCTGTGGGCGTCGCGTTGACGCTCTTCGCCACCAGCCCGTCGCGTGCCGGCTCGGTCGTGGCCCGTGTGTTCGGTGCCGCCCGCAGGCCGCCGATATCGACCAGCGCGTTCGGTTCTTCCACGCCCGCGCCCCAGATGCCGCGCGGTCGGTGGTACTTGAAGCTGCGGCCGACGACCGCGACATCGCCGGCCAGCAATGCCGAGGCGATGGTGTCGCCGGCATAGCCGTACACGGTTGCGCCGTCGAAGCTGAACCGGATCGGGCGCGACCGGTCGATCGCGCTGCCGCCGGTGGAAAGACGCGAGGCGGTCACGCCGTGTGCTCCCCGCCGAGAGCGGCCGAGGACAGCACTTTGTGCGTGACAGTGTTGCGCTCCATGACGAAGAACTCGCCGCAAGTCATGTGGACCCAGATCTCGCGTGCCGGGCCTTTCAGGTTGGTGCGCAGATAGAGGTAATCAGCCCAGCGATCGATCGGCACGTCGGCTCCATCTGGTCTGATGTTGCCGGCATCGCCGCCATAGTGGAATTCGGTCTCGTCGCGCGGGCCGCAGAACGGGCAAGGGAAAAGCTGCATGATTGCCTCTAGTGCGCGATGCCGGAGCCGGCCGCTTCATCGATCAGCCGCCCGCTGGCGAAGCGATCGAGGTCGAAGGGTCGGCTGATGTCGTTGTGCTTGCCTGACGCCAGCAATTGCGCCAGCAGCGTGCCGCCGGCGGGGATGGCCTTGAAGCCGCCCGTGCCCCAGCCGCAATTGAGGAATAGGCCGGGCAGTGGCGATTCGCCGATGATCGGCGAGGAATCGGGCACGACGTCGACAATGCCGGCCCATTGCCGCATCAGCTTGAGCTGGCCGAAGATCGGGAACATCTCCAGCAGCCCGGCAATCACCGTCTCCAGCGTCGGCAGATTGCCGCGTTGCGCATAGGACGGGATGCGGTCGAGCCCGCCGCCAATCACGATCTCGCCCTTGTCCGACTGGCTGACATAAACGCCGCAGCCGGGCGACAGCACCACAGTGTCGAGGATCGGCTTGACCGGCTCGGAAACGCAAGCCTGCAGCGCATAGGAATTTATAGGCAGCCGGAAGCCGGCCTTGGCCGCCAGCACCGAGGAGTGCCCTGCCACCGCCATGCCGACGCGATCGGCACGGATCGCGCCACGCGAAGTCTGGACGCCGCGACAGCGCCCGCCCTCGATGATAAAATCGGTGATCTCGCAGTTCTGGATGATGTCGACGCCGAGCCGGCTCGCCGCTCGCGCGTAGCCCCAGGCGACCGCGTCATGGCGCGCCGTTCCGGCCCTGCCTTGCCAGATGCCGCCGAATACCGGGAAGCGCGCATCCGGCGAAAAATTGTAGATGGGCGCCACACGGCGCACATCGTCTGGTGAAAACAGCTCGGCATCGATGCCGTTGATCTGCATGGCGTTGACGGTGCGCGCGCCGATCTCCATCTCGGCGGTCGAATGGCAGAGATTGACCATGCCGCGCTGCGACAACATGACGTTGTAGTTCAGGTCCTTGGCCAGCCCCTCATAGAGCCGGTGCGCCAGCCCGTAGAGTTCGACACTTTCCGCATAATAGTAGTTGGAGCGCACCACGGTGGTGTTGCGGCCGTGTTGCCGCCGCCGATCCAGCCTTTTTCCAGCACGGCCACTCTGGCGATGTTGTGATTCTTTGCCAGGTAATAGGCCGTTGCCAGCCCGTGGCCACCGCCGCCGATGATGATCGCGTCATAGGACGGCTTCGGCTCGGGCGAGCGCCAGGCCGGCTGCCAGCCGGTTTGGCCGGCCAAGCCCTCCTTGAGGAGCGACAATGCGGAATAGCGTCTGGTCATGGTGTGCCGGACAAGCCTGAATTTCTCGAGGTGAAGCGTATTGGTATTGTACACATATGTCTAGTAGAGGCTGCAGTCTTGTGTACAAATGATGGCGCTAACGCTTGCGCGAAAGCGTCTTCTCGACATAGCGCGAGAAGTCCTCGATATCCTTGGCCGAAGGCTCCTGGCCGGTGAAGCTGCGCAGATACGAGGCGACGTGTGTCAGGCGACTGCTCATCGGCTCATTGAGTTCAAGCGAGTAATAGCCGATCTGCATGAAATAGAGGATGCGGGCTCGCACGAACGCGTCCTCCTCCCCATAGCCATGACGCATGAACATGTCGCGGATGGCGTTGACACGCTCCTCGTCGGCCTCATCGAGCGCGCGTCTGATGGCAGGCGAGCGGCGGGCCCAGGCCCTGATCGCGAAATCCAGCCGCGGATCGAACAGCCTTTCGTCCACCCAGCATTCGAAAATGCTCATCACGCCGCGGATGACGGTCGCGGAAGGCCGCCTGGCGCGTTCGACAATGAACCTGGTGTTGGTCTGCCGCCAATAATCCAGCAACTGCTCGAGCAGGTCCTGCCGGCTCTTGAAATACCAGTAGAAGCTGGAACGCGACACATCGAGCTTCTGGCCAAGTGTCAGCACGCGGACGCGTTCGACGCCGTCCGAGATCAACGTTTCAAGCGCAAGCTTCAGCCAGTCTTCGCGAGTGGCCTTGATGTTGCCGGTGGCGCCGGCGCGCTGAATCGTCGTTTCGAGAGCTGCCATCGACATGACGCATGACACGCTGCCTTAGGCAAATCAAGGCTATGGACAGAGGTGTACAGAGTATCCCGACCCAAGCCGAATGATGCATCGCCGATATTAGTCGGATTGAGGCTCGATGGTGGCTCTGTCGCCACCAAGCCATCAGCGCGGCCGCAACCAAGGGGATTTTTGTCGCGGCTGCGGGTTCAGTGTTTGCTTTCCCGCAAGGCAATTGTCTGGCAAATACCAGTTCAGACAGATGCCGCTGCGCGGCCAACCAGCAGGGAAGACAGGAACATGACACTGTTTCGAAAGAATCTCATCGATGGCGAATGGGTCGGCGAGGCCGGTTCCCGCAACATCAACCCCTCCGATACCGGTGACATCGTCGGCGACTATGCTTCGGCGGGCGTCGAGCAGGCCAAGCAGGCGATCGCTGCGGCCAAGGCGGCGTTTCCGGCGTGGTCCCGCTCCGGTCCGCTGGCGCGCCACGCGGTGCTGAAAAAGGCCTCGGACGAGATCATGGCGCGAAAGGACGAGATCGGCCGCAATCTGGCGCGTGAGGAAGGCAAGACGCTGGCCGAGGGCATCGGCGAGACCATTCGCGCCGCCCAGATTTTCGATTTCTTTGCTGGCGAAACATTGCGCCTGTCGGGCGAGGTCGTGCCAAGCGTGCGGCCGGGCGTCGGCGTCGAGATTACGCGTGAGGCGGTCGGCGTCGTCGGCATCATCACGCCGTGGAATTTCCCGATCGCCATTCCGGCCTGGAAAATCGCTCCGGCGCTGTGCCACGGCAACACCGTCGTCTTCAAGCCGGCCGAGCTGGTTCCCGAGAGCGCCTGGACCATCGTCGATATCCTGCATCGGGCAGGCCTGCCGAAGGGTGTGCTCAATCTCGTCATGGGCAAGGGTTCGGTGGTTGGTCAGGCGATGCTCGACAGTCCCGATGTCAACGCCATCACCTTCACCGGCTCGGTCGGTACAGGCAAGCGCGTCGCTGCGGCAAGCATCGAGCACATGCGCAAGTTCCAGCTTGAAATGGGCGGCAAGAACCCGCTGGTCGTGCTCGACGATGCCGATCTCGCGGTCGCCGTCGATTGCGCGCTCAATGGCGCCTTCTTCTCGACCGGCCAGCGCTGCACCGCCTCGTCCAGGCTGATTGTGACGGACGCCATTCACGACCGTTTCGTCGATGCCCTCAAGGATCGCATGAGCAAGCTGGTCATCGGCGATGCGCTCGACGCGCAGACCCAGATCGGCCCGGTCGTCGACGCGACGCAGCTGAAGCAGGACGAGGACTATATCGCCATCGGCGTCAGGGAAGGTGCCACGCTCGCCTTCGGCGGCGAGCGGCTCGACCGCAAGACGCCGGGCTTCTATCTGCGGCCGGCGCTGCTGACACAGGCCACCAACGCCATGCGCAGTTCGCGCGAGGAGATTTTCGGACCCGTCGCCAGCGTCATCCGCGTCAAGGACTACGACGAGGCGCTTTCCGTCGCCAACGACACGCCCTTCGGGCTGACGTCGGGCATCTGCACTTCAAGCCTCAAGCACGCCACGCACTTCAAGCGCAATTCGGAGGCCGGCATGGTGATGGTCAACCTGCCGACGGCGGGTGTCGACTTCCATGTTCCGTTCGGCGGCCGCAAGGGTTCCAGCTACGGCCCGCGCGAACAGGGTCGCTACGCGGCGGAATTCTACACCACGGTGAAGACCGCCTACACGTTCGCTGGCTGATCGGCCACCGGCCGATCAGCCGGGATGGTCGGGCGCCGGCCGCTCGGCCGGCGAACCGCCACACATCAAGGGAGTGATCGGCGCGAAGATGACATTGCGGGACCTGACCTGGCTCAATCCGCCGCCGCAGCATTCCATCGACGGCGACAGCCTCCGTGTGCGCACCGGCAAGGAGACCGATTTCTGGCGCGAGACATTTTACGATTTCTGGCGCGATAACGGCCACTTCCTGTACCAGCAAGTCGAGGGCGATTTCACCGCTGAGGTCACCGTCAAGGGCGATTATCAGGTGCTTTACGACCAGGCCGGGTTGATGCTCCGGCTGAGCGAATCCCATTGGATCAAGGCCGGTATCGAATACACCGACGGCGTGATGTATTTTTCCGTCGTCGTTACCAACGATGCCTCCGACTGGTCGCTGGCCACCATTCCGGCTGGCCCGCACGGTGTCAGGATCCGGTTGACCCGTCACGCCGAGACGATCCGCGTCCAGTACCTCGATGCTTCCGACGGACGCTGGAAGCCGGTGCGGCTTGCCTACTTCCGATCTCGAAAACGGTCGATGTTGGCATGATGTGCTGTTCGCCGCAACGCGAGGGTTTCGAGGTCACATTCTCCGGCTTTTCGGTCGGGCCACCGATATCGCGGGAATTGCACGACTGACACTGCCGTCGCTTCCAGCGTTAGGCCTGAAGCTATGCGCCAGTCTCGTCCAACCCCAGCCCGCCCCGGACGGCATTGCGGATGGCTCGCGGGCTGAACCTGGCCCAAACCGCTTGATGCGCGCGGATGCGCTGCCGTGCCCGGCGGTCAGTATCCAGGCAAAGTTCGACAGCCATGTCGGCGAGCCCTTCATCGGTATCCGACAGCAGCAACTCCTCCTTGTCGACCAGGTCCAGGCCCTCGGCCGCCAGCGGTGTCGCGATCACCGGCACGCCCCAGGCCATCGCCTCCAGAATCTTGATGCGTGTGCCGCCGCCTGCCGCAAGCGGCATGATGCTGAGATGCGCCTTGGACAAAAGCGGCGCCACACTTTCAGGGTCTTCGACGAGTTCCACGCCAGGCAACCCGGCCAGCGCCCGCACGGCGGGCTTCGGGTTGCGCCCAGCGAGAACCAGGGTCGCGGCCGGAAAGGCCTGTCGGATGCGCGGCAATATGGAGCCGGCTAACCGCTCGACGGCATCGACGTTTGGCGGATAGCCGAGATGGCCGATAAACAGGATCACCGGAAAGCCGTTGCCGGGTCCGGGCTCGGAGGGTAGCGTTTCGGGACTATGCCCTGCGTGGGGAATTCCGTTTGGAACGACATCGATCGGCACCTTGTGCCGGGAGAGGGCCATCAGCCTCTCGCGATCCTGGCTTGAGCAGACCCAGACCCTATCGACAAGAGCAAGCGCCTTTCTCTCGAGGCGCCTGATGCCAAGGCTTGGCGTGATCGTCGCCACGGCAGGTCGCTTCGCATCGGCGCGCCGCAACTGTCCCGCCAGGTCGGACTCGACATTGTGCATGTCGAGGATGAGCTGTTTTGTCAGCGCCCGCAAAGGCCGCAGCAGCTTGAACAGGCCGATGCCCTCGACCAGCACGGTGTCCGTGCGGAAGTCCCGGACCAGTGCCTCCAGCCGCGCCAAGGCGGAGCGCGAAATGCGATGCTCCGCTCGTATGCGCCACCAGCCGATCGAACCGGAGCGGGCCTCTCCTTCGATAGACAAAGCCTCGATGCGGATCGACGGATCGGCGGCTTCCACGGCCCGCGGCCGCACCGACACCAGGCAGACCGGGCCGAATTCCGCTGTCGCCTCAGCATTGCGGTAATTCCTCAGGTCAGCGCCGGATGTCGGCGGAAAGGCCGGATCATGGGAGACGACCAGCACACGCCGCTCGGCGTTCCGCGTGGAGACCGTAGGATTCAAAGCGGGCGCCCGGGACGTTGCACCAGGCGCTGCATTAAAGGCTTTGTTCCAGACGACATTCACGACGGCCCCAAGCCACAACAATCAGCTTCGACTTGTTTAGCCGAACGGGGCTTTCGTCAAGCGCCGTATCTCTTGGATGTCTGGTGCACCGGCCTGGCGACAGGTCTGCCGGAATGCATGCCAGCAGGACGGGGTCATCGCCTGGACCATGCCAGCCAGCGGCTCGCCAGATGCCTCCGAAATGAGGTGAGCCTTGTCCGCCGAAAAGCGTCGCCGGCCATCTTGATGCCTTGTGCCTGCGTCGGGAAGGGATGGATGACGTCGGCCAGCGCATGCAATCCCATGCCCGACCGGATGGCGAGCGACACCGCATTGATCATCTCGCCGGCATGGCTGGCGACGACCGTGGCACCCAGGATGCGGTCGGACCCCTCCCTGACGTGGATTTTGACAAAGCCTTCCTCCTCGCCATCCATCACCGCACGGGCGACATCGTGCATCAGCACCGTATAGGTCTTGACCGGGATGCCGTTCTGGCGCGCCTCCACCGGATAGAGGCCGACATGGGCAATCTCCGGATCGGTGTAGGTGCACCACGGAATAACCAGTTCGCTTAGTTTCCTGCGCCCGAGAAACAGGGCATTGCGAACAACCATGTGGGCTGTCGCCTCGGCGGTATGGGTGAATTTGTATGCGAGGCAGACATCGCCAGCCGCATAGATGCGTGGATTGGTGGTTCTGAGGTAGTCGTCCACTTTGATGCCGGTGGCGTCGTACGCCACCCCGGCGTCCTCCAGGTCGAGACCGTCGACATTGGGCGAACGGCCGATGCCGGTGATGATCTCGTCGACGGAAACCGTCATCGTGTCACCGTCGCGCAAAAGGTCGGCGAGCTTCTTGCCGCCTTCTGTCCGCACCGCCACCGCCTCGGTATTCAGGCGAACCTCGATCCCTTCGCGCGCCAGCGCGTCCGAAAGGATCTGAGCGGCGTCGCGTTCCTCGCCAGGCAGGAACATCGGCTCCCGCTGCACCAGGATGACCTTCGCGCCCAGCAGGCAGAAGGCCTGCGCCGCCTCGCAACCGAGCGGTCCGCCGCCAATGACCAGAAGCCGTTTCGGGCACTCTGTGAGGTCGAACATGGTTTCGTTGCTGAGATAGCCGGCCTCGGTGAGACCTGGAATCGTCGGCAGGGCCGGACGTGCGCCCGTAGCAACCAGCGCCTTTCTAAAACGCAGTGTCTTCCCGGCAACCGTGACCTCGTCCGGTCCGGAAAATCGCGCTTCGCCGAAATAGAGGTCGATGCCTGCGGAGGCCAGGCTCGCAGCCGAATCGGCGCGACTGATCCGCTGCCGGATCTGCCGCATCCGCGTCATGGCACGCTGAAAGTCGACGTGAAGATGGTCCTGCGCGTCGCCGCCAAGATTCTCGGCATCGCGCATATCGGCATAGAGCCTGGCCGTGCGAATGATCGCTTTCGAGGGGATGCAGCCGACATTGATGCAGGTGCCGCCGATCAGCCCGCGCTCGATCAGCGCGACTTTCGCACCGAGGTTTGCCGCCTCGCTGGCAGCGGTCAAGCCGGCTGGCCCGGCGCCGATGACGACAAGATTGTATGGGCCATCTGGCTCCGGGTTCTTCCAGAGCGGCGGATGGGCACCCCTGATCAGCTCGATGTCATCGCGGTCGACAGGGAAGGCGTTGGCCATGGTCGTCCGGTCACGCGACATCGCCGCCACCTGACGCCGAGCTTGCCGGCTGAGACAACCAGCCGCCGCTGAATCCGGCTCTGCCCAGGCCGCGGCGGATGTGCGGGTTGGATCGCATCAGTTCCCAGATCAGGCGCGACCGATGGTTCTCGATCATCATCACCACGATGCCCTGATCCAGCCCGTAGTGACCTTCCGACACCCAGCCGTTGCGGCCGAATTTTCGCCGGTTGGCCAATGTCGGATTGAAGCCGCTCGGCAGCCGGAAATTGTCGATCACCTCGGGGTAGCGATCCTCGAGATGGCGCAATGCCGCCAGGCAGATATCCGGCGCGAAGGGCAGCGAGGCCGGATAGGACCATGGGGCGATTGTTCCATCGTCCGGCCCGAAAGGAGCGCCGCGCGCAGCATAGCCGGAAAACCGGCGACGCTGTCGCGCTACGCTGGCACGAAAGCCGCCTGGTCCGTCGCCCGCCGAAAGTCCCCACAGGTTCTCGTCGTAGCCGCCGTAGCCGTAAGGGTTGCGGCGCGCATAGTCGCGGTGCAGGTAGGTCGAGCGGCGGCTGTTTTCGAAATAGTCCGAGTTCTTCTCACGCATGAAAGCGTCGCGGATGCCGGCGAAGTCGATCCAGGCATGCGAGAACTGGTGCATGAACAGCGGACCGCCATAGAGCACGTCGTAGCCGTAGATGTTTTCCCACTGATAGGTCGCCGTCCAACCCTCGTAGCTGTTGTCCGAGGTCGGGCTGTCGGGCGAGGCCAACGACAGCACGTAGAGGATCGCCGCTTCGTTGTAGCCTTCCCAGCCATAGTGGAGAAAGCCGCTCTTCGGCTTCCAGCCCTGCCGGAGCGTCGGGCTTGAGCCTTGCGCCCATCGCCAGTCGACGCGCCGGTAGAGCGCCTCGGCCAGTTGGCGGATTTCGGCCTCGTCGCCATTGTCGTCGGAAAAATAGGCGCCTGCCACCAGCATGCCTGATATCAGCAATGCGGTATCCACCATCGACAGTTCGCAGCGCCAGACGCGCAGGCCGGTCCGCATGTCGAGGAAATGGTAGTAAAAACCCTTGTGGCCGGTGACCTCGTCGCCATTGCCTTGCCGGCTGGTCGAGAAGAAACGCAGAGCGGCAAGCGTCAGCTTCACGGCCGCATCGCGCGTCATCCAGCCGCGCTCGACGCCGATCGGATAGCAAGATAGCGCGAAGCCGACGACAGCGATGCTGGCCGGCGAATTCGGCCGCGACGTATCGGCGACCAGTCCGTTGTCGGGGTTCACGTTTTCGAGGAAGTAGTCGAAGGCGGCGCGTTGATAGCGCTCCAGAAGCTCGTCGTCGGACAGCGCGGCAGGTTCGACTTTAAGCAAAAGAAACAAGCTCCCGCCCGATAGCTGCATCCCGTGTCATGGTTCCCGGCATAGCTTCCTTGCGTCATCGTCGATTCGAAGTCTGGGACTATATACGCCCGTAAGCACCCGTTCGTTGCACCGTCACGCGGAATTGAGATGCGTCCTGCCTCAGTAGGTGGCGCGGCCGCCGGAAACGTCGAACACGGCGGCCGTCGTGAACGAACACTCCTCCGAGGCGATCCAGCAGATCAGCGCCGCCACCTCGTCGACCTCGCCAAAGCGCGCCATCGGTATCTTGGACAGCATGAAGTCGATGTGCTCCTGGCTCATCTGCTTGAAGATCGCGGTGCGCACGGCGGCCGGCGTCACGCAATTGACCGTCACCTTGGTCTTGGCCAGTTCCTTGCCGAGCGACTTGGTCAGGCCGATCACAGCGGCCTTCGAGGTGCTGTAGGCGGAGGCGTTGGGATTGCCTTCCTTGCCGGCGATCGAGGCGATGTTGATGATGCGGCCATAGTTGCGCTCGAGCATGTGCGGCACGAGCGCCTTGTTGCAGTAGAAGACGCCGTTGATGTTGATGTCGATGACCTTCTGCCAGTCCTCTACCGAATAATTCCAGGCCGTCATGTTGGGGCCGGTGATCGCCGCACTGGTGACCAGGACATCGACACCGCCAAGCGCTTCTATCGTCTGCGCGGCGGCGCTTTCGACTCCCGCGGCATCGGCGACATCGATGGCAATACCGTGGAGGCCAGGGATGACAGCCTTGGCTTGCTCGATTTGGACAGGATCGCGATCCCAGACGCAGACGTGTCCGCCCTCGTCGACAATTCTCTGAGCTACTGCCAGACCGATGCCGGAGGCGCCACCGGTGATCACGGCCGATCGTCCGGCAAACCGTTCCGCGAAACTCGGCATATCGTCTTCCTCCCAATCGGTAGCGAATGTGAAGTTATCGATGACCAAGTTCAAGGCGGGATCGAAGCCGCCGAACGGGATATTGGTGGGCCAGCGGAGGCAGTCGCTACCGGTGCTGGAAGAACTGCAAAAACAGTTCCCGCTCGGTGGTGATGTCGAGCTTTTCGTAGATGCGCCGGCGGTGGTTCTTGACCGTGCCGATGGCAATGCCGAGGCGCTCGGCGATGTTGGCGGTCGGATGACCGGCGAGGATCAGCTGGACAAGTTCCCGCTCGCGCAGCGACAGCCCCGGCCACAGGCTGGCCGGGATGGTCGGCTCCTGCCGGGGTGAGGCGCCGGGGCCTGTCGGCGCCGACGTTCGGGAGAAGTCGGTTCCGCGCGCCTTGATGTCGAGCGCATGCAGCGCCTCGAATACCGGCAAACGCTCATCCAGAAGTGAGATCTCGCTATCCCTGAATGAAGTGGTCGAGCGGTCGAGGAAGATACCGAGGCACCAGTCGCCGCCGTCGGCCAGCATGATGCCGACCTCGTCGCAAATTTCCGACTGGGCCAGAAAGCCGGCTATGTACTGGCCGCGCTTGGCCTCATCGTTGGCAAGCCGTTTTAGCGGCATGATGCCCAGCCTTCGTTCGCGCCGCCACGAGGCGTAGAACGGATCGAACACGTAGTAGTTGTCGAGATAGCGCCGGACCATTTCATCCGAGAAGCGCCGGTGCTTGACGAACTCGGGCGTCTGCGTCGCCGAATAGCGCGTCACGGTGACGAGGTCGTGCTCGATGTCCGCGCCGATCAGGTCGATCAGGCAGTCGACATGCCTGTCCGTGCCGGTGGCGGCGATCGCCCTGGCGAGCGGCGCCCAGATATTGCCCATGCGCATGCCCTTTTCTCGGCGATCCCAGCCCAACCGTCATTGTGTCTTTAGGCATATGGCGCAAGGCCACCCAACCAATCTAGCCTTGTTGCATCTTAGACCAGATCCCGAGGCGACCGTGACCCAACCCAACCTCACCTGTCCCATCGTCGGCAACCCTATTGTCATCGGTATCGACGCCGGCGGCACGATGACCGACACGATCCTTGTCGATCAGGACGGCCACTTCAAGATCGGCAAGTCGGCAACCACGCCGAAGAATGAAGCCGAGGGTTTTCTGGCTTCGGCAGAAGACGCGGCGGACGCATGGGGCATCTCGCTGGAATCACTGTTTTCCGGCGTCAACGTCGTGCTCTATTCCGGCACCGGCATGCTCAACACTCTGTTGTCGCGCACCGGCCGCCGGCTCGGCCTGATCACCACCAAGGGTCTCGAGGACATGATCCTGATGGGCCGCGGCCTGCAGGCCTGGGCCGACTATTCCTATGCCGACCGGCTGCATGCGGTAACCCATCACCATCCCGATCCGCTGGTGCCGCGCCGCCGCACCCATGGCGTCACCGAGCGCATCGACCAGTTCGGCGACATCGTGCTGCCGCTCTACGAACACGAAGTCTCCGCCGCCGCGAAAAAGCTGATCGGCGACAAGGTCGAGGCGATCTGCATCATGACCATCTTCTCGCACGTCAATCCGGTGCACGAGAAGCGCATCGCCGAAATCTGCCGCGCGGAGGTCGAGAAGGCCGGCGCCGACATCATCGTCTACACCAGCCACGAAGTCCGCCCGGTCATCCGCGAGCAGTCGCGGCTGAATTCGGTGCTGATCGAAGCCTACGCCACCTCGCGTGGCCGCAAGCAGCTCAAAGGCATCGAGGACGTCTCGAAGAAATACGGCTTCAAATATGGCGTGCAGACGCTGCTTTCCTTCGGCGGCCTGACCTCTATCAACCATCCGCGCCTCCATGAAACCATGATCTCCGGCCCGATCGGCGGTATCCTCGGTGCTGCCTATGTCGGCAAGCTGATCGGCAACGACTCACTGATCTGCTCGGATATGGGCGGCACCTCCTTCGACATGGGCGTCATCACGCGCGGCCAGACGCGGATCGAGAACGAGCCGCTGATGGATCGTTTCAAGCTCAATGTGCCGACGCTGCATCTAGACACCATTGGTGCGGGCGCCGGCATGATCCTCAAGGTCGACCCGCTGACCAGGAAGGTCTCGCTCGGGCCGGAAAGCGCGGGCTCCGATCCGGGTCCGATCTGCTTCGCCAGGGGCGGCACCGAACCGACCATCGCCGATTGCGACGCGATCCTCGGCCGACTCAACCCGTATTACTTTCTCGGCGGCAAAGTCGTGCTGCAGGTCGAGAAGGCACGCAAAGCCTTCGAGGAGAAATGCGCCAACGTGCTGGGAGTTGGTATCGAAGAGGCGGCAGAGGGCATGATTGACATGCTGGAGTCCGATGCCAACAACGCGCTGCGCCGCGTCATTTCCGGCCAAGGCATCCATCCCTCCGAATTCACGCTGCTCTCCTATGGCGGCTCGGGCCCGCTGCATCTCGCCGGCTGCTCCAGGGGCATCGGCTTCAAGGACATCATCACCTTCCAGTTCGCGGCGGCCTTCTCCGCCTTCGGCTGCACGACCGCCGATTTCATGCGCCGTCATTCCGTGTCGACGCAGCATGACATCCCGTCGCGTGCCGACGAGGCGACGCTGGCCGCTTTCGGCGCCAAGGTCACGACGGTGTGGAACGATCTGACCAAGGCTGCGGTCGGCGAGATGATCGCCGACGGGCACGCGCGCGAAAAAATCAGGACCGTGCCGTTCCTGATGATGCGCTACACCGGCCAGCTCGAGGACGTCGAAGTCATGGCGCCGCTGGCCGAGGTCAATTCGGCCGACGACATGCGTGGGGTTATCGACGAGTTCGAGGCTGTCTACGCCAAGGTCAACCACCGCGTGTCGCGCTATGGTGAAGCCGGCTTCACCATCACCGAGCTTGGCCTCATCGCCACCGCCGACAAGGTCAAGCCGGTGCTGCTCAAGCGGCCGCTCGGCAAGTCGGATCCGGCAGCCGCCCACAAGGGCGTGCGCGAGGCCTATATTGCGGGGCGCTGGCACAAGGCCAATCTCTACGAGATGGATCTCCTGCAGCCCGGCCACGAAGTGATCGGCCCGGCCATCATCGAACATCCCGCCACCACGCTCGTCGTTCATCCGCAGGACCGCGTCCATGTCGATGAATGGACGCTGCTGCACTACAGCCACGCTTGAAAGGCACCGCCATGTTGGACAAACCTGCTTCGGCCCTGCGCCTTCGCGAAAGACTGCTCGATTCCGAGCGGCTAATGGAAGAGACCGGCTGCTATGACGGCCTCACGGAACTCACGCTGCGCAACCACGATCCGCTGAAATTCGAGACGCTGCACACCAAGCTGCGTGCCTATTGCGTCTCGGCACGCGAAATGGCGCGCCGCATTTCGGCCTCGCCCGGCGTGCGCGAGGTCGGCGAAATGGTTGTCGCCATCTACACGCCCGAGGGCGACGCCATCGCGCTCTCCAACGGGATCATGGTGCATGTCCATACGATGAGCCGCTTCATCAAATGGATGATCAAGAACAATTACGAGGAAAACCCGCGCATCCGCGAAGGCGACATCTTCGCCAACAACGATGCCTTCATCGGCACCGTGCAGGTGCCCGACGTGATGGACGTGGTGCCGATCTTCCATGAAGGTACGCTGGTCGGCTGGGCGGGTGCCGTCTGCCACGAGCTGGAAGCCGGCGGCATCACGCCCGGCGGCGACGTCTGTCTCGCGCAGGAGCGCTTCACCGAAGGCCTGTTCGTCTGCGCCGAGAAGATCGGCGAGAATGACGAGATCCGCCGCGACTACGTCATCCGCTGCGAGCGCAATCTGCGCATGCCGATCTACTGGGTGCTCGACGAGAAGGCCAAGGTCGCCTCCTGCATCGACATGCGCGAAAGCGTCAAGCAGTTGATCTCCGAGATCGGCCTCGACTACTGGATGAAGGTGTCGAAGGAGTTCATCGAGGAGGGCCGCCGCGCCCAGCTCGCCCGCACCCGCCAGCTCACCGTTCCCGGCATTTATCGCGGCCACACTTTCTACGGCCACGTCACGGCGGGAAAGCCCGGCTTCCAGCTGCTCGGCGATCCCGACTGGCTCTACAACATCCCGATCGAGATGGAGATCACATCAGACGGCAAGATCACCATGGACTTCGAAGGCACGCAGCCCTGGGGCTACCATTCGATGAACTGCACGCCGGCCGGCATGGATGGCGGCATGTTCGTCACGCTGACCCAGCACATGAATTTCGAAGGCTTGGTCAATGACGGCGCCTGGATGGCGACCGAACTGAAACTGCCGCACGGCACCTGGACCAACCCCGACAATGAGATGGTGGCCACGGCCACCTCATGGGCACTCCTGCTGCCGGCCTATGGCGTCTTCCAGCGGTTGCTGTCGCGCAGCTTCGTGGCGCGCGGCTATGTCGAGGAGGCCTTTATCGGCCAGGTCAACAGCCCGATGATCGAGATGGGTGGCGAGAGCCAGTACGGCACGCCCTTCGGCATGGCGCATTTCGAATGCGCCGCAGCCGGCTCCGGCGCGCTCGCCATCAAGGATGGTCTCGACACTGCCTATGTAGGCTGGAACCCGGAATCCGACATGGGCAACATCGAGGTCTGGGAACAGTCGATGCCGATGGTCTATATCGGCCGCTCGATCGTGCCAAACTCGGGTGGCGCCGGCAAATATCGCGGCGGCTGTTCCTTCGTCTCGACCTGGCTGATCAACAAGACGTCGCATCTGCGGCTTCATACTTCGGAGCACTCTTCCAGGGTATTCGACAATGGCGGCATGTGCGGCGGCTATCCGGCGCCGACCTGCCAGAAGCATCGCGCGGTGCGCAGCTCCAACATCCATGAACTGGCGGCAAAAGGCGAGCCGCTGGCGCATGCGCCCGGCATCGACCCGCATGTCTCGGATTACGAGCGAAACATCGGCGGCGACCATGTCGTGGTCGAGGGTCCCTATATCACCGCGCCGCACAAGGAAGGCGACATCTTCAGCCATTCCTACAATGGCGGCGGCGGTTACGGCGACGTGCTCGAGCGCGATCCAATCAAGACGGCATGGGACGTCGAGAACGGTTTTCTCACCCGCGAAGCGGCGGACCAGGTTTTCGGCATCGTGCTGAAGGACGATGAAGACGGCTATCCCGTTGCCGACATCGATGCCACGGCGAAGCGCCGTGCCGCCATGCGCAAGCAGCGCCTGGCCAAGGCGATCCCGGTAGCCGACTGGATCGCCTCAGAGCGTGGCCGTGTCGAGAAGGCCGACTTCGCCCCGGAAGTGAAGAAAATGTACGCCAGCGCGATCAAGCTGTCCTCGCGCTTCACTAGGGATTTCAGTGAGTTCTGGAACGTCGACGCCAGATCGATCTTCATGCCGGGAGCTAAGCCATGACCTCGTACAGCAAGGAAGTTATCCGCGATCTGGCAGCCGGCCAGCTGCCCTGGCCGCAAACCCGGCGCATTATGAGCGCCTACAAGGACGACGACCGCTTCTTCAAGATGGTCGCCGTCTATCAGGACCGTGTTGCCTGGAAGGATCCGATCCTGCTGCCGGTCTCGGATCACCTGTTCATCTGCCAGAGCGGCGATGAGCGGATCACTCGTTGCGAGTGCGGCCATTCCTTCGGCGACTATCGCAAGAACTGGAAGCTCAACGCTGCTATTCATGTCCGCAACACCGAGGAGGCGCTGCGTGAAATCTATCCCAACAGCGATCTTCCCGATCCCGAATGGATGGAAATCCGCGAGTTCATCTGCCCTGAGTGCGGCACGCTGCACGAGGTGGAAGCGGCCGCACCCGGCTATCCCATCGTGCATGATTTCGAACCCGACCTCGAAGGCTTTTACCGCGAATGGCTGGGCAAGCCGCTGCAGGGAACATGAATGGTTGTCGCTGCCTTCGAGTGTGATTGCCAAATCCGGCCAGGCCTGATTGCCTACCCGGAACAGAGCGGAGACCACGCGCCATGAAGAACCTTTCGGGCCGCGGGGCCATCATCACCGGTGGGTTTTCAGGCATGGGCTTTGCCATTGCGACGGCAATGGCCGAAGCCGGCGCCAATGTCGCCGTCGGCTCCTACATCGCGCCCGCCGGCGCTGACAGATCCGATGCCGCCTACTATCCCGGCGCGGACGAGATCGAGCGTGTGCGTTCAGCCCTTGCCGTCCATGGCACCAAGGTCCACGCCGCCCATCTCGACGTGCGCGACAGCGACGTCACCAACCGTTTCGCGGCGGACGCCGAAGCGGCCATCGGACCGGCCGACATTCTGGTCAACGCCGCCGGCACCACCGCCGAGCAACCGGTCTGCGGCCATTCCGACGCGTTGTGGGACAAGATCGTCGACACCAACCTGACCGGCGCCTTCCGCGTCACGCGTGCCGTGCTGCCGGGCATGATCGAGCGCGGCTGGGGCCGCATCGTCAACATCGGCTCGACGGCGGCCTCGGTCGGCTGGAAGGACAACCCTGCCTACTGTGCTTCCAAGGCCGGTCTTCTCGGCCTGACCCGCTGCGTGGCGCTGGAAGGTGCGGCGCACGGCGTCACCTGCGTCATGATCAGCCCGACCTGGGTCGAGACCGAGCTGATGCGCCGCAATGTGGCGCAGGTCGTCGAGCGTGAGGGCAAGGGGCGCACGCCAGAAGATGCGATGGCCGAAATCGCCAGGGGCAATCCGCAGCAGCGCATGCTGCAGCCGCAGGAGATCGCGGCACTGGCGGTCTTCCTGTGCTCTGATCTGGCCAAGGGCATCACCATGGAAAACATACAGATCACCGGCGGAGCACTGTGGTAGCGCCCACCCTCCGCGTTTCGCACAGGCTGTAAGACAAGGTGACCGGATTTGCCATTGAGCGCCGGGCGCGATAGGTTATATTGCACTGCACAATGGAGACGCCGTTTATTGCACGCCCATGTTTGCGAAAATTCCGGCCGGCTCATGGCTTGCCGGCCGTGGGTCGTGTCGGCGGGACTCTGAGATGAAGATACCAAAGTCCCTGCTGGTCGATCCCGAGAGGAACTCGGTCTATGGCGCCTTTGCCGTAGCCGTCTCGATCTGGGCGTTTTCCTACTCCGTCATTTTCGGCCAGGTGCTGATCCTCGCCTACTATGCGGTTTGGCTTCCGCTCATCCTGGTCGATTACCGGCGGTTCCTGCGCCAGCTGTCCAGCGCCTGGCTGCCGCTGCTGTTTGCCGCCTATGTCTGCTCCTCCGTCTTCTGGTCGCAGGCGCCCGGCGTCACGGTGAGAACGGCCATCCAGTATTTTTCCCATATAGCCTGCGCCTACGTCGCTGCGCGCACCGTCAGCGTGCGCACGTTGACGATCGGTGCCCTGATCGGGATATTCGTCGTCCTGCTCTATTCGCTGAAGGTCGCGAACTATTCCGAGGACGTTCTCGACGGCACCGTCAACTTCGTCGGCGCCTTCGCCTCCAAGAACCAGATCGGCTTTGTCGGTTCGCTCGGCATCTATTTCTGCGCCGTCTTCCTTGCCTTTTACAGGCGCGGCCGGCTGAGCTTCCTCCTGGCGGTGCCTATCGTGCTGCTGTCGGCCTATGTGTTGGTCGTCTCGCATTCGGCGACCTCGATGGCCTCGATACCGGCGGTTCTGGCGCTGGTGGCGCTTCTAGCGATGAGCAAACTTCTGTCACGCCGCTACCGCCGGGTGATTTTCCTGATCGGCGCCGGCCTGCTGGTCGTCGTTGCCTTTGTCGCCTTGAATCTCGGGCTGATGGACTTCGTCCTCGGCCTCTTCGGCAAGGATTCGACGCTCACCGGGCGGACCTATCTGTGGGAGCAGGGCTGGAATGCCGTGCAGAAATCGCCGATTCTCGGTGTTGGCTATGCCGCCTATTGGGTGCAGGGCTTCGCCGAAGCCGAGCGGCTTTGGAACGAATTCTACATCACCACCCGCACCGGCTTCCACTTTCACAATACCTATATCGAGGCTCTCGTCGAACTCGGCTTCGTCGGAGCGACACTGGTATCGCTGATCATGCTGCGCACGCTCTACGGCCATGTTTCGGCGGTGATCTTCAGGACATGGCAGGCGGATTCGGTGATCCTCTTCGGCGTGATGGTGCTGCTGCTGATCCGCTCCTTCGTCGAGGTCGAGATACTTAACCCCTACATCATGGGCTCGTTCCTGATGTATTTCAGCTTCTTCAAGCTGGCGCGGCTGCCCGTTACCCGCACGCGGCGGTCGCAGGTCCTGGAGCAGGCGGAGGCCAGGGGAGAAGCTGACTGGCCCCGGCATGCCGGCCGTCCGGCGGCCGCCGATCCGTCATGACCTATCAACTCGCGGGCTGAGGCCAGAGCACGGGAAGCCTCCGCCCGGCTTGCGTGACGCCTAATGCATGTCGCCCAAAAGTGGCTCCGGCAACGACGTGCATAAAAAACAAAGCCTAAAGCCCGTCGACTGAATCCGCTTCAACGCGCCGCGCTTTAGACAAAAAAATCTATCCCTTGCCGGGACGGATCGAAACACTGAATGATGCCGGGGTTCGCGAGCCTACTGGCTGGCCAGCGGCGCCAGTTTGACCTTGATCACGTCGCCAGGCAGCACCAGCGTCTCTTCCTTCGCGGCGATTTCGCTGGTCTTGCCGTCGACGTTGCGCACCAGCGAATAGAGGAGGGTGGGCTGCTGATCATTTGTCATAGCGGCCGTCGTCGCGGGATCGCTGGCCTGGGCTATCAGGCCTTTCTGCATATTCGCCTTCAGCGCCGCCTCGTTCAGGTCGGCTTCGGTCTGCTGCCGGTCGGTGGCGAGACTTGAACTCAAGGTGTTCTGGGCATCGATGGCGTCCTGCGTCGCCTTGCTGATCGACTGCTTGGCGGTGAGGATGGCCGTTTCGTAGTCCAGGATCTTGCCCTGCAGGTCGGCGACGGACTGCCGCGAATCCAACAGTCGGGCGTTGGCGATCAGGCCTTTCTGAGCCAGCGGGCCGATGCTGGTGAGTTGCTGCTGTGCCAGGTCGACCTGCTGCTGCTGGTTGACGATCTTCTTCTGCAGCGATTCGATCTCGGACTGCAAAACCCCTTTCAGATCGTCGAGCGCCTCGAGTTTCAGCTTCAACGCCCTTTGGTCGGACGTCAGGATCGTCATCTCGTCGGCGACGATGGCTGGCAGTCTGGGGTCGCCCTCGACCTCCTTAGGCACATCGAAACTCGTCTTGCCGGCCATATCCGCGTCGATGCGGGCGCGCTTGACGATCAGCCGAATGCGCAGGTCGTCGGAGATATCGAAATTGCCCTTGGCGGTGACCAGGTCCTTGCCGAGTTGGGGGCCATAATCGGCGCTGCGCCTGATGCCGCCGGCGACGCTGATCGCCTTCAGCACTGTCAGGTCGGGCACATAAGGAAATTGGCCGGGGTTCTGCACTTCGCCCGAAATGTAGAATGGCCGGAACTGCGCCATTTCGACAGAGGCCTCGGGCTTGTCCGATAGGGCGAGCTTACGCTGCAGCGCCTCGCTGATCGCCGCTGCGATTTCGGACGTGGTCTTGCCGGATGCCGGCAACTCGCCGGCGAACGGCACCGACAGCGTGCCCGATGGGCCGACCGTGTACTCGCCATTCACCGCCGACCAGTCACGAAAGGTGCCTTCCACGGTCTGCCATTCGGCAACGCGGATGGTGAGCTTGTCCTGCGACCCGAGGCGGTAATCGCCGGCGGCGGCGATGTGGGGGACGACGAGCGACACGGCAAGGCATGTGGCCAATAAACGCGCCCGCCGCAGGCGGCCGGAAACCGGGCCGCTGCGAAAGGCTTCGAACATATCTGTCTTCAACTGAACGTTCCGATCCGCTTTAGCCCCATCGCCCGATGAGCTTGCCGTCGAATGCTTGTCCCAGTGTCTGGTATTGGCCTCCGGCCGGTCAGTAAGAGCCGCGCGACATCCAGACGGCCGGGACGGTCTTGATGATGATGCGAACGTCCTCGAACAGCGACCAGTTCTCGACATAGTGGCGGTCGAAGGCGACGCGGCTGTCATAGGACACATCGTTGCGGCCGCTGACCTGCCACAGGCCGGTCAGGCCTGGGCGGGATTTCAGGTAATAGACGGCGGATGTGCCATAGATCTCCAGTTCGTCGCGTACAACCGGACGAGGGCCGACAAGGCTCATGTCGCCCTGCAGGATGTTGATGATCTGGGGCAGTTCATCGAGGCTGAGTTTCCTCAGCACCGCTCCGACACGGGTGACACGCGGGTCGTTCTTCAGCTTGCGGGTCGCAATCCATTCCGCATTGGCGTCCGGGTTGGTGGCGAGATAGGCTGCCAGTACCTTGTCGCCGTCCGGAACCATGGTGCGGAACTTCAGGCATGGAAAAATCCGCCCGCCGCGCCCGATTCGCCTGTGGCCGTAGAAAATCGAGCCGCCGTCGGAAAACTTGACGAGCAGCGCGATCATGACAAACAGCGGGCTGAGAGCGATCAAGCCGATCAGTGAACCGGCGATATCGAAGCTGCGTTTGAGCAGGCCGCCGATCGGCGGCGGAAAATCGATGTCAGCCTGCGAAAAGCCCGCGGTGGCCGACTTGGCAACGTCCCTCATGCCGTAAACTCCATGCGTTGAACGAATGGTTCGCGGCAAGATACCAAAAAAATGTTGCAGCGCAACACACAATTTCCCACCCCGTTGAAATAGTCGCGTCATGAATTGACTAAATAATAAGCTAGACATGCACAAATTTCGGCATATTTAGCACATTTGTGACAAGAAATGGGCATCGTCGAAAAAATACGGACATTTTTAGGGCGGTTTTTAGGCAAGCCTACCTAGTTGCCAAGGCATGGTACACATTAGTGCTTTAGCTCGCGGTGATGCTTGGACAAAACCATGTAAAATACTACTTAATATTGTCTATCTTACTGAAAAGCGCTGAAGGCCGGAGATCGGCTTAAATCCCGTTGCGTGCATTGCACCATGGCGGAGTCGATCGCAAAAACCCAATGAAAAATATTCGGAGTTGCCCTTGCCGCCTATTGCTCGCCTTAATAGAATTGCAAATTATATCTGTCAGAGTGGCGACAGGTAGAAAAGGCCGGAAGCAACCGGCCGAGAGTGGGCGACCTTTAACAAGCCCACATGACAAGGGACGGCGCTCGGGTGGGGCAATCGTTATATGTACCCGAGCCGGTTTATGGGCTGTTGGGTATGGCGCTTCCAAAATTCATCCTCGGGATGATTTTCGCTCTGGCTATCGTGGTCGGCTGGTCCTGGCTGGGCGGCGCGTCGATAGGCACAATAGTGGTGCGCGTGATCATCTGCGCCGTCGTCATTCAGGCGGGCTATTTCGTGCTCGTCTATGCCATGATCGCCAGGAGCGCGCCGACGCCGGCAGACATGGCTCGTGACGCCGAGCGAAAGCTGAATGCGCCAGAGGTCGCCGAAGGCGAGAAGCTGGGCAGCGCCAGGCGCGGCCTGCACTAGCTGGCCGGAGGCTCGCCGGCCTCACGCCACGTTGGCGGGTTGGGTCTCCGACTGTTCCCCCGACAGCATCCTCGACAACCGGCTGCCGGTTTTTTCCTTCAGCCGCTGGTATTGGCCGACCTCGACGATACGGCCGTTTTCCATCGCCACCACCCAGTCGGCGAAGGCGATCATCGACGGCCGGTGCGCAATGGTCAGGATCGTCATCGTGCCGCGCAATCCGTCGATCGACCTGGCGATCAGCGACTGGTTCTGCCAGTCGAGCGCGCTGGTGGCTTCGTCGAGAATGAGCAGCGACGGCTTGCGCAGCAGCGCGCGCGCAAGCGCGATGCGCTGGCGTTCGCCGCCAGAAAACCGCACGCCGCGGTCGCCGACCACCGTCTCGAGCTTGAGGTCCAGCCGTTCGACGAACTCGCCGGCGTGCGCCGAGCGCAGCGCGGCCCACAGATCGTCATCGCTGGCCTGCGGCGCGGCAAGGCGCAGGTTCGCCGCGATCGTGTCATGCAGCAGAAACACGTCCTGCGGCACATAGGCCACCTGATCGCGCCAGCGGCGGCGATTGCCGGCATCGATCTCGACGCCGTCGACGAGCATTTTGCCGGCGGTAGGCTCGAGCAGGCCAAGCAGCATGTCGGCGATCGTGCTCTTGCCCGATCCGGAGGGGCCGATCAGGGCGGTGACCTTGCCGGCCGGCAAGCCGAAGGTGATGCCGGCGACCACCGCCTTGGTGGGGTCGTCGCCATATCCGAAGGAAACGTCCCTGATGTTGAGCCCGGTGGCGAGTGACAGCTTGCCGCCTTCCGCAATGCCGCCGCCGTCATCCGGTTCGCGTTCGGCGTCGAACCGCGCCTGCATGCTGCGCATCGCCGTATAGGCGGGCAGGTTGATCAGCACTTGCTGGGCCTGCGTCTGCATGTCCATGAAGCGCGGCGCAATGCGCATGAAGACCAGCAGCAACACGACGATCTCGGCCAGCGACAGGTTGAAGCGGACCAGCGCCACATAGATGAACAGGCTCAAGCCCACGACGCTCGCCACCTGGAACACCGCGGTGCCGATGGTGCTGTTGCGCACATAGTCGATATTGTCGGCCTTCATCTTTTCCAGTGTCGACTGCAGTTGCGCGAAATAGCTGGCTTCGACGTTCAGGCTCTTGGCTACCTTGATGCCGGCGAGAAATTCCGAGACCGTCCGGTACTGATCCTGGCGATTGGCGGTCAGCACCCGGCCAAAGGCGGTGGCCCGCGTCCGGAAGGGCTGCAGCGCCACGAACATCAGGATGCCGATGATGACGGCAAACAGCGTCATGACCGGCGAGATGAACACGGAGATCATGAGATAGCCGGCCAGAAGTACCGCGATCTGCACCAGCATCAACAGCGAGAAAGCAGCCCCCTGGACGCGGTCGATGTCGCCGGTCAGGGCGTGGTCGAGATCGGAGCTGCGCATGCGCGTGAAAACGCCCCAGCGCGCCTTGCCGATGCTCTCGAACAGGTTCAGTCGAACGCGGTTGATGAAATCGAACAGAAGTTTGGCCATGTAGACCGACTTGAAGCGGTTGAACGCGGCCTGCACAGCAACAAGCCCGACCAGCGCGCAAAGCACTGTCGTCAGCTGCAGTGTTCCGTCCGGCACCAGCCAGTGCACGAAATCATTGTTCGGCAGCCTGACCGCGAAATCCTGGTCGGGGCGTCCGACCAGATGCAGCAGCGGGATCAACAGCAGGATGGAGATGCCCTCGGTCAGGCTGCCCAGGATGAGGAAGAGAAGCGCCGTCCAGGTTCGCCGCCCGCCGATCTGGGCAATGACGGCGCCGAATGCGGCAATTTCTCGAAACAGCGACAGGCGAAGGATTGAGGACTTCGACATGATCGCGCTCACGGCCGCCGACTGCCGGCCGCCAGATCCCTTTCGATCAGGTCCACGGCTTCGCCGATCCTGCCGAGACCCGTCGGAACTTCCAGCCGGCACACGCCGATATGGTTAGCAATCGCTGAACATTGACGCAGATGCACCGCCGCGAAATCGCTGGGCAGCGCCGCGCGGCCAAAACGCGTCACATAGGAGAATTTGATGATGGCCGGCAGAGCGGCGATAGCGGGCAAGGGCGTGATGTCAGCTTTTTCGCCGCGCTCGAGAATATAGATCCTGGTTGCCCGCACCTTGTCGCCGGAGAAGCCGCCGTTCAGGCGATGCTGCATCTTGTCGATCGCCGGATGCACTTGTGGGCGCACTTCCGCTTCCCCGAGAGAGATCGCCGCCGCCGCGTCGGCCGCCAGCTTGATCTGCGGGAAACCCGGAACGATCATCGGCTCACTCGGATTGGCGAGGTCGAGCGCTACTACGTCATCGGTAAGCAATTGGTGTCCGGCCCGGATCATCGCGCTCGCCGTCGTCGACTTGCCGGCACCCTTGTCGCCCATGAAGATGGCACTCGTGCCGGCGGCGGCAATGGCGCTGGCATGCAGGACGAGCAGGCCGCGCCGGTGCAAGAGCAGCGCCATGACCGGGCCGAGCAGCGGAAACGCGATCAGCGTGTCGTCGACGCCGGGTGCCGGTTCTATGTCGATGCGGCAGTCATCGCTGATCAGGAACGCACCGACAGCATGCCAGGTCAGATATTGCCGGTGCGGCTCGAAGCGGAAGTCGGTCGCGGCCTCCGGCGAGGGCTTTGGCATGTCGATGGCGCCGACGGCAATCACGACATCCGCCGCTCCCGGCGGCGCCGGCTCCAGCTCCGGCAACGTCACCTCGGATGCGATGGTCATGCCATAAGCCCGGTAGAAGCGGCGTTCTCGTACAGTCCGGCCATGCGGATGGGGGTGACCGTTGTATGCGGTGAGCGGCTCGTTGCGCGGCGTCATGCGTGGCTCCCGCTGTGCTGGAGCTGCCGCAGCCACAGCGACAGCGAGGCCGAGCGCCAGACATACTGGACATCCAGGGGCGCTGCCTGATCGGGCCGGCGCAGCAGGCGCGCATAGGCAGCACTCACCTGTGGCAGGTTGACGTAGGGCGCAATGCGGCCCGCATCCGAGACCAGCAGCTGTTCCAGGAGGTCGCGGTGGTTGCGCAGCATGCCGTTGACGAGATTGGCGGTGAAATCGATCTTGTCGCGCCGCCATTGCACCGCCGCCGGCAGGACGCCTTGCATGGCGCGGCGCAGCACATAACGGCCAAAGCCGTGGCTCAGCTTCGCCTCGCCCGGCAGCGCAAGGCAGAACTCGACCAGCGGCTTGTCCCAGAAGGGGTAGCGCGGCTCGACGCCGAAATTGGCCGCGGCCTTGTCGAGAACCTCGAAAGCATGCGGGACATAGCCGTTTGACAGGATCCAGCGATGGCTGAGCGCGTCGCTGGCCTGGATGCCGGGCGGCATATATCCGGCCCGGTGGAACCGGTCGACAAGCTCGGTTCGCCTGGCCAGGTCCGGATTGATCAGGTCGCGCCAGCCGCGCGGCATCTGCACCGTCTTGCGGATCCTGTTCAGGGCACGGTTCGCCAGATATCTCAGCCTGGCGATGCGCCAGGCCGGCCCGTAGAGGGCCAGGAACTGGAAATACAGGCCAAGCGTGCTGTCGCCATAAGTGTTGGAGGCGCTGCGGACCTCGCGCCACAAATCCATCCATCTGCCGGCATTGGCAAGCTCATGCAGATGGCCGTGGCCTTGTGAAACGACCTCGTCGCCGCCATGGCCGTCCAGCAGCACCTTGATGCCCTTGGCGCCGGCAGTCCGATAGATACCGCGTGTCAGCGTCAGGCCCGGCGCCAGGAACGTTCCTTGCTGTTCTTCCAGCACGCGTTCAAATTCGGCGAATGGCGCATAGTTGCCGACCGGGATCAGCGTCGCGTCGACCTGCTGCTGGTCGAGAACGGCGTCGATGAAGGGCCGCTCGTCCATCGGCGAACCCTTGTCGAAGATCAGCGAGAAGGTCGGCAGCTTCGGCTTGCCCGCGGCGGCATTCTGCAGGCCGGCGACACAGGCGATCGACGAGGAATCGAGGCCGCCGCTCAGCATCGCGCCGACCGCGGAAGTTCCCCGCATGCGGTTGCGCACCGATTGCGAGAACAGGTGGGCGAACTCCTCGGCTGCGTCGGACCGCAAGGGCCGCACCGACGGTTCGATCTGCCAGTATCGGCGCAGCACCACTTGTTGCGCGGTGACGGTGAGACTGTGGCGGGCCGGCAGGCTGAAAATATCGCTGTAGGGAGTAGACTGCGGGTCGTCGGGAAGCCCGGCCAGAAATCCGGAAATCTGATGCTCGCTGACGCGCGCACCGACGCCATCGACACCAAGGATCGGCCCGATCTCGGAGGCAAAGCAAAAACGCTGGTCCGCCGCGTGGTAGTAGAACGGTTTGACGCCGAAATGATCGCGGGCGCAAAACAACGATTGCCGCTCGCCGTCCCAGATGGCGAAGGCGAAATCGCCTTGCAGATGCTCCGTGCAGGCTTCGCCCCAGCGCAGATAGGCCCGCATCAGCACGATCGCGTCGGCGACCGACTGGTCGCGGATGCCGAGCCTGGCCAGCAGCTCGTCGCGGTTGTCCAGCCGGCAATCGGCGGTGATGGCGAGCCTGCCGCCGGCCATCGTCCGCGGACCCGGACCGGCTTCATCTGACGTATTGAGCCAGGCGTGGCCAAGCGCGATGCTGGCGTCCAGCCACCACGAACTGCCGTCAGGGCCACGATGGCGCATGCGCGCCAGCATCTGCTGGATGTCACCCGCCGCGACCGCCGGTGCGAGCCTCTGTCGCAGTAAGATTCCGGCGACGCCGCTCATCGGCTGCCGTGATCAACGAGATAGGCGAAACCGTCGATCGATCCGCCAAGCACGATATGGTTGTCGCTGACCAGCCAGGCATGCGCCTTCAACTGCTTGCCCGTGCCACGTTCGATGCCGATGCGTATTTTAGAGGCATTGCCCTGGCGGGCGAGGATGTACTGGCCCGAAAGTGCCTGGGTCAGGCACGTGGCGTAAGGGACGAAACGGGCTGCGGCGGCAACGCCCCAGGCGACACGCCGCAACTCGCCCATTGAAGCGCACTGACGTGCGTCGAGCCGCGTCACCAGGCTGCGAACATGGTTATAGGACAGCAGCGTCAGCCCAAGCCGAACCGCCGCGACCACCAGCAGGCAGTGGCTAAGAAAGATCATTTCCGAGCCGCTCAGGGAGAAAACCCTGACCAGCCCGCGCCGGCTTCCCCCGCGCTTTGTTTGCTTGGGACTTTTCTTTCTCGCGGATTCCTGTCGCGAATCCGTGATCCACTTTTGCGGAACCGGCTTAGACAAGTGCCTCATGCTGCAGCCTCGCAAGCCCGTTATCGGCCAAGCCCTTCAGCAATGCGTCGACGTCGGCCTGGCAGCGCTGTGGGTCGACAGTGTAACGCGCAAGCACGGCACCGCGGATGTCGGCGATCGATCTGGGCTCCTGGATCAACTCCCAGATGAAGGCGCCGACGCCATTCAGGCTGTAATAGACATTGGATTTGAGATAAAGCAGCGCCAGGCCATTGCCGAACTCGCAAGCCACGGCATCCTTGGTCGCGCCTATCAAATCGTGGTCGGCCAGATCATGGTCAGATAGCTTCCAGTTCATCCCAAAACCTCGCTTACAATACGCACAGGCAGTTCCAGGCAATGAAAGCGGAGTCGGAGGTTTGCCCCCGACTCTCCTATTTCCTTGGGTCCAGAGTACGTAACGTCGTCACTCCGGAAAACTACGATAGGCTCAGGAGAACGTCAGGTCGCCGATCGGCGTGTGCGCGGGGAACGAGGCGTCGATCGCCGTGCTGCCGCCGCCGCCCTGGGTGATGGTTTCAATCGAACCATGCACCGTCAGGCTTGGCGTTTCATATTCATGCTTTTCAACATTCTGTTCCATTTTACTCTCCGATAAGGACTGGAAACGGCCTGTCGAGTGCCGTCAGCACTTTCATGCTGCAACGCAATAGCTGCATAGCAGCATTTATGAGTCAAGCCTGATTTACCAGGCGTTAATCAATTACGGGTTGCGGGTGTCACTACATGTGTGAGCTACGCCCAAAATCTGACTTCTTTTGAGTGGATTTCATAGGCACATGAGTTATAGCGACGACGATTCTTTAAGCATTTGATTTTGCTTGCATAAAGTATTTGCTTGGCGCTTGTATTTTAGGCGCTGCTAATGGAGCAACTTCATTTGGCAAATCCTTGCTGAGCCCGGCTGAAAAACGCCTTGGTGGGGATGTTTCAACTACGATTTTCACTGCCTTTCAGGCGGTATCGGTAAACGCCCCGGTTGCAAAATTCCGCACTGCAAAAGGAAAGGCTTTACGGCATCAAGGTTTTTGGTGATGCTTGTTTCGCACTTGCAGCATAAGCGTCGCGCAAACCGCTTTATTTGGAGACTATGCGCTAAATGGCCCTGCCGGATGGTTCATACGAACGATTGCGCGCCGCCGACTGTGCCGACGAGGTGGCCTATGTGCAGGCATGCCTGCGGTTGTATTTCGCGGGGCCGCACGCCGCCGCCGGCAACGTGTCGATGCCTGGCCTTGGCTGCGCCAAAATTGCCGACATTGCCAGGCTGAACAAGGTCGCGACCTTTGTCCTCAAGGCCCTATCGCGCGCAACTGCGCATGAGAGGCCGCCCGAGCTTTTCGAGTGGCTCGACACCTACCGCAGGAGGACGGTTTCGATGAACGCATCCTGCATCATGGATTCGATGGCGATCCATGACGTGCTGCGCGCCAGCGAAATCGATTTCGTCTTCCTGAAGGGCCCCTTCCAGCAACAGCTGCTCTATGGCGACCACTTCATGAAGCCTTCGGGCGATGTCGACATTCTGGTTTCGCCCGTCGGGTTTTTCAGGGCGCGTGATGCGCTTCGCACGATCGGCTACGAGGTATCAGGCAAGTCGCGTTCCGTCTGGTGGGTCCGCTTCCTCGGCGAACAACACATGACCCACGGCGACGGGCCGAGGCAGTCCACGGTCGATCTTCACTACCGCCTCCAGCAGCCCGGCTCGCCGAGCCCGCGCGACGCGGACGGGTTTCTGCGGCGCAAACGACAGGTCGAGATCGCCGGGGCGACGGCGCCGTTCACCTCGGCAGCCGATACTTTGCTTTTGTCCTGCATCAGCGTCGCCAAGGCGCTTTTCAACCGGGAACCCTGTGCGGGCTATGTCTGCGACGTTCAAGCCAGCGCCAGCCGCCTCGACGAGGCGGATCAGCAGCATGTGCTCGATGCCGCAACCGCGCAGGGACTGGATGACACGCTGCTGCTTGGCCTGCGCGCCGCCGATGTGCTGCTCGGCGGTGCCGGCACGCTGCTGTCGGAGCGGGCGAAACGAATCCTGTCGCGCATCGGCAATGAGGATCTGCTCAGCATGGTTATCGCGCCGTGGCAGCCGTCGCTGCGGTGGCCACAGCGGCGAACGGTGCTGTGGGAACTGTGCGGCCGCGCGCCGGTCCGCTATCTGGCCGAAGCCGGCTGGGCGGCGTCCGCCGACATCAGCCGCCGGATCTTTGAACGGCCGGGCAATCGCTGAATGAAGACAGATTGGGCGCTGATGGCAATTTCATCGGGCATCGAACGAGTACGGGGCGAGGGCAAATCGATATCACCTGTACGAGAGGCAAATCCATGTCGATGACGAAATCCGAGGTCTGCGTGATCATCGCGGCAAAAAACGCGGCGGTGACAATCGCTGTCGCTATAGCGTCCGCGTTGCGCGAACGGGAAGTGGCGGAGGTCGTCGTCGTCGATGACGGCTCCACCGACGGCACCGCTGACGTCGCGCGATCCGCCGACGACGGCAGCGGCCGGCTTACGGTGATGCGCCTCGACGTCAATCGTGGCCCCTCCGCTGCCCGCAACGCCGCGATCAGCGCCTCGAAATCGCCGTTCATCAGCATTCTCGATGCCGACGATTTTTTCCTCGAAGGCCGGTTTCGCAACCTGTTTGCCGGCGCCGATTGGGATTTCGCGGCCGACAACATCATGCTGATCAGGGACGATGCGACGGGCGATGCAACGAAAATCGTCGCGCCGGAATTTGCTGCCGATCCGGAGTTCCTCGATTTCGAGCGCTTCGTCGAAGGCAATATCTCCAGGCGCCGCGTGCAAAGGGGCGAACTGGGCTTTTTGAAGCCGGTAATCAGCCGCGCCTTCCTCGACCGCCATGGCTTGCGCTACGACGAGCGCCTGCGGCTGGGCGAGGACTATGAACTCTACGCCCGCGCGGTCGCCCGCGGGGCGCGGTTCAAGGTCATTCGCTCCTGCGGCTACGGCGCCATCGTCCGCGCCGATTCGCTGAGCGGCCGCCACAAGACCCAGGACCTGGAGCGTCTGGCCGATGCGGATCTGGCGCTGCTGGCCATCGACAGCCTGCCGGAAGGCTCGAAAGCCGTGCTGCGGCGACATGAGCGGCACGTGCGCGACAAATATCGGCTGCGCAACTTCCTCGACGTCAAGTCCGAACAGGGGCTGGCATCGGCCGCGGCTTACGCTTTCGCCAGCCAATCCAACCTCATCCCCATTGTCCAGGGCGTGGCGTCCGACAAGCTTGAGGCGCTGTTTCGCCGTGTCGGCCTTGCTTCCAGGCAAAAGCATGTGCCGCCGCTGCGCTTTCTGATGGCCGGAACCAGCACGGGCAAGGAGCGGTAAGGCTGCACACAAGCCATTTCGGCATCACGCAAACCATTTCGGCCGGATTTATGAGTTTACGAATTGGGTAGTTGCCTCGCGGCCCCGACGATGGCAGTCTATGCTGCGGTGCAGCAATTGGACGACCAGCCGAACTGGCCCCGATCGGATTGGTCTGACGTCTCCCCCCGGGAGAAGCAGGACAATGCGACGCGAGTTTTCTGAGCCCCGGCTGCGGGGATCGGCCAGAAGCCCGGCCCACAAGCCGGCGATGACAGGAATCTGAGTTCATGGCCTCGATATTCGGTTTCAGATCAAGGGATCCGGCCCGCGACCGGCAGACCGATGTTTCACGTCTTGATCGTCTGGCAAAGCTGTTCGAGCAGATCGCGGCCGAGATCGAGTCCGAGAGGGCCGGACTCGAGAATCGCTATCGGACGAAGGCGACCAACGCCGCCTTCCTGGTCGAAGCAATGGAAAACGGTTCCGCCTCTGACAAACGGTCATCCGAAGTCAGCGCACTGACGCAGTCGATCCTGAATTGCGAACGCCGCATTGCGGCGCTGTCGCGCCAGGACGGCATGATGAAGGATCTTCGCCATTCGCTGGATATCGTCTTCGACGAGAGTGCCGATACGGCCCCCGCGGCTGAATTCGCCAGGCCGGCGGGAGCCGGCAGGGGTTGAAGGTGAGGGCTCGGAACTGTTGCAACGGATTTGATGCAAGGCAAGAAAAGCAATTCGGGAGGGTCACAAAAGAGTCAAGGTTGCCCGCTCAGGAGCGGTTCGAACGTCGACTTTGGGTTGGGGACGCACAGCGCAAAGGTGAGTTTGTATGAATTCGAATCCGAAACCTAGGTCCACGACAACACTTGACGCACCGTCGTTCGCACAGCAGACCGGGCAAGCCGGCCGGCGGCGGCTGGTTTCGCTCGGTGCGTTGCTGCTGGCCGCTCTTGGCAGTTTCCTGGCAACCCCTTCCCATGCCCAGGACATTCCGACATCGCCGTCCTTTGTCGACGATTTCAAAAGCTTAGATCGTGCACGTTGGTATGTTTCCGACGGCTGGAACAATGGCAACCATCAGAATTGCACCTGGTCGAAGGGACAGGTCAGCCTGTCGGACGGCGTGCTGTCGCTGGGCTTCGAGAAGCAGCAGCTGAAGGACCGTGAGTTTGCCTGCGGCGAGGTCCAGACCAAGCAGCGTTTCGGCTACGGCACCTATGAGGCCCGGTTGAAGACCGACACCGGCTCCGGCCTCAACGCAGCGTTCTTCTCCTATATCGGTCCATCCGACAAACAGCCCTGGGATGAGATCGACTTCGAAATCCTGACCAAGGATACCTCCAAGGTGCAGGTCAATGCCTATATCGCGGGCAAGGGCAAGAACGAGAAGCTGGTCGATGTGCCGGGCGGCACCCAGAATGCGTTCAACGACTACGCCTTCGTCTGGCAGAAGGACAGCTTGCGCTGGTACGTCAACGGTGAGTTGGTCAACACGATCACCGATCCGGCGAAATTGCCGAGCCATGCGCAGAAGATTTTCTTCAGCCTGTGGGGCAGCGATACGATGACCGGTTGGTTGGGAGCGTTCGCGGATCCTGGGCGCAAGCTCACGCTGCAGATCGATCGCGTCGCGTTCACGGCCTTGGGCGAACCCTGTCAATTTCCGGAATCGCTGGCATGCAGCGTAAAGTAGTTGGGAAAGTCGATTTGAACTGGCCGGGCCGAAGGCGGTCCGTTGCCTTGCATGGGAATGAAACCGAATGAACTTGACGGTGTTTGGAATTGGCTATGTCGGCCTCGTGCAGGCGGCGGTGCTTGCCGAAGTCGGGCATCATGTGGTGTGCGTCGACATCGACGCCGCCAAGGTCGAGCGGCTTAATCAGGGCCTGGTTCCCATTTTCGAACCCGGATTGGAAAACCTCGTCAAGGAGAACCATGCGGCCGGCCGCATCAAGTTCACCACCGATGCCGCCGCCGCCGTCAGACATGGCGAGATCCAGATGATCGCGGTCGGCACGCCACCCGGCGAGGATGGCTCCGCCGATCTCAAATATGTGCTGGCCGTCGCCGAGACCATCGGTCGTGAGATGGACAAGCCCAAGATCGTCGTCGGCAAGTCGACGGTGCCGGTCGGCACCTGCGAAAAGGTCAAGGCCAGGATCGCCGAAACGCTGAAGAAGCGAGGCCGCGAGGATCTGGCCTTCGACGTCGCTTCCAATCCGGAATTCCTCAAGGAAGGGTCCGCGGTCGCAGACTGCATGAAGCCGGATCGCATCATCGTCGGCACAGACAGCGAAGACACCGAGGCGGTGATGCGTGAACTCTACGCGCCGTTCAATCGCAACCACGAGAAGATGATCGTGATGGACGTGCGCAGCGCCGAATTCACCAAATATGCCGCCAATTGCATGCTGGCGACCAAGATCAGCTTCATGAACGAGATGGCCAATTTGGCCGAGCAGCTCGGCGCCGACATCGAGGAGGTCCGCAAGGGCATCGGCAGCGATCCGCGCATCGGCTACCATTTCATCTATCCGGGTCTTGGTTATGGTGGCTCGTGCTTCCCGAAGGATGTGCGGGCGCTGATCAAGACCGCCGAAGGCGTCAAGTTCGACGCCAAGCTGCTGCGCGCCGTCGAGGAGCGCAACAACGCACAGAAATCGGTTCTCTTCGACAAGGTGGACCGCTACTTCAAGGGCAATCTCAAAGGCAAGACCTTCGCGCTGTGGGGCCTGGCCTTCAAGCCCAACACCGACGACATGCGCGAGGCGCCGGCGCGTGTCGTGATGGAAGCGCTGTGGAAGGCCGGCGCCAATGTCCAGGCCTATGATCCAGAGGCGATGCAGGAATGCCAGGCCATCTACGGCCTGCGCGACGATCTGCTGTTGTGCGGTACCAAGGAGGCGGCACTGCGCGGCGCCGACGCGCTGTTGATCGCCACCGAGTGGAAGAGCTTCCGCGCGCCCTCCTTCGACGCGCTGAGAGATGCACTGACCACGCCGGTCATCTTCGATGGCCGCAACCTCTATGACCCCAAGGTCATCGCCCGCCACGGCATCGAATATCACTCGATCGGCAGAATGGCGGCATGAGACCGGGCAGGGACAGGCGGATGCAAGACCGGTCCAGCCGACGGGCGCAAGGATTGAGCGCGTATTTCTGTGTGGAGTTGTAGCTGATGGTGCTGGACGTAAAGCCAGAGCAAATCACCAAGGATCATTTCGATCTCGTCGCGATCGGTTCCGGCTTCGGTTCGGCCTTCTTCCTGCATGAGTTCGCCAAGCGGCGAAAGGCACGCATTCTGGTGCTGGAGTGGGGGCGCCACAACACCCATGAATGGCAGCTCGAGCAGAACGCCAACACCGACATCGACGATGAAACGACCTACAAGACCAATTCCGACAAGCCGTGGAACTACACGATCGGGCTGGGTGGCGGAACGAACTGCTGGTTCGCGCAGACGCCAAGGTTCCATCCCAATGACTTCAGGTTGAAAAGTACCTACGGCATCGGCAATGACTGGCCGATCAGCTATGACGACATCGAGCCGTTCTACTGCGACGCCGAAGACATCATGTCGATCTCAGGCGACCCCGACATGGCGGCGATGCTGCCGCGCTCGAAGCCGTTTCCGCAACCGCCGCATCGCATGTCGACACCCGACCGGATGATGAAGGCGGCGCAGCCCGGCCAGCATTTCGTCATGCCGACCGCGCGGGCACGGGTACCGACTTCACAACGCACCTCGTGCTGCGCCAATCTGCGCTGCTGGCTATGTCCGGCCGACGCGAAATTCACCGTCAACAACGGGTTGATGCATGTCTTCGAGCATCCCGATGTTTCGGTCTGCCTTGGTGCGGAAGTGCGCCGGCTCGATCACGTCGGCGGCGCGGTCCGTTCGGTCACGTTCATGCATGACGGCAAGGAATATCAGGTCAGCGGCGATCTCTTCATTCTCGGCGCGAATGCCATCCAAAGCGCGGCGATCATGTTGCGGTCCGGCCTGGGCGGTGAATTCGTCGGCCGCGGCCTGCACGAATCCTACGGCTGGAATTTCGAGGTCTATCTCGACGGCGTCGACAATTTCGACGGCAGCACCATCACCACCGGCTTGAATTTCGGCCTCTATGACGGCCCGCATCGATCGGAGCACGCAGCGGCACTGGTCTATTTCGAGAACCGCTGGCAGCACGGAATGCGTGCCGAAAAGGGGCGGCTGCGCCAGGCGCTGCCGCTTGTCGTGGTCACCGAAAACCTGCTCGACCCCGAGAATTTCGTCACGCTTGACGCGGATGAGAATGCCTTCGTCAGCTTCAAGGCGCCATCGGATTACGCGGTGAAGGGCATGGCTCGCGCGCTGGACAAATTGCCTGACCTTTTGGCGCCGCTGCCGGTCGAAAAGCTCTTCGACCGTGGCATCCGGCCGACCGAATCGCATGTTCAGGGGACGCTGAGGATGGGTACCGGCCCGGCCGATTCGGTGATCGACAGCGGCATGATCCATCACCAGCTCAGAAATCTGGTCGTCGTCGGCACCAGCACCTATCCGAGCTGCTCCTGCGCCAACCCAAGTCTGACCGCGGCAGCGCTGTCCTTGCGGGCGGCGGGCCGGATCGCGTGAAAGGAGGCATCGGATGATCGAAATTTCGCGACGCTCGGTCCTGGCCATCATGGCTGGCGGAGTGGTTTCGACAGGGGTCGCCTACGCCGCCGTTTCCTCATTCTCGGACGAGGATCTGGTGCGCGTCACGCTCGAAAAATACCTTGGCAGACTGAACATCCGCATCGAGCATCTGCAGCAGTTCGTGCTGGAGTTCCGCAACCGCAATCCGTGGGTCTTTCCAAGCGAAAAACTGAGCGACGCCGTCACTCTGGTGGAGGAACTCAAATTGGGCGCCGCGCGCCGCCTGCTGCCCCAGCAGAAGTGGGAAGATCTGGTGCATTTCGACCGCTGGGTCATCGCCGAGTTCCATATGCTGACGGACTATGCCTGGCGCAGTTCGCCCAACGACCCGATCCGGTTTACCGGCTGGCAATCCTGTACCAATCCCTTCGCGAATCTGGAGCCGCCGAAACTTGCCTGACGTCGAAAGCGAGGCGGCGGACTATGCCTGTTGCCTCTCAGCGAAGAATACGAGATGCGACAAGGAGCCCGATCATGAAAGTTCTTTTTGCAGGTGGCAACGGCTACACACCCGAGTTCAGTGGCGGCGTGCAGTCGAGCACGCACCATCTGGCCGAACAGCTGATCGAACATGGGCATGAAGCCGCGGTGCTTGCCGCCCTGTTCGGCGATGGTGTCTTCGGCTTCAAGGCGCGTGCCAAGATGAAGCTGCTGCGGCAGCCGGCGGTCATCGACAGCTATCCCGGCTATCCGGTGGTGCGGGCCTGGTTTCCCTGGGAAGCGGCGGCCTTTGCCGTGGACAGGCTGAAGCCGGATGTGGCCGTGGTCCAGTGTCACAAATCGGTTCCGATCGGCAAGGCGCTGCAGGCGAAGGGCGTGCCTCTGGTCATCTATCTCCGCAATGTCGAGTTCCACGAACTGGGCGGCGATCTGCGCGAATTGCACTCGGCAGTCTACATCGCCAATTCCGAGTTTACCGCGCGCACCTACAAGCGAGAGTTCGGCATCGAGGCGGCGGTGATCCCGCCGACCATCAACCCGGCGCATTACTCCACGCCGACAACGGGCCAGTTCGTCACGCTGATCAATCCTTATGAGGAAAAGGGTTTTGAGCTTGCGGTGCGCATCGCTGGCGCCTGCCGCGAAATCCCTTTCTTGTTCGTCGAAAGCTGGAAGCTGGACGACGATCATCGGACGCGGATCGAGCAGACGATCGCACCCTCGGGCAATGTCGTGCTGGAGAGCCGCACCAGCGACATGAAGACCGTCTATGGCCGCACCAAGATCCTGCTTGCTCCCAGCAAGTGGGAGGAGGCCTGGGGCCGCGTTGCATCGGAGGCCCATTGCAGCGGAATCCCGGTTGTCGGCTCGCGGCGCGGCGGCCTGCCCGAGGCGATCGGCTCGGGCGGCGTGGTGCTCGACTATGATGCTCCGCTTGCCGACTGGGTCGCGGCCGTCAGGCGGCTGTGGAATGATAACCAGGAATATGACCGGCTTTCAGGCCTCGCGCGCAGCTTCGCCGGACGCTCGGAACTCGATCCCGATCGCCAGTTCATGACCTTCTTCTCGATATTGGACAAGGCAATGCAGCAGCGCGCGCGGCAAGCGGCTTAGCCAAGGCGCGCAGCAAGACTGCTTAGAGCAGTTCACCGTTTCACGGAAACGGCGAACCGCTCTAACTCCTTGTTTTGACGCAATTCCCAAGGGAAAGCGCTATGCGCTTTTCCCGGGGAAACCGTTTCACACTTTTCCTGGAATTGCTCTAGCGTGGGGATCAGGCCAGGCGTTTGACGCGATTTTTCAGCGTCTCGTAGCCACGGGCGCCCAGCAGGGCGCGGGCAATGGTCTTGGCGGTACTCTTGCGGCCCTCTTGCGAGTTGATCTGCCGCAGCCTTGCCGGCAGGTTGCGGGCTGCCTGGCCGAGTGCCGGCAGCGACAGCGTGTCGGGAAAGCTGACCATGTGCGTTTCGACGCACAGCACCGGCTTGCCGGACAGTTCGGTGATCCTCAGCGCTTGTTCATGTTCGCTCTCGATGAACAGGATAGCATCGGACTTGCGATAGAAATCAGCCTTGAAACTGCCATGTGCGCCAAGCCGTTGCCGTTCCGCCTTGCTCGGCAGATCGAGCATGATCAGCTGGTCATATTTAATCTCATGCTTGGCAAGCCATGCCTCGGTGAGCGCGCGGTATTTCTCCAGCCGGCTGGTGACCAGCCAGCCGATCTTGTGGGTCGCGACATGGAGAGGCCGCGCCTCGCTCAGAAATTTCTCATAGGCTGGGCCGTCGTCGTTCTCGGCCTCCGTCGGGTCGAGGCATAGCACGCCGTCAATGTCGACGCAGCATTGCGCCAGGAATTTGTGATGCATGAAGTTCCATTGGAACATGCGCGGATGCGGCACGACCTCGAAGACGAGGTCGGTTTCCTCGTGCTGCGGCTGCAAGCCGAACACGGCGGCAAAGGTGAAATCGGCCTCGATGCCGGCAGCCTGGATGCGGGCGCGTGCGTCGCGCATGGCGTTACCGCCGGCGACGCTGTCATCGATCACGAGCACCTTGCGCATCTCGAAGACCTTGCGGTCGAGCGCGGCACGGCGCTTGGTGACGCCGGACGTGTAGATCCGCCCGGTCAGGAAGCTGTCGAGATCGGTCATCGGGATGTTGGCCGCAAGGCTGACCAGCGTTGCCGCCAGCACGCCGCTTCTGGGAACGCCGACGACCAGGTCGATGTCACGCGGCAGCCGGTGCAGGCCCCTGACAATGGCGTCGTTCATATCGGAGATCGATCGGTAGTGCATGGTTCAGACCTGGTCCTGGAGGGTATGTCCGTAGCTGTCGAAGGCGCCCAAATTATTGCGCTTCGCGCGGCGCTGCCGCGGGCAGCCTTGCCGGCAGCATCTTGAGAGCCTCGCGCAGGGCTTCGCGGCCGGAGGCGAATGCCAGTGCGATGACGATGGTGATGAGGTAAGCGAGCACGGCGCCGCTGGCCAGGGCAATCACATGCTGCTGCGGCAGCTGCGGCTTGATGAACCAGATCGCGGCCAGCGCCAGATGGGCGCCAAGCACGAACGGCGTTGCCGCGCGAAGCACATGGTGCGCCTGCAGCGGTCCGCTCTTGCCGACATAGAGCCACAGGAACGGCGTCCGCAGATACTCGCTGATCGCGTAGGCTATCGCCACGCCCAGCGCGCCATAGGGCAGACCGAGCATGAAGGCCAGCACCGATGTCACCGCCGTTATGATGCCCCAGCGCATGAAATCGCCGGAGCGGCCCTGGCTGACAAAAAGCCATCCCGCCGGATTGTTGAGCGGCTGCAGCAGCCCGGCAAAGCCGAGTGCCAGGAAAATCGAGGCGCTTGCGCGCCATTGCTCGCCGAGCACGAAGGGGATCAGCACATCCGACATCGCGGTGGCGAAGGCGACGCCGGGGAGCGCCACCAGCAGGATCAGCGGCATGACGCGCAGATAGGCGCTGCGGTAGCGGTCCGGCTCGTCCTTCAGCCTGGAAAGTGCCGGAACCATCACCTTCGACAGCGGGTTGGTGATCTGGCTCAGCGGAAACAAAAGCAGCTTGTAGGCGCGGTCATAGAGACCGAGCTGCGCCTCGCCCCAGTATTTGCCGATCAGCACGTTGTCGAGGTTGCGGGCAAAGAAATTGGCGAAGTTGAAGCCGGTGATGCCGGCGCCGAAATTGATCAATTCGCTGATGCCGGCGACCTTGCGCGGCAGGCCCGGACGCCAGCGTGAGCTCGCCCAGTAGCAGAGCGTCGGCAGCACGGCACCGGTCAGCGTGCCGGCAAACAGCGCCCAATAAGAGCGGTCGATGAAGGTCCAGGCGATCGAGACAGTGAGCCCGGCGATGGCGCTGGCGACGTCGATGACGGCCAGCCGGCCGAACTGCATGCGGCGCGTCAAGAGCGCCAGATGCTGCGCACCCAGCCCATAGGCCATGATCTGCAAGCCAAACGCGGCCACCAGGCCGGTCACGCGCGGCTCGCCATAGAAGGCGGCGACCAGCGGCGCGGTACCCGCAAGCACACAGGCCAGGATCGCGCTGACGGCGACATTGATCCAGAAGAGGTAGTTCACCTCCTCATGCCGGATGCCGCTTTTCTGGATTGTCGCCTGGGTCAGGCCGAAATCCTGGAACAGCGCGATGAAGGCCAGCACCGGCGCGCACATCGCCACGACACCGAAATCCTGTGGCGACAACAGCCGCGACAGCACGATGACGGACAGGATCTGGGTCGCGACCCGCACCGATTGCGCCATGGCCGTGACAACTGCGCCGCGCCCAACCGATTTGCGCAAAGAGCCTTCTGGCGGATCAAATGCATTGGCTTCCAAATTCAGGATTCCTGATTTTTTGCGCGGATTCCAAACTCGAAAATCCACGACCGCCGCCGACCACAAACTACGACAATAATTTTGCAGTGCAACAGAAAACGTGGATCGTTGCACCAAAAATGTTGCGATGCAGCAAGAGGTGTACTAGCATTCCCATGGGTGGGCCAACAGCGGTCGAGTTTCATGCTGCATGTCTTGTACCTTGTGCACGACGTCTCCGACCCGGCCGTGCGCCGGCGGATTACGATGCTCAGGGCAGGTGGGGCCCAGGTCACCTTGGCCGGCTTCCGTCGCACCACGAATCCGATTGCGGATGTCGAGGGATTGCGGCCGATCGACCTTGGCGCGACGCGTGACGGGCGATTCGGCCAGCGCCTCGCGGCGGTCGCCAAGGCGGCTCTATCGATCGGCTCGAAACTTGGCGGCATGCCGAGACCCGATCTCATCATTGCGCGCAACCTGGAAATGCTGGCGCTCGCCCGCCGCGCCCGGTCAGCCTTCGGTGCGTCGGTGCCGATCGTATATGAGTGCCTCGACATTCATCGCCTTGTGCTGCGCAACGATGTCCTGGGCAAGGCGCTGCGCGCCACGGAACGCTTTCTGGCAAGGGATGTGAAGCTGCTGGTGACCAGTTCGCCGGCCTTCATCGCCAATTATTTCAAGCCGTTCGGCCAGGTCGCGGCACCCATCGATCTGGTCGAAAACAAGTACTTCGAGGCCGCGGCGATCTTGCCCGGCGCCCCCGAGGCATTGGAGAGTCCGGTCGGCCCGCCATGGCGGATCGGCTGGTTCGGCGCCTTGCGCTGCCGCCGTTCGCTCGAACTGCTGGCCGATTTCTCCCGCCGCATGGAGGGACGTTTCGAGATCGTGCTGCGCGGCCGTCCGGCTTTGTCCGAATTCCCGGATTTCCATGGCTTCGTCGAAGCCGAACCATGGCTGTCGTTTCGCGGGCCCTACCGCAACCCGGAGGACATGGCGGCGATTTATAACGACGTCCATTTTTCCTGGGCGATCGACTTTTTCGAAGCAGGGCAAAACTCCGAATGGCTTCTGCCAAACCGGCTCTATGAAGGCTGCCGTTTCGCCGCGGTGCCGATCTCGATGGGCAACACCGAGACTGGGCGGTTCCTCAAACAGCAGGATATCGGCGTGCTCCTGCCCGATGCGTCGCCCGATGCGCTCGAAGCCGCGCTAGGCAAGATGGAGGAGCATCGCTTCGCCAGGCTGAAGGGGCGTGTTCTGGCCCGCAATCCGAGGACCTGGAGCTACGATCGCAGCGATTGCCGGGCGCTCGTCGAACGGCTGCGCAGCCTGACCGCCGTGCCCGGCCCCTTTGCAGCGGAGGCATTGGCATAGGATGGCCAGAGATGGACAGAGGCAAGATGGACTGATGACGCAGACCGAGAAAACATCATCCAGCCTGATCGTTATCCCATGCCTGAACGAAGCCGCCCATATCGGCGCGCTGCTCGATCAATTGCGACCCGCTGCAGCCAGGCTTGACGCCCGGATCATCGTCGCCGATGGCGGCAGCACCGACGGTACGCTGGCCATCGTCCAGGACATCGTTGCGAAGGACAAGCGCGTTATCCTGCTTCACAATGAGCGGCGCATCCAGAGTGCGGCGATCAATCTCGTCGTCGGCACGTTCGGTGAGGGTACCGACTATCTCATCCGCATCGATGCGCATGGCGGCTATCCCGACGACTATTGTGACCGGCTGGTCGAGGAGGCATTGGCCACCGGAGCGGATTCGGTTGTGGTTTCGATGCTGACCAGCGGCAGCAGCACCGTGCAGAAGGCGGCCGCCGCGGCACAGAACTCCAAGCTCGGCACCGGTGGCTCGAAACATCGGCACCTTTCGGGGGGAGAGTGGATCGACCACGGCCATCACGCTCTGATGCGGATATCGGCCTTCGGGGCAGTCGGCGGTTATGACGAGACGTTCAGCCACAACGAAGATGCAGAACTCGATTACCGGCTGAGACAAGCCGGCTACAAGATTTGGATGAGCGGCAAGACGCAGATGATCTACTATCCGCGCGCCTCGCTCTCCGGCCTCTATTTCCAGTATCTTGGCTATGGCCGCGGCCGTGCCAAGAACGTGCTGAAGCACCGCGTCATCCCAAAAGTCCGGCAGATGGTGCCGCTGCTGGTGTTTCCGGTCGTGCTGCTGGCGGTCTTGTCTTTCGTGTACTGGCTGGCGGCGGTGCCGCTGCTGATCTGGGCATCGGTGTGCCTGGGCTATGGCCTGTGGACGGCCATCCGCCAGCGCAATGCGGATATCGCGCTTGCCGGTGTTTCGGCGATGGTCATGCATCTGGGCTGGTCGGTCGGCTTCTGGCTGCAGCTTCTCGGCCTCGGCTCTCGGCGCGGGGTGGCGTGATGGCGTTGCAGGCCAAGAACCGCAGCATCGACATCGGCGTCTGCACGTTCCGGCGACCGGAACTGGCCGACACGCTGCGCTCGCTCGACGCCATGGATATGCCGACGGGATTCGATATCCGCATCATCGTCGCCGACAATGACGACACCCCGACCGCTCGCGACCTGGTGGCGGTGCTGTCGCGGGAATTGACGGTGCCGATCCACTATCAACATGCTCCGGCGCGCAACATCTCGATCGCTCGCAACGCCTGCCTCGACGCCAGTACGGCGGATTTCGTCGCCTTCATCGACGACGACGAGACCGCCACGCCCGCATGGCTCGCCGAGCTGGTCGCGATGGCTGAAACCAGCGGTGCCGCCGCCGTGCTCGGCCCTGTCAGGGCGCGCTATCGCCAGGATGCACCGGACTGGATGCGGCGCGGCGACTTCCATTCGACCTTGCCCGTCTGGGTGCGCGGCGAGATCCAGACGGGCTACACCTGCAACGTTCTGCTGCGGATGGGATCGGACAGCCTGCGCGGCCGCCGTTTCGGCCTGGCGCGCGGCCAGACCGGTGGCGAAGACACCGAATTCTTCGACCAGATGCACAAGGCCGGCGGCCGCATCGCTTTTGCGCCGGAAGCTTGGGTCGACGAGGTGGTGCCGCGCTCAAGAGCGGCATTCGACTGGCTCGGCCGCCGCCGCTTCCGCGTTGGGCAGACGCATGGCCATCTTCTGGGTAGTAGCGCCAGCGGCATCGGTCTGGTCAAGCAGGTCGGGCTGGCGTCGGCAAAGGCCCTCTATTGCTTCGCTTCGGCACTTCCGGTCGTCATCAGTCCGGTCCGCAGGAACCGAAGCGTGCTGCGCGGCATTATGCATGTCGGCGTAGTCAGTGGCCTTGTCGGCATCCGCGAAATCCGCCTTTACGGTCAGCCTTCGCCACAGGAAGGAGGCAAGCGTGCAGCCTGATGTCAGCTTCGTGATTGCCGCCTTCAACGCCGAGGCGACCCTCGACCGGGCGATCGCCAGCGCCATCGCCCAGAAAAACGTCAGCGTCGAAATCATCGTTGTCGACGACAAGTCGCGCGACGCGACGCTCGACGTGGCGCGGGCCTACGCGCAGGATATCGTCAGCGTCGTCGCCCTGGCCAGCAATCGCGGCCCTGGCGGCGCCAGGAATGCAGGCCTCGATGCCGCCCGAGGCAGATGGATCGCGGTTCTCGATTCCGATGACGCGGTCTTTCCCGACCGGCTCGCCGCAATGATCGCTCGTGCTGAAAGAGCAGGTGCCCAGATCGCCGTCGACAATCTGCAGGTCATTCGTGAGGACGGTGTCGTCGAGGACGCGATGTTCCCGCGGCATTATCTGGAAGGCTTGCGCGAAATTTCGCTGGCCACCTACATCGCCGGCAACGTCGTCTTCGAATCGAAGTTCAATCTCGGCTACCTCAAGCCGATCTTCCAGCGCGAGTTCCTGAACGAGAACCAGCTTCGTTATGATGAAAAACTGAGGATCGGCGAAGACTACATCCTGTTTGCCGGCGCCCTGGCCAAGGGCGGCAAATGCGTGGTCGAACCTGATATCGGCTATGCCTACCATATCCGTAGCGGTTCCATCTCGCGCGTGCTCGAGCTTCACCACGTCGAAGCGATGCTCAGGGCAGATGCGGTGTTCGCTCAAACCCATCAGATGGATGAGGCCGCGCAGGCCGCCTTCGCTCGACGCGGTCGCAGCCTGCGCAAGGCCGCGTCGTTCCTGTCGATGGTTCAGCACATCAAGGCGCGGTCCCCGCTAAAGGCGATCTGGACAGCGCTCAGCGACCCGGCGGCGGTCAGGCATATGGGCATGCCGATCGCGGTGCGGTTCCGAAGAATGGCGGCACAGTTTGCCGTTGGGGCGGGGAGGTGAAGATGCAGGCACATGGAGGGTTTTTTCATGGCCTGCGAATGGACTGAAGTCGATCTCCTCAGAAGGAATTTGCGATGAAGAAAATCAGGAAAGCCGTGATACCGGTGGCGGGGCTTGGAACACGGTTCCTGCCGGCGACCAAGTCGATGCCGAAGGAAATGCTTCCCGTCGTCGACAGGCCTGTAGTGCAATATGCGGTGGATGAGGCTTTCGAGGCGGGCATCGAGCACATCGTGTTCGTGACCGGTCGCAACAAGGCGGTGATCGAGGACTATTTCGACCTGCATCCGGAACTGATCGGAACCCTGGAGCAGACCGGCAAGAAGGCGCAATTGCAGTCGCTGGAAAGCCTTTTGCCGGTGGCCGGTGCCACTAGCTTCATCCGCCAGCAATCGCCGCAAGGCCTCGGCCATGCCGTCTGGTGCGCGCGCGAGGTTATCGGCAACGAGCCCTTCGCCTTGCTGCTGCCGGACATGGTCTCCTTCGGCGGGCGCGGATGCCTGGCCGAAACCGTCGACCTTTATGAGCGCACCGGTGGCAATGTCATCGCCGTCGAGCGTTGTGACCCGAGCGAGACCAACAAATACGGCATCGTTGGCCGTGGCGCCGAAATCGGCGGCGGCTTCGAGGTGACGGCCATGGTTGAAAAGCCAGCGCCGGCCAACGCGCCGTCGAATTTCTACATCAACGGCCGCTACATCCTGCAGCCCGAGATCTTCGCGCTTCTGGGCAATCAGCAGCGCGGCGCCGGCAACGAGATCCAGCTGACGGACGCCATGGTCCGTCTGTCGACGGATCAGCCGTTCTTCGCCCAGCCTTTCAAGGGCCGCATGTTCGACTGCGGTTCCAAGGAAGGGTTCATCCAGGCCAATATCGCCTTCGCGTTGGCGCGCGACGACATGAAGGGCCCGGTTTTCGAGATGCTTCAGGAGTTCGTCCGGTCGCATGAACGCCAGGAAGAAGCCGCATAATGCCCATTTTTCGGGAGCATTTTCAGATGGCTGGCGAAGAGGGGCCGACAGGCCCTCGCTGTCTGGCACGACGCGTGCATCGATTCTGGCGATGCTCCCGATCTTCGAGGGGCCTGCAAGCCAAAGCATGATTCCGGAAAGTGGGTCCCGGTTTCCGGCAAAGATCATGCTTAAACAGTAAGATAGAGCCCATTGCGATCGATCGGAATGGGACCGGCTCTAGAATTGGACCGAAGATGAATTATGCCAACTTTCCTCTCGACAAGAGGATGCCATTGCCGAATTCGGATGCAGGAGACGGCGAAGACTTCATCGATATCGAGCGGCTGCTTGGCATGGCTGCACGGCAGGCCAAGGTGGTTGCCGTGTGCGCTGTCATCGGTCTCTTCCTGGGCGTGCTCTATTTGCAGACGACGCCGCCCAAATATCAGTCGGTCGCGAGCGTGCTGATCGACGAGGGCTTGAACAAGATTGTGGACGACATCTCGGCGGCGTCGACAACCATGCAGACCGATTCCGCCATCCTGAGCCAGATCGAAATCCTGACCTCGACGCGGCTTGCCTCGGTGGTGGTCGACAAGCTGAAGCTCGACCAGAACGATGCGTTCATGAATCCGCCCGTATCGGCTCTGGCGAAGGGCGTCGGTTTTGTCCGAAGCGTGATCCAGTATGTCCGCCCCAGCCCTTCCATGCCGGGCGTTGGCGACATCAGCAAGCTCGATCCCGCGGCCCGCGACGCGCTGATCGCGACGTCGCGTCGTGACTACGCGATCCTCAAGCTGCAGAACGAGATGCAGGCAGAGCGCGTCGGCCGAAGCTATGTCATCGCGCTTGGCTATCAGGCGACGGATCCGGCCCTGGCGAACGCGGTCACCAAAGCCTATGCCGATGCCTATCTCGCCGATCAGCTCGATGCCAGCTTCGACGCCACCGAGCGGGCGGCGGTCTGGCTGCAGGGCCGGTTGACCGAACTGCGCCAGAGTTCCCAGGCAGCCTCGCTCGCGGTCGAGAAATTCCGGGCCGAACACGGGCTTGCCGCCAACAGCGATGGCCAGCTGATGAGCGACAAGCAGCTCTCCGATCTCAACGCCCAGCTCATCGTCGCGCAGGCCGACACTGCGCGCGCCAGCGCCCGCTACCAGCAGTACAAGGCGATTGTCGACAGCGGCTCCGACAATGCCTTCAAGGATGCCGCCATATCGAGCGACCAGCCGAGCAGCTCGGTCATCGCGGCGCTCAAGACCCGCTACCTGACGGTGGCCAAGCGGCTGCAGGATGTCGAGGCGAATTTCGGTCCCGAGCATCCGCAGGCGGTGGCGCTCGCCAAGGAGAAGGCCGACATATCGACGCAGATTTTCGGCGAACTGAAACAACTGACCGAAAGCTATCGCAACGAATATGAAGTGGCGCAGGCGCGCGAGACCGCGCTCAGGGCCAATGTCGCGGCCGCACAAGGCAAGAGTTCCGTCGACAACCAGACGCAAGTCAAGCTGCGTGAACTCGATCAGCAGGCGACGGCACTCACCACGCTCTATCAGACATTCCTCGGCCGCTATGAGGAAGCCGCGCAGCAGCAGTCCTTCCCTGTCGGCAAGATCCGCATCATCTCGGACGCCTCGATGCCGCTTACCGCGTCAAGCCCGCGTACGATTATCGTGCTCGGACTTTCGCTGGTTCTTGGCACGCTGATGGGCGCCGGCTTCGGCGGCCTGAACGAGTTCAACGAACGGTTCTTCAGGACGGGCGAGGATGTGCGCGACCGCGTCGGCCTGAAATTCCTCGGCTATCTGCCGACGATCGGCGGCAAGCTCGGCAAGGAAGAAAAGCCGGGCGAGACCAAGATGGATACCAAGACCGCCAAATCGCTTTCGGCGGCGGAAAAGCGGGCGCGCATGCGGGTCAGCATCGATTCGCCTGCCTCGATGTTCTCCGAAACGCTGCGCAGCACCAAGATCGCCTTCGACGTCGTGTTGGAAGGGCAAGGCAGCCGCGTCATCGGCGTCATCTCGGTGCTTCCCGGCGAGGGCAAGTCGACGGTCGCGGCAAATCTCGCCGGCTTGCTTGCCGCCAACGGCGCCAAGACGCTGCTGATCGACGGCGACCTGCGCAATCCCGGCCTCAGCCGAGGCCTCGGCATGGAAGCCGAGCAAGGCTTGATGGAGGCGGTGGTCAGCGGCCAGACCTGGCAGTCCGTTGGAAAGATCGACAGGCAGACGAAGCTGGCGATCATCCCGGCAGCGCTGCGCGGCAACTTCTCGCATACCAGCGAACTTCTTTCCTCGGCCGGCATGCGGCGCTTCATCGAGAACGCCAAGGAGACGTTCGAATACATCGTCGTCGATCTGCCGCCACTCGGACCGGTGGTCGACGCCAAGGCCTTCGCGCCGCTGGTCGACGGCTTTGTGCTCGTCACCGAATGGGGCCGCACGCCGCGCGCGATGGTCAGGTCGATGCTGGAATCCGAGCCCTATGTCGCCAACAAGATCGTTGGCGCGGTGCTGAACAAGGTCGATCTGAAGAAGCTTGCCAAATACGGATCGTTCGGCGGCTCGGAAAAATTCTTCGATAAATACTCGAGCTACTATCTGGAAAAGTCGGAAGTGCGCAGCAAGGCGCCGGTCTGATATCGGCCGTTGTTCGGCCAGATACTCTTAACCAGAGCGCATCGCGTTGAGAGGGAGTCGACCGCTCTGGATGAACGGCGGTGTCGAGCCGGGTCTCGGTCGCGGGTCAGTCTGAAACCTGACCGGATTTCGCTGCCAGCGTGATCGGGTCAGTTTCGATGAGCCGAAGTGACCGCACCATATGCGCCGTTTGCGTCTTGTATCTGAGAAAATGCGGCGTGGTCAGGTGGGCTTCGTAGGCCGCCTGATCAGCGTAGCATTCGATCACGCGCACCTTTTCTGGTGCGCCTTTTTCCGACACGGCATGAAGGAAAAGTACGCCGGGCTCGTCGACCGTGAACTATCCGCAAGCCGTTGATCTGGCATGTTGATTGAGGCGGATAGCGGCTTTTGGATTGCAGGATTAGCGGTTTATGGGGGCTGTTTTCCTGCAATTCGGTTTTGCGATTCCCTTGTGCTGCGGCGCGTGATTCACTTGGTTCGGCGGCGGCGAATCGAGGGACGGCGAATGTCCAGGCCACGCGAGAAGCGCGAGACGGGAAAACAGGA